>DATJKM010000096.1:0-15562 GCA_035491515.1 Candidatus Udaeobacter sp. | reverse complement strand
CTGATCGGACCGCATCAGGCAAGCTTTCAAAATCCGATTTAATTTGATAATCGATGGCTCCCGCTTGAAAGGAGCGGAAAATAAGCTCCTTCTCCTCCATCGAAGTCAGCATGATTACTCGCGCTCCTGTAGATACGGCGGTCTCCTCCGCGAGCAAAACGCCTTCCGGCCTGCCTTCAAGCATAATGTCCATCAGCACGACATCGGCAGGCATAGATTGCTGCTTGCCCTCCAGCAACGCTTGCCTCACATCTTCGGCTCTGCTTGCTGTCCATACTACTTTAATATCCGGCTCCTTGTTTAAATACGCCACAAGACCGCGAAGCCAATCAGGATCATCCTCAACGATCCACACCCGAATGCTGTCCATGCGCCTCTCTCCTCTGCGTATGATCTACTGTTTTCTCTGCTTGAACACTGCGCTTCGGAAACGACATAAAAATGGATGTCCCTACGCCCGGCTTGCTGCGCAGATCCAGCATCCCTTTATGCTTACGCATCACATGATACGCGTACGGCAAGCCAAGGCCAAAATTCGTGTCGCTGCCGTTTTTAGTTGTATAAAAGGGCTCAAGCACCCTCGTCATCTCACTTTTATTCATGCCGGGGCCTGTATCCCGCACCTCAATAACAAGCTCGCGCTTTGTCTCGCTTAATTGGATATACAGTTCGCCATAGCCCATCATCGCCTCCAATGCATTGGCAACGATATTGCCCAAAGCTTCGCTCACTTGAGCCGGATCGATACGGCAGCTCCAGCCCCTGCTAAGCGTCGTTTGAAGCTTTATATTCCCAAGGGAGGGCTCATACCCCTTCATCGTCTGCTCGATTAGCACAGCCAAATCGGTCGCTTCAACGCGCAGCACCAAATCCTCCGTTCGCCGATGAACCCGTTGGAGCATCTCTTGCATATGACGAGAGGCGCCGAGTACCGTCTCAACATCTGCCAGCAGTTCCTGCTGACCGGTTGCGATCGCGTACGCTTTCATCTTTTCAGAAAATAGCCGCATTTTTCCGGCATCGTTCTTGATCGCATGATTGAGAATGGCAGTGCCTGAGGTGACTGCTCTAAGCGTGGAGTCATACCTCCGCCGATCAATATTGACGCGTACGCCCATGAAGCCGTAAGTAAACAGAGCGATGACAAATACGGTTACACCTAATCCGACGATCCACGTATTATAGACCCACATGCGCAGCATACCGAAGCTTGGCAGCACGTAATTCATAACCATGCTGAACATGACCGGCGGCAGCACCGCCGAGCAAACGATCCAATGCGTGCGAGAGAAAGACGCATGCAGCTGGCGTTTGAGCAGAACCTGCACGGCGCCGAATAAAATATAAGGCACTGCCCACCATACTACGATCTTGAAGGATATCGGATATTCTTCCCTGTAGAAAGGCGTAAACGCGATGCACATAACAATCGGGATAAGCAGCAGAAACGGCAAAAGCTGCTGCAACCTCACAGGCAGTCGAACGGGCCGGTAAGCGATGGCAAACAGCGTGAAGGAAAACGGTAAACCATAATAAGAAACGAGCGAGGATACCGCTTGCAAGCGGTAAAGCAGCTGCTGCGCCACTTCATTCATTCCCGCATCCGCTGCCGCAGGAAGCCATTGCAGGTCAAGCACGGCAGCAAGCGCCCCCGCTCCACCGCTAAACGCCACGGCGCCTAACCAATGATTAGCGGATGACCGCCGATCGGAGAGCCATATAATGGCCGCAACAGCCCATAACGCAACAAGAACGAATAACATTATGCAGCTCCTTCACAACAACGTAGATAGATCCATTGAACCACTTCCATTTGCATTACGTCAACAGATGGATAAGAGACCGTCAAGCGGCAATAAAAAACCGTTCAGCGCACTGCCGAACGGTTTTACACAGCCTATATAACTCTAAATATTTTTCCGGAGGTCTGACAGCCATGCCATTATTCCGGGATAAGGAACAAAGTCGCATTACAATAACGCCGCGATAACGAATGAAAATAGGACGTTTGTATCGATATGACCGCAACGAGCAAAATATTTCGCACCGCTTCCCATTGCTTCTCCGTTAAATTCGGCAATCTGCTTGCAAATTGATTCGCTGACGAACAAATAACATGCTCAGTCAATAAATCCTGATGCGGATATTCCTTCAAATGGCCGGAAATATCGAGCAGCTGATCGTTATTTGCGTCCAGCTCTTCAAACATGCTGGTGTAGGATGCATATAATTCGATAGGTCCGACTAAATCATCCGTTTCATCCTCCGGCTTTTTAAAAACGATCTCGAACAGCTTCCGTATTGATTCAAAATCAAGATTTGACTTTAAATCATCAATAATGAACAATAACGCAGCTTGGTTCAGAGAATATTTTTTTCCGGCCTTCGGACAGTCGAAATAAGGTTTAAAATCTCGCTTTACCCAATTTTGCATGGAGGTAATTGACAGATTCGAATATTCTATCAGCTGGCCGAGCGCAGCGATTTCATGAAGTGAGAAGCCTTTAAGCTCATTGCCCTTTATCAGCTTCTCAATGATTGGAGGCAGCAGAGTAGATAAAAATGCGGGCAGCCCCGTTCCCTTCTCCAATTCGTATTGATGCGTCTTTGTCCATGCGGCTTGCAGCACCTGAAGAGGCTTCAGATTATGCTGTCCGTCTAAGGCGAGCAGCAAGCAAGCCATCTCTTTTCGAGTAAGCGTAAAGGATTCCATATCGCTTCCTCCTCCGCTTTCGTCTAACTTTTTTTATTTCAAGTTCATATGAACTCATCATATGCCGGAGAATGACGCTTGTAAAGGCTCGAAAATCAATGAGAATAAGCTTTTCCATCTCATTAAATCGCTCTAAAAGCGCGTAAAAGGCTGTTACCGTTACATATGGCGTTTGTCATAACCTGTAATCATTCGTTATAGTAGATCATAAGAATACAAAAAATATAAATATAAAAGGGTAGTGAGAAACGAAAATGGGTATAGGATTCAATTTATTCATGATTGCTCTTCTTATTTTATTAACTGCTTTTTTCGTCGCAACGGAGTTCGCCATTATCAGACTTCGCTCCAGTCGGATCGATCAGTTAGTGCTTGAGGGCCGGAAGAACGCGCTTGCCGTTCAACGGGTTACGAGTAATCTGGATGCCTACTTGTCAGCATGCCAATTAGGTATTACCATAACAGCACTCGGGCTGGGCTGGCTGGGGGAACCAACGGTTGAAAAAATGCTTTTACCCTTGTTTGAACATTTTGCGTTAAACGATAACATTAGTCATATTCTATCCTTCTTGATTGCATTTCTTTCAGTAACTTTTCTGCATGTCGTTGTCGGCGAACTTGCGCCAAAAACATGGGCCATTCAAAAAGCTGAATTTATTAGCTTTCTTACAGCAAGACCGATTATTTTATTCCATAAGTTTTTATATCCTTTCATTTGGTTACTTAACGGCTCGGCTAACGCACTAGTCCGCTTGTTCGGCCTAACGCCTGCGACTGAGCATGAGGAAGCGCATTCGGAAGAAGAAATTCAAATTATTCTTAACGAAAGCTACCAGAGCGGAAAGATTAACAATACAGAGTATGGATACGTAAGCCGCATTTTCGCCTTTGACGAACTGTTGGCCAAAGAAATTATGGTGCCCCGCACCGATATGATTTGCTTGTACACAAACAAATCGTTGGCAGAAAACATGGAAATTATTCGCAAGGAACAATATACGCGTTTCCCTGTCGCTCTTGAAAGCAAGGACAACATCGTCGGTATGATCAATACGAAGCAGCTTTTCCTTGAATATGAAACAGACCGCGATTTGGATTTCAAAAAACTCGTTCATCCGGTACTGAGCGTTTCCGAGGTGACGCCCGTAAAAATGCTGTTGAAACGGATGCAATTGGATCGCGTTCACATCGCCATTCTTGTTGATGAATACGGCGGCACCTCCGGCCTTATTACGATCGAGGATATTTTGGAAGAGATCGTCGGTGAAATTCGCGATGAATTCGATGCCGATGAACGCAAGGAAATTGAACAGCTTGCAGATAACTGCTACCTGCTGGACGGCAAAGTTTCTCTTAGCGAGCTGAGCGATCTGACCGGTATGAATTTCGAGGAAGAGGATGTCGATACGGTCGGCGGCTGGTTGTACAGCCAAGTCGCTGATCCGAAGCCCGGCAAAGAGCATTTCTTTGAGAAATATAAATTTATTATCCGCGAAACAAGCAAAAACCGGATTCGCAAGGTCGAAATGCTCATTCAGCAAACGGAAGCGGCAGTCGAGGGCGAAACGGCTTAAATTTAATACCATATGAAGAAGCAGCCCCTGCATATCGCAAGGGCTGCTCTTTTTAATTGGGCATGCTTTTCTTTAAGCAACCTAGTTGCTCGATCCTCCTTTTCAAAAAAAATTAAAAAAAACACTTGCAATAGATTAGAATTCTGTGTAATAATACATCTTGTGTTTAACGAAAACGACGTGCCGTTGTAGCTCAATTGGTAGAGCAACTGACTTGTAATCAGTAGGTTGGGGGTTCAAGTCCTCTCGACGGCACCACCTTTTTTTAACGGGACGTAGCTCAGCTTGGTAGAGCACCTGGTTTGGGACCAGGGGGTCGCATGTTCAAATCGTGTCGTCCCGACCATTAAGCACACCATTAATGATTGAATATACATAGAAGAAAGAAGCTTGAGCGATCAAGCTTCTTTTTTATATTTGATCTCCTTTTTCTCTCAGCAGCTCAGCTATATCCTCATATCCATACTCTAAAGCATACTCCCCTGCCGTATAGCCCTCTTCATCGTATTTCAAAGGATTAGCCCCTGCTTCCAATAATAGCTTCGTCGACTCCATGTCGCCGCTTGATGCCGCTGTCATTAAAGGTGTCCAGCCGGAACTATCCTGCAAATCGGGATTGGCCCCTTCCTCAAGCAGCAGAGCGACCATTTCAAGACTGCCATTATATAATGCGACCGTCAGTGCCGTCTCTTCATTGCTCTGCTCAACCAAATTCAAATCAGCTCCCGCTTTTACTAAAGCACTGCCAATCTCCGTTTCATTGTATTGAGCAGCCCACATGAGCGCCGTCCATCCTTCCTCGTCCGTAACATTCGGATCAATACCGGCTGCCAGTATTGATTGCACACGTTCCAAATCAGCTTCCGAGGCTGCTCCGAGCAGATCTTTATCCGGTTGCGTCTCCGAGAGGTAACTCATAATGGTATCGATTGATTTAGAGAAGATGATGCCTGCTGAAACCGATCCGACGATAACCAGCGCTGCGGCTAGAGCTATTATCAGTCCTATCCGGGATGACTTGAAGACGATACTTGATGAGATGCTGGCAAACTGCTGAATCGCATGTATCCGCTTCGGTAAGGGCGGATGCGTTGATAGCTTCTCAGCCAGCCAGACAAAAAATCCTTTTTCATAGCTGCTTTGCAATAAGTATTGTTCACGGTCGACGCGCTTATAAAGCGTTTTTCCAATCGCCAATACTGTTAGCCCATTCATCGCGGCTTCGGCATCATTGGTAAAATAGGCTGCCATGCGATCGCATGTATATTCGCAAGCGCGTGAATACGCCTCTCCAATAAACGGAAACCATAAAGCCGGAATGATCAGAAGCCTCTTAGTTAAATGATTGCGTTTAATGTGGGCGAGCTCATGCGCAATGACGTAGGTCAGCTCTTTCTCGCCTCCCGTTTGAATCATCTCGAACAGGTCAGAATAAAGGACAACCATATTCCGGCCAAAGAAGCGCGAGGCGAATGCATTCAGTATGCCGCTTGATTCCATGACATATATGTCCGGCACGACAGCAAAGCCCATTCTGGCACACTGCTCCTGCGCGATGGCGAACACTTCAGGGAACTGTTGAGGCGTAATTCGCACGCCGTTTGTGCGAATGCTTGCCATCATGATCGCCTGGGCGAATAAAGGCAGAAGGAACAGCACAGGAATGATGAAAATAAAAATAATCGAAAGAAATAGTCCGATATAAACGAAAATACTAAAAATTAGCGCAACCGTAAAGTAGCGATCCTCTTTCTTATGTACCAGCGACGGATCCAAATAACTTTGATTCAATAAACAGCATCCCCTTCAGAAAACAATACCCACATTATACACGATTATCCTAGCTTATAGTATCTGTTATTTCCCATGAGATAAGCAGTATTTTGACTCATACATACGGAAAAATGAACACAAAAAGACTCCTCGGCTTACGGGCCAAGGAGCAAGATAAGATATATTTTAACCGAATGTTAACCCCTCCGCGGGCTAGCTATTGATCTGCTTCATCCCACTTTTTGGAATAAGCCTTCTTTGTAATCCATAACGTCATCCAAGTGAGCAGCACGACGAGAATGCCCGCAAAAATCCACACCCCTACAGGAACGTTCATCTATATGTACCCCCCTTCTAATTCTCCCTCTATTTTACAAGATCGTATTGGCTTATTATCACTATAACCGTTAACAAATTCGTAACTTTTCTATTATAATCAATCAACTTGGACTAGGTAAACAATTATTCGAACAAAAAATAGTCTATTCTAGCTTAAGAAGCGATGCCATTCCATGCAAGAAAGAGTCAGCCTAATAACAGCTGACCCTCTTTCTATTAAACAAATAAAATTAGTCTTTGATATGCACGATAATGTCGATCGGATAACGGCCTGCGTTGCGCCCGTAAAGCGCCAAACCGCCTTCCTCCGCTGCCAGCTGAAGCTTAAAGCTGCGGCTTGCATTCAACTTTGCGGTCAGTGCGCTCGGCAAAACAACTTTGCAAATATAGCCGTATGATCCGGCTTCCTCCAGCTTGTTCGCAGCAGGCTGATAATGCCAGGACAATACGCCGCGGCTGTCGGCAGGATTATCCGTGAGCAGGATCGTCTCGATAAGCTCACCGTCAATCAATACATTCAGCTTAGATTCATGGCGTTCCGAATCAGTCATATAGTAGGTGTTCATGTTATATTCCGGATCAGCTAAAGCGCCATGCATGAAGGAAATATCAAGCTTCTTCTGCACGCTTTCCTCTTTATTGCGCTTCAACAGCCGCTTCGAGCTCGCTTCGAACAACAGCTCGATATCATAGATAACCGCTTGCTCCGATAAAGAAGGAAGCTGTATATCGTAAATATAATGGCCGGTTTCTCCGCCATTTACCTTCTGCTCTTGAATCGCATTCCAGCTTATTGGCCACTCACTTTCCGAGAAGGCAGCCACTGGCACGCTAACGATTTGGCCGTCTGCCTCATACAGTCCATTCGCTGCGCCGCTGCGAACGTCGAACGTAACAAAGTTGCGCGTAACTGTTGCACCTTGAGCGGTCAATAGACGTACCGCAAGCACAGCAACTGCATCCTGCGTAGGCATCTTCAAGGAAAGTGACGTTAGTGCGCCAACGCCATAACCATTCCATTCGATAGCTTCATTGCCTGAATCCAGCACGACGCGTGTACCTAAATTGTCATACCACAGCTCCCACGCAAGCTGGAGCGATTGCCCGTGGTAACGATCCGCAAAGCTGGAACGGAGAAGATCCACGACGGTATCTGTACCGGCCTTCACCGACTGACAGGGAGGAGCATCAATGACGATAAAGTCAGGCGAATGCAAATCAGCAACGGTCATGCCGGGAACAAACCACTCGTAGCCGAAATGCTTATCCTTGCCGTCCAAGCGGTAGTAGCCGTTGAATTCATTGATAACATCACGGAATTCGGTAAACACGAAGCCGCACATTTTATCATGACGACGGAACTCATTCATCATGTAGCGGTAATGCCAGGCTAGGTCGCTGTCGCCTGCTCCGCCTTCGATTCCCCATACATTGCCGCATTCGCTGTTCATTAATGGAGCATCCGTTTGCACATTGCCGCCAGTGTAGTTGAAATTAGAGCCGGCATACGTCTTTTCCACCACTTCCGTTACATGGCCGCGAAGCTCGTTGTATCCGTTAATATAGAAATGCCAGGTGTTAATGTCCGATTCTACGTGATCGTAGTTGCAAGGCGAATTATCTTCAATGATACGGGTTGGATCCTGCTGCTTTGCCCAATGATACATAGACCGTACCCACTCCTGCGTTTGCAGCAGGTAATTATTCGGCTGTGTAACGTCTGTCGTAAGCGAAGCGGCCTCGCTCTCTGTCTTTAAACCCCAAGTCTCATTAAACATAACCCAAGAGAAAATCGACGGGTGATTGTAGTCCCGATCAATGACCTCGCGCGCCTCATTCTCATACGCATTTCTCGCTTGCTCATCCGGGTCCCCCCAGAAGCAAGGCATATCCTCCATAACAAGAATGCCCATCTTATCAGCCCAGTACAGCTTGCGCGGCTCCTCAGGCTTAATATGAATGCGGACAAAGTTCAAGCCTAAACGCTTCATAAGAAAAATTTCATTCTGCATCTCTTCATCGGACGGATATGTAAAATAACCGGTCTTATGAAAGGATTGATCAAGCGTGCCGTTTAAGTAAACTGGCTTGCCGTTTAAAGTGATCCAGCGGTAGCTTCGCTCGCCAACAACCGCCGTTCCGATCTCGCGAACGCCAAAATAAGTGCTGATCGTATCGGTCTGCCCATTGCTGGTCAAGCGCACTTCGCCTTCATATAAGAAAGGTGATTCGGGGCTCCACAGCTTAGGCTCGGCAACTATAAATGTCGTGCTAATTATATTGCTGCCTTCCTCAAGTTCAGCCTCGATCTGATGGGAGACGGCGCCTTCCGCAAACGAGAAGGAAAGCTGCGCTTTTCCTGCGTTCCGGGCAATTACCGTCGTCTTTACTTCAACCGCGCCATCTATGCGGGTGTTAAATTTCGAATCGCGAACATAGCTTTGCGGACGGGCTTCCAGCCATACCGGCTGCCAAATTCCGCGAATTTCACCATAGCCCTGCTTGCCGCGGGCTTGATCATTATGATCAAAATCTTCGACACGAACCGTAATCGAGCTGCTTCCATCTAACGGCCATACATCCGTTATATCGAATTCGAACGTCCCATAGCCTCCTGAATGCGAGCCGATAAAATTTCCGTTTATCCAAATGTCTGCTTTGTAATCAACGGCGCCGAAGCGGAGGAATACTTTTGAATCAGCTGCTGCAGGCGCCCATTCGATCTCCTTATAGTACCAGGCAATTCCTTTATCATTGCTCCCAATACCCGACAAAGGGCTCGACCATGAGAAGGGCACCGTAATTTCGGATTGAAACGGTTGCCCCTTCGACTTATGCCAATCCGCTTGAAGTCCATCGTTCTCGTGATCGAACACGAAGGACCAGGCTCCGTTCAAATTTAACCAATCCGCTCGCTGCCAATCGGGACGCGGATATTCAGCCCGGGGAATGCTAACCTGTGCATCTTGTACTGTATTCAATGCCATTTGCATCGCACAACCTCTCATTTTAATTTTTTCTTTAAATTAGTTTAAAAGTTAATTATAAATAAATTTAATAACTATTTCGTTACAAGAATACGCCTTCATTAGCTTATTTGTCAACTATTTCTTGAATAAAAGGCGAGTTTTCCGCTTTATAGTTAACTTAATAATTAATTACACTATCCATCTCACATCCTCATCCGGACTACAAGAAATAGAGGCTGTAAAATTTGAATACCGCTAATGCAAGCCTTAACTTTTGATTATAAGAGGGTTCTTGTATAATCATTCATATATATGGATGTTTAGAGGGAGCTTCAGCATGTCCAATCGGAAATGGAATATCGCTATCGCGATCCTATTTATAATATTTGCCAGCTTGCTGCTAAGCTTCTTACTGTCTACTATCCGTATACGGGTGCTTCTCCAGCCCATTCTATCCGATGAAACCAGCCAGAAAGCAGCGCGTCATGTCGTACTCATCGCCCAAGAGCTGGACAATCCCTATTGGCGCTCGATTGAACAAGGCGCACGGGAATCAGCGGCCAAATACGGAATGCAGCTTGAGTATGCCGGACCGCTGCGCATAAATCCGGATGAGCAAATCAAGCTGCTTGAGAAAGCTATCGCAGCCAAAGCGGATGCGGTGCTGGTGCAAGGAATCAACTACCCGAAGTACGTGGACTTAATTAATCAGGCGGTTAGCCAAGGCATTGCAATCATTACCGTTGATACAGATGAACCGGGCAGCCGGCGGCTGTCTTATGTAGGTACAGATAACCTGGATGCCGGAAAAGTAATGGGCGGGCTGGTTGCCGAAGCAGCGGGAAAACGGGGCAGCGTCGCCGTTATGATCGGGAACGAGCAGGCGCCTAATCAACAGCTTAGACTGAAGGGCCTGCGCACAGTGATCGGGCAGTATCCCGGGCTGACTCTCGTTGATGTCCGTTCATCGAATATTTCCCGTCTTCAGGCTGCGGGAGAAGCGGAGGAGCTGCTGATCCAATATCCGCAAATTGATTTCATGGTCGGGTTAAGCGCCCTGGACGGTATCGGCATAGCCGAGGCCGCCGGGCGAATTCAGCGGAGCGATATAAAAATCTTTGCATTTGACGCGTTGGAAGAAACGCTTGCGCATATCCGCAGCGGTAAAATCAACTCGACAATCGTCCAGCAGCCCTACGACATGGGTTATGAAGCGGTATCGCAGCTGAATGATTTCTACCGCGGCGAGACGCTTACCGGGCGGCATTTTACAAAGATCAATATCCTTGACCGGCATACTTTAAAAAACGAGACTGGAGAAACGAGCCCATGACGATTCGTACGAAGCTGCTCATTTTCATCCCGCTGCTCGTTCTGTTAGTTAATTTCGTCACCTTCTTTTTATTTCAAAGCGGAAAACTGGTGCAGCAAAGCTATAATCAAATGATGGACCGCCTTCTCTTGTACAAGCAATCCTCACAAACCGTTGAAGGAAACTTAGGGGCGCTTCATAACTATTTGCTTAATCCGGACGAAAGCAACAACGAGCTGTTTAAGCAAAGCAGAAAAAAATTAATGGAGCTCCGCGCTCTGCTTGAAGATCATTCGAAAGCATCCCTCCGCTCATCTGCGGTCACGAGCTACAATCATATGCTGGATTCGTTCCTCGAGCAGGAGCAAGCCGCCTTCGCGGCAGTAACGGATGAGACCTCGAAAGCTTCACTGGACCATTACGAGAAAGCAGAGAAAATTGCGGACTTCATTCGAGAGGACGGGCAGCAGCTCGTCGATATGGAACTGGGCATCTATCAACCGATCTATAAGCAAATTCAAGCTGAAAATGAGCGCATGTACCTTCTTGGAGCCGCCGTTTTCATAACGAATACGCTGATGAGCATTTTACTTGCCATATGGATTTCACGCAGCATTACCGGTCCCGTTAGCAGACTTGTCTCGCGTGCCAGACAAATTTCCAAAGGCAAATTACATCAAAGCGACCGTCAGCACAGATCCAGTGACAGATCAAGTGATGAGCTGGGTCTGTTGTCCGGCGCATTCGAGCAAATGTCGAGCGACCTGCTCGTATTGATCGAGAAGGATAAAGAAAGCTTAGAGAAGGACAAGCTCGTCAAGGAATTGGAGCTTCAGGCGCTGCAAAGCCAGATTAATCCTCATTTTCTGTTCAATACGCTCAATGTCTTGTCTAAATTGGCTTTCATTGAAGGAGCCGAGAAGACAAGCGATCTGATCGTATCGATGTCCAATCTGCTCAGATACAACTTACGCAATCTGGAGCAGCTGGTAACGCTCAGAGACGAGGTTGAACATGTGAAGGAATACTTCATCATTCAACAGGCCCGCTTTCGCGACCGCATTCGGCTCGAGATGGATATTGACCAGTCTGCTTTGCAGCAGCCCTTACCGGCGCTAACGCTTCAGCCAATCATCGAAAATGCTTTTTTGCATGGCATTGAAAGAATGGAGAAAGGCGCTGTCATTCGTCTGGAAATATCGCAAAGCACGGCTGGCGTTCGCATCTCCCTATCAGACAACGGAAGCGGGATGACGGAGGAGGTTCGTAAGTCGCTGCTGCGGCTTGAGTCCGGATCAGACAAAAAGAGGTCTACGGGACTTGGCACAAAAAATGTGTTTAAGCGTCTTCAATTGTTTTATGGCGTTAATGGGCTGGTCGATATTGAAAGCGAGCTGGGCAAAGGAACGAAGGTCACGATTCGGATTCCCCCAAGAAAGGAAGGTGAGCGCATCCATGTACCGACTGTTGATCGCGGATGACGAGGCGCTTGAGCGCGAAGGACTGGAATGGATCATTCAGCGGATGCTGCCAAATACATTCCAAATTATTCATGCCGAGAACGGACGCGTCGCTATAGAACGGGCAGAAGAGCATCGGCCGCAGATCGTGCTGATGGATGTCAATATGCCGGGCATTCAAGGCTTAGAGGCCATACGGGAAATTAAACATAAATTGCCGGATACGAAATTCGTCATGGTGACGGCTTATGATTATTTTGCATACGCCAAGGAAGCGCTCTCGCTTGGCGTAAAGGAGTATCTCGTCAAGCCTGCCAAGCGCGAACAGGTCGTTCATACGCTCGAGCAGCTCATAGAGGAGCTTGAACAGGAAAAAAGGAAGCGTTCGGATGAACTGGAGCTCAGGCATAAGCTATCCCAGCTGCTGCCCTTAGCGGAAAACGAGCTGGCGATGATGTTTATGGTCGATAATATTACCTATACCGATATCGAGCAATTATCGGAATGGCTTAACTTTCCTCTCGAGCATGGGTGCGCAATCGTAATCGCCTTCCCCGATCGTGTAAAAACGGATAACAAGCAAAAAATTTACGATACGATAAGGAGCTTTGCCAAAACCTATGTTTCGACCAGCATTGTCAGCTCTCTAATCGACCGCCATATGGCGATCTTCATCAACAAAGCGCCTTCGCTATCCGCCGCGGATTGGAAAGAAACTGCTACCGTATTTGGAGAAGAGCTGTGTGCGATTGCAGCCCGCCAGCTGGAGGTCGAGATCTTAATCGGTATCGGACAGACTCGTACAGGTGTTGAAGGACTGCGAAAATCTTATTTTGAAGCGGTATTCGCTTCCAACTACTTCGAGCAATACGGGAAGGTGTGCCATTTCGACGAACTAAAGCAAGGTACCGGCCATACCGTGTACAATCAGGAGAAGCAGCCTGCGATTGGGGATGCCATTCCCGAAGCTTACGTCCTCTCGGCCATGCAGCGTATCCGTGAGCAGCGCGAGCAGCAAACCCAAACGGTTCTGAACCGCGCGAAAAATTACATTCAGGTGCGATATACGGAGGATCTTTCGCTCGAAGAAGTTGCGGACTCGGTACACCTTAATCCCCACTATTTCAGCAAAATATTTAAGCAGCAGGTTGGTACGACGTTTATTGATTATGTCACGTCCCTCCGGATCGATAAGGCGAAAGCTTTGATGGCGACGGGACAGCTAAGCTTGAAGGAAGTTTGCTTCGAGGTCGGTTACAATGATCCGAACTACTTTAGCCGCGTCTTCAAGAAAGTGACCGGGGTTACTCCCTCCGATTACCGGGGGCAAACGAAATAAGCAATAATTGTAAGGTCCATGTCGCTTTGACATGGACTTTTTTGTGTTCAAATGGACAACATAATGCTAATCTCCCCTAATTGTGAGGCCCTGCGCCAATAGTCCAAAATTAATGCGGGAACAACTCTGATTAATGAAGGTGTTTGCGCGCGGACCCGCTCGTTATGCGTGATATAATGATATTCACTTTAGTACAGGATAGGATTTTAGAGAGGAGAAAACGCATATGGAAAACCCCTACAAAAATGAACAAGTAAGCATGAAATTTGTGACGCTTGTTTCCATTGTATCCGCTCTTGGCGGATTATTATTTGGCTTCGATACAGCGGTCGTCTCGGGTGCTGTCGGCTTTATGGAGGAACATTTCGACTTATCTAAGCTGCAGGTTGGATGGGCCGTATCGAGCTTAATCATCGGCTGTATTGTAGGAGCGGCCATGTCCGGCATTCTAGGCGACCGCTTCGGACGCAAAAAAGTATTAATTTCGGCAGCAATTTTGTTTATTATCAGCTCGATTGGCACTGCCATACCTGAAAGTTTTTCCGGTTTTATTATCGCCCGGATTATTGGAGGAATCGGGATCGGCATTACTTCCACGCTCTGCCCGCTCTATAATGCCGAGATTGCTCCCGCGAAATACCGCGGCAGGCTTGTTGCGCTCAATCAGCTCGCTATCGTTAGCGGAATCTTTCTTACGTATTTTGTTAATGTGTGGATTTCCGGCTCAGGCGATGAAGCTTGGGGCGTAACCTCCGCTTGGCGCTGGATGTTTGGCGTAGGCGCTGTTCCCGGCTTGCTGTTCTTAATCCTTCTGTTCTTCGTGCCCGAGAGCCCAAGATGGCTGATCAAGCAAGGGAGAGCAGCGGAATCTCTGCCCATTTTATTGAAAATTCATGGCGAGGAACTTGCCAAAAAAGAAGTCATCGACATTAAGCAATCATTCGAGGAAGAAAGCGGTTCTATCCGTCAGCTTTTCAGTCCCGGACTTCGTATAGCTTTGCTCGTTGGTGTAGGATTGGCTGTTCTTCAGCAGGTTACAGGCATTAATGCTGTCATGTATTATGCCCCTGAAATATTCAAAGCAACGGGTGCCGGCACGAATTCTTCACTCATTCAGACTATATTGGTTGGCTTCATCAACTTCCTGTTTACCATTGTGGCCTTGTGGCTCATTGATAAAGTAGGACGTAAAGCGCTGCTCCTAGTCGGTACAGCTTCGATGGCGATATGTCTGCTGGTCATCGGCTTCGCTTTCCATACCGGAAATGCCGCAGGTCCGCTCGTGCTTGTCTTTATTTTGCTCTACGTCGCTTCTTTTGCGATATCGCTTGGTCCGGTCGTATGGGTTATCATTTCTGAAATATTCCCAAACCGTATCCGCGGAAAAGCGACAGCGATTGCCGCTATGATGCTTTGGGCAGCGGACTATCTGGTTTCGCAAACATTTCCGCCATTGCTTAGCTCCGCAGGTCCTGCATCTACGTTTTGGATTTATGGCAGCATGGCCTTGATCGCCCTTTTGTTCACCTGGCGCGTTGTTCCGGAAACAAAGGGTAAATCGCTCGAGGAAATTGAGTCTTTATGGTCTTCAAAAGATGCGGATTCAGCTTCCGTTATCCCGAAACTTGACCCTATGAAACAGCATTAGCTCCAAGGTATAATAGGTTTATACAAATAACCTTTGCCTAGGAGATAATCAAATGGAATTCCGGTTAGATTTAATCGAAAATAAGATCGAATTTTTTGAAGCCTATGATTTGAAAACGCTGGAGCAAAAGATCGACCAGCAAATCGAAAATAATAAAGGTTTGCTGCTAGAAGTGTTCCACGTCAGTCATCATGCGGTATTTAATCCCAAAATTGAAAAAATGCTTTATAGCGCGGTGGTTCACTTTAAAGCAAAGAGATAGCAAGCTATATACAATAAAAACCTCCTGACAAACGGGACTGACCCCTGTTTGTGAGACAGGGATCAAAACACCTTTCAAGTTTAAACAGCCAGTCGTCGGAAATCAATCGGCGACTGGTTATTTAGTTTCGTTTGAATCCGAATTGAGTTATAGTAAGTGATGTAATCTCGAAC
>DATJKM010000095.1:0-7505 GCA_035491515.1 Candidatus Udaeobacter sp. | reverse complement strand
GTAACGTTCATGGGGCCGATCAACGCCACCTGCAGCTGACGTTCGATTTGGTCCGGTGTTAGTTCCTCGAAGAAGCCCCCATAGAAATGTGCGGCATTATTGACCAGCACATCGATGGTCCCGAATCGGTCGATTGCCGCCTTGACTGCGGAATGTGCATCAGAAGGCCTAGAAACGTCCAATTGGACGACCAATACATTCTCGTTTTCACCGATCGCCTTGGCCACTACATCCGTATTACGGCCGGTAGCCACAACTCTGTGCCCGGCGTTCAAAGCAGCTTTCGCGATATTTGTGCCCATACCCCTACCGGCTCCCGTAATAAACCAAACCTTTGTCGTATCCATGTTATTCATTCCCTCCAGCCTTTCCATTAATGATAATTGCTGTTTGTATTTATTTTAGCGCGCTTTTTTCATATAACAAATACCTATATCTTATATCAAGATATGCTTGATGGGCATTTCTTAAACGTGTATAGTAAAGCACAAAGGAGGAGTGTAGATGGAAGTTAGAGTTTTACGTTATTTTCTTACGGTTGCAAGAGAAGGCAGCATTACGGCGGCGGCTGATTTTTTGCATCTTACACAGCCAACCCTGTCTAGACAATTAAAAGATCTTGAACAAGCGTTAGGAAAAAAACTATTTATTCGCAGTAGCCACAGTATCATTCTTACAGATGATGGAATGCTCTTAAGAAAGAGAGCCGAAGAAATCGTTGATATGGTCGATAAATTAGAGGCAGAGTTTAGATCCATGGAAGAAACAGTTAGTGGTAATGTCTATATAGGCGGTGGGGAAACAGACGCCATGAAACAGATTGCACGGGTAGTAAAAGACTTACAGTTAAGTTTTCCAAATATACGGTATCACCTCTACAGCGGAAACGAAGATGATGTAACTGAACGGCTTGACAAGGGACTGCTTGACTTTGGTATATTAATTCAACCAGCTGATGTATCAAAATACAATTATGTCAATATCCCCGCCAAGGATGTTTGGGGCGTTGTGATGAGGAAAGACAGTCCTCTTGCTTGCAAAGATGCCATTCAACCAGCAGATTTAATAAATGTTCCACTAATCTGTTCAAGACAGGCTATGAAGCAGACATTTTCTAAAAATGAATTTACGTATTGGTTTGGCGATGATTTTGATAAATTAAACGTCGTAGCTACATACAATCTTGCCTATAATGCTGCGATTATGGTTGAAGAAGGCATTGGTTATGCAATAACTCTTGATAAAATAGTGAATACGTCTAGTGATAGTAACCTTTGTTTTAGACCGCTAGAGCCAAGACTTGAATCTGGTTTAAATATGGTTTGGAAAAAGCATCAGGTCTTTTCGGCTGCTGCCGATTTGTTTTTAAAAGAAATTCAGGCGAAATTAACAGATGTGTAGGAAAAACTTGTAAGAGGTTGTTATAAGCTCGGGTAAAAAACCTTTGGGGTAATGGGTATGCAGGGGTTAGTCAAGCCAGATAACGTTTCTTGGCCTTAACAGAAATATTTAGTTCAAGTTCTTTAATGCGATCAATGCCCCTCAGCTACGCTTCAGAATTTGTGAAAATAAAGTTATTTAATCAGAGGACAGCAAAGATCCCGGAACGAAAATAAAGTTGTTTAATAGGATAATGGAACTGGATCGTCATCTTGAATATATGGAACAATCCAAAAAAGTGCTCAACCTTGCATAAGCAAAGTTAAGCACTTTTTGTTTATCTATATCAGAATCAAGCTCAATAGTAGATTAGACTACCTGGATCAGCAGACCGAAATAACTGTTTAGTTATATTCCCGTCTGAACCAGGGAAGCCTGGAAAGCGGAGCCTCGACTTCCGATTCGCACGGGCCACACACTTGACTGCCATCCTCTCCCAGCCACGCTCCTTGCGGGAATACGACCTTTCGGGCCGTAGCGCCTTTACGTAACACCGGTGCAACTAAAATGTCGTTGCCAAGCATGAATTGATCGGTTATCGTCTCATAGCCTCCTTCCGGAAACACGTAGGCCATGTGCCTCATGATCGGTTCGCCTGTCGCTGCTGCGTGTCTAGCCAGCTCAGCTATCTTGGCTCCCATTCGGTAGTGAAGCTTTGCCGCTTCGATGCAATAAGACAAATGAGTTTGATCAAGCACCCTCCATGGCGCCGTTGAAAATTGCATCATTGGAAACAGGGCCGAGCATTGTGCGTAACGGACAAATAGCTCTCCGTCCACCTGGAAGTCTGGCTGGATTAAATCCTGATACTGACCGCCGCCGACCATGTCGGGACAGTTAAAAGCGTATCCCACAAGTCCTTGCGCAAGTCCGTTCGGAATCAAACTGGCCAGGCCGTCGGAGCCCCAGCTGTGGTTTTTGTCGGTCTGCCGCTGGACAAGCGGTTGACCCGCGAGCTTCCAACAAGCCCGGTATTCGTTAAAGGAATAACAAAGGCCGATCCGCGCCCATGCTTCACATTGGCCGTTCGGCGTCGCTGGTCGTGCGCTGATATCCGTCGTCTTGTAGAACTGTGGATCTCCGGCATCCATTTTAAAGCCGTCGACACCGTACTCTTCCATAAGCTGATCCAATTGACCTGTAAACCAGCTTACCGCTTCGGAATTCGTACAGTCCAAAATGGCGCTGTAGCCGTTCCACCAATGGCGAATAACCGGTTCTCCGTGCAACTCCCTTAACAGGTACCCTTGTTTTTGTAAATAGCGAAACACTTCTCCATCGGGACTAATGAACGGACAAACCCATAGCATGACGCGGAATCCAAGCGCATGCAGCCGGTCTATCATCGCCTTGGGATCGGGAAACCTACCTTGGTTAAAGGTTAGCGTTCCGTAGTCTTCATGCCAATTATCATCGATTATCAGGATACCTGGCGGAAACCCGTTTGCAATAATCGCTTCGGCGTAAGCGATCACCTTATCTTGCGTTGGATGATAGCTCATCTCCATCCAGATGTTGTACTGCGGAACTGTGAAAAACAATAAGTCTGGCAAGGTGAAAGATGGCGGGAAGTACAATTGTGATGCACGAAGAAACGCATCGCGTAAATGATTGCCACCTTGCTCGATCTTGATCGTTCCTGCCACTCCTTCAATGACCAGCTCTTCGCCATCAAAAGTAAAGCGGAACGGTTCCTCCGACCAAACATATCTTCCCTTATTCGAAAGTAGCAACGGGCATGCCTGGTTATTGCCAGCGTTTCCGAACAGATCTCTCTGATATGCCGTGCTGCCGAATGGCATTTTCGTTCCATCGCTGATGACCCCGCCCCACCAATATTCATTTTCCATCAATGGAACACTAATGGTAACGTTATACATATAGCCTCCTATCACGTCTTGTTATTACACAATGATATAATACGAACCAAAAAATCCCCCTGGTATAACATAACCAAATCTTACCCAAGGGATATGCTGTATCAGCGTATAATATTCGTCACTTACCATGTTACACTCAACCTGTTCGACGCTCTCCCATAGCTTATTCAAGAACGATCTGAGGCTATGACAATCTGATCGTGCTCAGGACCTCTCATCGATGTAATAACATTACCGACAGCCAAGGAATATAAAGAGGAAATACTTTATAAGTAATCTACTTTGTGGATAAGCAGCTTCGCTTCGCTGTATCTGTTTTACATGCTCGTCGATTACTTATTCAACACACGTAACAGACGACCGAGGCATGGTAATGATGTGATGTCTGTCTTGTTGAATATGATAAAAACAAAAGCAGCCGTATCATTTACGGCTGCCCCAAATTAGCACACTATTTATCTTCAATTAGCGCAACACCGGGTCCAGGAATCTTCAGAATCTGTACTCCCTTCGCGAACGATGCTGTCTCTTCACGTACGATCTTACCACAGCAGTCAAATATCCGAACCCTTCGCTCAGCTAATTCCTCCTCGAAAGAAACGACGATTTCATCCTGCAGCGTTCCATTAACCAGGATCAGCTTATTAGGCACCTTCAATCCAGTACGTACGACCACATCCGCATACACGGCAATCAACCTTTTGTACTCCGCATCGGCTTGTACCAGCGGATACATGGCTTCGGGAGAACGGGGCGACAGCTCGCCGTCTAGCAATACATCCCGGTGTTCCCGCCAAAAGGTCAACCAGAACCTCGTCATCTCGATATGAAGTTCAGGTAGTGCCTCAAATCTCATTGAGAACTGCGGAACGGAGAAAAGAATATTCACCAGCTGTAGAGCCGCCGCTTCTACCGGCTCCTGAGGATTCCACATGACCATATCCGAGTGTACAGGCGTGTTCCCGGACAACAAGCGGATATCAAGCGTTTCCATGCGGTTGGTTAGCCCATCGTTCGGGCAGTCCGTTGCACGGAACATGTTTCCGTATTTTCTCATTAAAGGCCCGATATAGGTCTGCCTGAACTCAATCATGATATCCGGCTTGATCACTCTCAGCCGCTCCATCACATCGGTGAGGAGGCGGTCCACCGACTCTTGAACGGAAACGTAATCCATACCTGGTCTCGGTTCGGCTTCCTGCTCTGCGCTCAAGTAGAATTCGTCGACGAAATCCAGCTTGAAGCCATCCAGCCCCCACTCCATTACAGCCCGCTCATAGATGGAGATCAAGTATTCCCTGCACTCGGTGTACCTCAGATCCAATACGCCCGCCCCAATATTTTCCTTAAAGCTCAGCAGCTTATCCTTGAATCTTGGCCAAGCTTGGGAGTGAATGCCGACGAAGGGCACGCTGTACCACAAGATATATTTCAATCCAAGATTATGGATGCTCTCGACATGCGCACGCATGTCCGGAATGCGATCAGGGCACACCTGCCAATCTCCGCAATAGGCGTAACCGCGATTCGAGTCCGACGTTTGCCATCCATCATCCACGATTACCGCCTCGATCCCCAATTCCCGCGCCGATCGGCATTGGTCCTCGATGTCCTGAGCTGTGATCTGTTGATGAAAGCTATACCACGTGGAGTACATGGGCGCTCTCGCAGCAGCGGGAACAGGAGCAGGCTTATATCCTTCCATTCGTTCCCACCATCCGGATACCAATCTGATACTTTCATAGTAAGGAATGCTTCGCGTATCGATTCGCAGCACGATCTGGTAAGACGTTCTAGGTCGTGTCGGTTCCGTCAGCAGTCGCACCCGGCAATTCAGCGCGGCATCCTCCTCGTGGACACCCATCGTGAAATCAGCTTGATTCAAGGCATCGGACAGCGCATACGTCAGTCGGTTCTGACCATTCAGATTATAAAAGCAGCCGACTGGCGCTGAGACTGCCGCCTTGGAGGTGATTCGATGATTGAAGTCGGGAATAAGGCTCTTATTGTGAAATGCGGCAGGTTGCCAATACGACTGGATATCCACCATCGGGTGCTTCCAGTACAGCTCGAGCTGCGGAAAATGCCGCTCCACCTCGGATTGAAAGGTGACTTGAATGTGGATCAATCCCGGCTCGATTTCCGAAACTGCGCTCTCTACCTGAAGTTCATTCGCGCCGGACATATAAATCGTTTGATAAGGTGTTTCAATCTGCTTCAACGCAAAGCCTCCATTCCTAACTTTATTTGACTGCGCCGCCAACCCCCATAGCCCTCTCCACCTGCTCGCTAAAGATCAGGTAGAACAGAATCGTAGGGATACTGGAAATGACCAACGCTGCCCCCATTGCCCCCCAATCGGTATTGAAGGCGCCTTGAAAACTCATCAGCCCCAGAGGCAGGGTCTTCAAGGATTCATCTGAAATGAGTATCAATGAAATGGTGAACTCATTCCAGGCTGCCAGAAAGACAAAAATCGCAACCGTAGCGACCGCTGGCGTGACGATCGGCACAATGACCCTGAAAAAGGTCTGAAGAATGCCCGCACCGTCGATAGCCGCCGCCTCCTCCATTTCAAAGGGTACAGAGCGCAGAAACCCGTAAAAAATCATCGAGGCAAACGGAATTTGAAAGGCGGTATATGGTATAATCAAGGACCAATACGTGTTGGTCAAATGGAAATCCTTCACTAGAATCAATAACGGAATCAAGATAATCTGAACGGGAATAAACAGGCCGGCCGTCATAAAAATCCTGGCGAAGCCCGATAGCTTCCATTCCATTCGGGCCGTTGCATAGCTGAACAGCAAAGCGATCACGAGGGTGGCCGCTACCACACTGAGACTGACGATGAGACTGTTGCGAAAATAGACCACAATGTTAAATTCCGTTAGCGCTTTTACATAGTTCTCGATCCGGAACACCTTCGGAATCCCGAACGGGTTCGTGACGAATATTTCATTATTATTCTTGAAAGAATAAAAGAGCATCCACACAATCGGATAAGCCGAGATCAGCGCATAGAAGATCAGAAAGCCATAGGCCAGCGTCTCTCTTCGGAACGGATTGAAGCGAAACCTAGAGCGCCTAGAGCTGATAACGGACGATCTCAATTAGCATACCTCCTTAATATACGATTCGTTCTCTCGCCACAAAGCGATTAATGAGAATCGTGAAGATCAAACACTCAAGCACCAACAAAACAACGGAAGCTGAAGCATATCCGTATTCGTTCAGCCTGAAGGCCGCCCTGTACATGAAATACGTCAATGTATAGGTGCTCGTGCCAGGTCCGCCTCCGGTCATGATCGCCATATGCTCAAATGCCCGCAGCCCTCCCGTGACGGCAAATATCAGACAAAACTTGAACGTCTCTGCAAGCATAGGCATCGTGATGCGCAGGTGCGCCTGGAATTTGGAAGCCCCATCAATGGTCGCCGCTTCGAAATACGATTCCGGGATGCCCTTAATCGCGGTGTAAAGCAGCACAAAGTGGAAGCCCATATACTGCCAAGCGTTAACCCCGGCTACGGCCCAAATCGCCGTGCTCTCATGACCGAGCCAATCTTGTTGATAGGACAAGCCGAGCAGCTCAAACGCTTTATTCAGCAGTCCATACTGACCGTTGTAAATATTCAGCCATAGCTGGCATACGACCGTAACAGAAAGGACGACGGGAATAAACAGAGCATTCTTAAAAAAGCGCTTGCCTCTTATTTGTTTGGACGAGATCAGGATCGCCAGCACGGTTCCCAGTCCGATCTGCATCACCACCAGCACTGCTGCAAATATAAGCCCATTCTTAAAAGAAATATAAAAATCAGGATCTTGAAAAATCCGAATATAATTATCCAATTGTATGAATACCGGTTTGCCCAGTCCATCCCATTCGAATAAACTCCGGTAGAAGGTTTGCAGCATAGGATAAACCACCACAATACTGAAAAGCAGTAAGGCCGGTGATACAAAGAGGACGATTGCTGCTTTGTTCCTTCTAAGCTTGTTCATGGTCTACCTCCCTTAACAATGTCCTAAAAAGAAACATTCGAATGTGCAGTCACATTCGAATGTTTCTGCTTCTTGCTTATTTATTTTCTTGCCCGGTTGATCGCCGCGTCCATATCCTTTATGAAATCTTTTGCCGGGTAGCCTCCAGCAAGCAGCTTCTGAACGTTATCTTCCAGC
>DATJKM010000094.1:0-6709 GCA_035491515.1 Candidatus Udaeobacter sp. | reverse complement strand
CTGCCGAAGCGACAGCCGTCGCGGAAGCGTCATTGCGCCGCGCCATTCGCCCGCAGGGATTATATTTGCATACTTCCAATTGTTCATCCAGCCGATAAGCAGCCGCTCTCCGCTATGCACATCCGACCAGGTTACGCCTGCATAGTTATCACGGCCGTGATCCATCCACAGCACGCTCTCCGGTTCATCGTCGTTCGTAAAGGTAATGCCGTCAAACTCTCCTATAAAATACTGGGTTCTCGACCCTTCGGGCATCTTCTCATTGTCACCGATGCTGACGAGCAGCACCCACTTCTCTTTGCCCTCCAGTCCCTCGACAGGTAATTGGAATAAGTCCGGGCATTCCCAAACCCCGTCATGCGATCCTTCCTTCGCGCCAAACTCGCTTGCGAAATTCCATTCCTTCAAATTATCCGACGTATAAAGGCAGAGCCGGTCTCCCGCGGCAAGCACCATAATCCAGCGTTCAGTGGCAGCATGCCAAAACACCTTCGGGTCACGGAAATCTACAAATCTCTCATCCTCCAAAACAGGATTGCCGGCGTAGGCCGTCCATGTACGGCCGTTATCCTTGCTATAGGCAATGCTCTGACGCTGCTTGGATAGCTGTGAATCCGGCACTGTAACCGTTTGCGTGTATATTGCGACGAGTCCCGGTTTTCCATCAAAAAATCCGCTTGTATCCTTCCAATCCACAACCGCGCTTCCTGAAAATATCGTGCCATTATGATCCGGATATAATGCGATCGGCATATGCTCCCAATTGACAAGATCCTTGCTTATGGCATGGCCCCAATGCATCGGGCCCCATACGGTGCTCTCCGGATGATGCTGATAAAACAAATGATACTCGCCTTCGTAATATACCATTCCATTCGGATCATTCAGCCAGTTGGCTTCAGGCGTAAAATGATATTGCGGGCGTAAGGGATGATCATAATTAGGTTTCATAGGTCTCTCTCTCCTCTATTCATTCTATGTTTATCTATACGAGCAGACGGAACATTCCGCAGAAGGCTCCGTCATGCCGTTGATAGAATTGCTAGTGCCACCGAGAGGATGGCAGCCTACGCTTATCCTTTTTGTGCTTCGTTATAACGGTCAAGCGCAGTTTGATACAATGCCATCAGCTTGCTAAGACCCATGTCCTCCACCGTTTTCACAAAGCTGTTCCAATCCGAGTCAGTCACGCCGTCGACGATAAATTTAGCTCTTTGCGTATTCACGTATTTGAGCAATTCCGGTTCGATTTGATTGATCGTATCCAGCTCCTCCGGCAGGAAGAAGATCGTTGGATAGTTTTCTTTCTCCATGAACGGATCGTAAACGTTTTCCAAATCCTTCTTGCGCTGCTGTGCGCGAGGCTCCATGTCTACAATCGTTTTGAAATGTTCCTTCGTAATGACGCCGGCACCGTTTGGCGCAACCTTCTGTCGGAATTCGCCCATCGATACGCCTTCCGCAAGCGGCAGGTTCACAAGCTTGCCATTCGCATCCTTTTCATAGATCACGCCAATCGGACCCCAATGGATTTGAGCGGCCATATAAGGCTCATACTGCTGATCAATCCAACGCATCGTCACTTCAGGATTTTCGTTTTCGCTCGTAATGACGAAAGCATTTCTTCCCGGACCGCCGCCATTGCCTCTGCCGATGGTTTTTTTGCCGGTCGGGCCAGCAAGTGGAGGAACGAGAGCATAATCTTTGGCACGGTCAGTACCTACAACCTCTTCGATTTCCCACCAAACATAAGAACCAAGCGTCTCATCAGCCGTTTTGCCTTTAGCCAAATATTGCGGAGCATCCTGCGTGAACGATTCCGGATCGATCAGGCCCTGCTTATACCATTTTTCGTTAAAATATTTCAATGCCTCTTTATATTCCGGCTGAGTAGCCGTGAAAATAACTTTGCCGTCCCTTACGATGCGATGCTCCAGGTTGTCAGGCAAGCCGAATGCTCCGAACAGGCCGGCAATATCCATGCACCACTGCATATGCATAAAGCTCAGCGGAATTTCATCAGCTTTGCCATTGCCGTTTGGATCCTTTGTCTTGAAGGCAACGAGCGCATTTGTGTATTCATCAAGCGTTTCCGGGAATTTGAGGCCGAGCTTATCCAGCCACTGCGTATTGATCACGTGGAAGAACGGATTCGTGCCCAGCTCATTCTCCTCCCAGGTAGGAAGTCCATAGATATGACCGTTCGGAGCGGTAATGGCCGCTTTAATATCCGGTCTTTCTTCTAACAGCTTCTTCAGGTTGGGCGCATATTGATCAATTAAATCCTCCAGTGGAATAATCGTTCCATCCTCGCCGTATGTGATCAATTCATAATCGGTAAATTGCGAGTTGTAGAAGGCGTCAGGCAGATCGCCGCTGGCCAGAAGCAAATTTTTCTTCTCCAAATAATCGGTATCAGGAATATTATTCCATTCAATATGAACGTTTGTATCTGTCTCCAGACGTTTGAAAATTTCCATCTCGTTATACTCGGGCGCCAGCTGGGCCTTCGGAGATACAATCGTAAGATTAACTTTGTCTTTTACAATCGGAAGACCCTCTTTATTAAAGCTTTCCTCCTGCGGCTTGTTGCCCGTTTCCTTGCTGTTATTCGTTTCTTGATTCGCTTTGTTGTTCGCGCAAGCGGAGAGCATTAGGCTTGCAGCGAGTAATAGACTTACTGTAACAGACCCTGCCTTTTTCATATTAGTAATCCTCCCTTAATGAAAATATATTTATTTATCTATCATCATCCGGGTCTGATCCGCGGTGTTACAGAGCCCGGCGATAACCAAGGAACATGCTTGATTAACCTTTAATCGAGCCAATCATGACACCTTTGACGAAGTAGCGCTGCAGAAACGGATACAAGACGAGCAGCGGAAGGCTGGCTATAATAATGACGCCGTATTTGATCAACTCCGTTACCCGCATCTTTGCGGCATAGGACTCTACGTCGATCATCATGCTGGAATTGACCTGATTCTGAACAAGAATGTTTCGCAGCACCAGCTGCAGAGGGAATTTCGTCTCTTCGTTCAAATAAATCATAGCGTCAAAAAAACCGTTCCAAAACCCGACTACGTGATACAGCACCATAACCGCAATAATAGGCTTGGAGAGCGGAAGCACCATACTGACAAAGAACCTTGTGTTGCTGCAGCCGTCGATAAAGGCCGCCTCGCGCATTTCATCGGGAATCGTGCTCTGGAAGAAGGTGCGAACGATAATAATATTGAACACTCCGGCAGCACCCGGCAAAACCAACGCCCATATCGTATTAAGCATGTTCAAATCTTTGATTAGCAGATAGGTAGGAATTAACCCGCCGCTGAAAAACATCGTGAACATGAAGAACCACATAAACAAGCCTCTGCCGACAAAATCTTTGCGCGCTAGCGGATAGGCAGCCAACAATGTTAGCGTGACGCTGATGGCCGTTCCAACTACCGCGTACAGGAGCGAGTTGCCGTAGCCAATCCAGATCATTGCATCTTTAAATATCCGGTCATAGCCGTCTAAAGTAAGTCCTTTCGGGAATAACCAAATCTCTCCCGAGAATATCCGGTTCGGATCGCTGAAGGATGCGATCAAGACAAAGTATAACGGGTATAGAATGAGCAGCATCCCAATCGTCAAAACCGTGTAATTGATGACATCAAACAGCAAATCGCCCTTTGTTTTTCTTTTTAACAGCGCATTCATCTCTTCCCGCCCCCTACCACAAGCTTGTTTCCGTCAGTTTTTTCGCGACACGGTTAACCGTTACGAGCAGCACCACATTAATGATGGCATTAAACAATCCAATTGCGGCAGATAAGCTGTATTGCGCCTTCTGTATTCCCAGCTCGTACACATAGGTTGGAATAATATTGGATGCTCCATAATTGAGATCGCTTTGCATGAGGAACGCTTTCTCGAAGCCCACGCTCATAATATTGCCTACCGCAAGCACCATCAGGATGATGATCGTCGGCATAATGCTCGGAATGTCTACGTGCTTAACCCGCTTCCATTTACTTGCGCCGTCCATAACGGCTGCCTCATGGAGCTCAGGATTGACGCCGGCCAAAGCAGCCAAGTATATAATGGTCGCAAAGCCCGTTTCCTGCCAAATGCCTGATAGAACATACAACGGTCGGAACCAGCCCTCGTTCGCCATAAACAAAACCGGGTCCCCGCCGAAAAACGTAATAATATGGTTGACTATCCCGCTGTTCGGAGACAGAAATACATTCAGCATCCCTACCAGCACGACTGTAGAAATAAAATGCGGAGCGTAAATGACCGTTTGAACAAAATTCTTATACCGTTTAGCGAGCATCTGATTAAGCATCAGAGCGACCAGAATCGGAATCGGAAAACCGAAGATCAACGAATACACGCTCAGCAAAATCGTATTTTCCATAATCGGCCAGAAATTGTATGCGTCGAAAAATCGCATGAAATGCTCAAATCCGACCCACTCGCTCCCCCAAATCCCTTTGCTCGCTCTAAAGTTTTTAAACGCGATCTGGACGCCATACATCGGGTAATATTTGAAAATGGCGTACACGAGCACGACCGGCAGAATGAACAAATACAGCTCGTAATTTTGCTTGATCTTGACCCAAGTATGGTTTGCAGACTTTGCCGCCGCTCTTCCCTTCATCGGTCGCACAACATCCGGGCTTGCCGTTTTCATCTTGTTTCCACCTTTCACACGTTCACGTAATCGTTTACGTAACCGCTAGCATGAATGTCGTTCATTTTGTCTTTAAAGGAGAGCTCTTCTATTCTCAAGAAGAACCTCTTATAATCAATTCCGTTGGCAGCCGTACTTCCTTGTATTCGTCATCAGGCTGTTCAATGCGCTCAAGCAAAATTCTGGCGGCTGTCTCACCTAGTTCAAATGACGGCTGCTTCACCATCGACAGCGCAGGCTTTGTTATTTTGGCCCATTCGTAATCATCATATCCGATGATGGCAATATCGTTTGGCACCTGAATATCATTTTCTTGCAAATAATGAAGCGAGCCCATCGTCATGACATTGTTTGATACGAATAGCGCGGAAATCCGGTGTTTGGAGATTAAAGCCTCCGTTAATCGGTATCCGCTGTCAAAGCTGGAATAACTGCTGTCTGCGACTTGAATCAGCTGCTCGTCTACCGGTATACCGTTATCCATAAGCGCTTTTTTGTAACCGGCCAATCGTTCGTCGCTTGTCGTTAATCCCAGTGAGCCCGTAACGAATCCGATACGGGTATGCCCTCTGCTGATCAAATGAGCGACTGCTGCATAAGCGCCGTCAGCTCCTTCCGTCAGCACGCAGTCACCTTGTGCATCCTTTGGCTTCCTGTCAATAAAGACAACCGGATAAGCATCCGTCGTAAGTGAATCGAGATAGGTATGATCCTCGTAGGTAGGCGCCATAATCAAGCCGTCGATCAATTGAGAATTGAATACTTTAACCTGTTCCTGCTCGGTTGTAATATCATCCTTGGAGTTACTGAGAAACAAGCTGTATCCTTTCTCCATAAGAACGCTTTCAATCCCTTGGGCAACTGACATAAAGAAAAAGCTCGACGTATCATTCGGCAGAATCGGCACCATAAGGCCAATAATCTTAGATTGCTTGCTGCGCAAACTTCTTGCGACGCTGTTCGGATGATACTTCAGCTCTTTCATAACCTCAAGCACTCTCGTCTTGGTTTCATTGGCTACATAACGGGTTCCGTTGATCACATGGGATACAGTGGCGGTCGATACACTGGCTCTTTTAGCCACTTCTTTGATGCTCATTAGCTCAACCTCCCCTCTTCATGTAATCGTTTACGTAATCGATTACTTTGAATTATAAACGCTTACATTAGGCGCGTCAAGCGATTTTTTTTATGCCAAATAACCGTAAAATTAACCGTACAAACATGCTAGCTCTGACGGAAAACGGAAGGATCATGCGTCCAGCATACCGTCTCGGGCATATATAGTTCTCTGTCGAGAAAAAGAAAGCCTGTTGAAGTTTCTCAACAGGCTCACTCTGCTATGATACATTTAGATCACGATTTTAGCCCACCGGATCAGAATATCCGCTTGTTCCTTCGTTAAATATTTGCCGGCTTGGTCCGTCACTTGCTTGATATAGTCGGCCATCATGCTTCTCGCAGCGTCGATTTTACCCGCGGCAGCAGCAGCTTTCGCTTTATCCAGCTTTTGATTCAGCGACTCGGCTACAGCTTCCCATTGCTTGGCTCCGGTAGATTGCAAAAAGGTTTTCGTTACAGCCTTCAGGCTGTCAAACGTGACCTTTACCGTAAACGTATGATTAGCCGTCGTTTGATGGCCCGCCATATCCTCTGCCGTAACCGTCGCTTTATTCTGGCCGGAGGCCAGCGTATACGCCTTCGCTTGAACGAGTGGCGTCCCGCATGGCGTGCCGTATACGCTCGAGGTGACATCAGTTGCGGTGCATGTAATGCTCACCGTCTGATCGATCGTGTACGACGCTCCGCCCGTGATCTTAACGACAGGTCCTGTCAGGTCGATTTTGATTTCGAGCGATTTCGCCTCTCCCGTATCAACTAAACGGTGATAAAGAACCTTATGCGTTCCCTCTTCGTTCAACGTAATCGGCGAACTGTATGCCGTCCATGTAGTTCCGCCGTCCAGACTGTATTCCGCGATTTTCACAGGAGACAGCGTTACCGTGACCGGAGACGTATACCATC
>DATJKM010000093.1:0-16917 GCA_035491515.1 Candidatus Udaeobacter sp. | reverse complement strand
GTAACCGGCTGCCATACACAATTCAGTGCTTTAGGCCCTTGGCTTTGCGTCCTCCGGTTTCCCGAAGTTTGCCTTTCTCACTATTGATTCTTTCTTCCTAGTACTATTGTGATATATTACCTATAACATGTAAATAACTTTCAACAAATTTCTATTAAAAAATAAAATATTTTTTTATTCCATTCTTGAACGTCAGGATCACATCGCCGTAATAGGCATCGCTTGGGATCGTAACACTATAGCCACACGCTGTGTGTTAGCTGTTAAATAAGTCGTTCCGGTGGATTCGAGCTCCCGTAAATCGTGATGTCTTCTATCGATTTGTTGTTATCCTTGTTAATAAATGGAGCTTAATTTCCAGGTGCTCAGCTCATCAAATTTATCGATATGTATAAAGGCTTCGTACTTTTCGGTTGAGCAATCTTTAAAGATAGGGACATATAAGCTTTTTCCGCTAGGTTTTTGATATATTGCATAAAAAGAGTTGACCCCCGAGAGCTGGCGCTGCTTGTCCCCGTAAGCTTTACAACCACACTTCTCTGGCTGGTCTCACTTTTAAGCGATATGGATAAATTACCTAGCGAGGGAGTCATTAAAGTGTACGGAGAAATGCATTGAAAATAGAGGCCTTATACTTAATAAGGCCCCTATTTATTAGGAATTTAACTATATTAACGAAGCAGTTGCAGTACCCCTTGCGGCTGTTGGTTAGCTTGAGCCAACATCGCTTGAGCAGCTTGAGCCAGGATGGAGTTCTTGGTCTGCTCCATCATTTCCTTCGCCATGTCTACGTCGCGAATACGGGATTCGGCTGCAGTTAGGTTCTCGGAAGAGGTTTGCAGGTTGTTGATGGTGTGCTCCAGACGGTTCTGGTAAGCACCAAGTTTTGAACGCTCAGCGGAAACGTTCTTAATAGCTGAGTCGATGACAGTAACCGCATTGGTTGCGTTAGCCGAGGTTGTTACGTCAAGAGCTTTCTCAACACTCGTGTTGTTCGTACCATTCGTAACGTTATTGGCAGAGGAGAAGCTGGTTCCGGTACCTGTGATGCCCAATGCGCCTGCACGCATATCGGAAATGCTCAGGGACATGGATTGGTTCTCGTTAGCGCCAATTTGGAAGTTCAGAGAGTTATCCTTCGTGTTCTTGGTTGTTGTGACATCGAACATTTTAGTGATTTCGAAGTCTTGCGAATCTTGAACGTCGAAGGTGAAGCTGATACCGTTCTGGTTGTAGTCGATTGTTGTTAGAGCAGCGGCACTTACTACTTGTTCGGAAACGAGGGTGGCGCCGTCCTTATCCAACAGTTCAACTGTATAATCACCGGCGGTATCCAAAGCTGCAGCTGTGATTTTGATGCCCGCTACACCCTCAATATAACCGGCATCAGTGGAGTCAACGGTAATTTCGGCGGTAAAGCTTCCGTAAACGTTAGTAGCCCCGGCAATGTTATGGGACGTAAAGTCGGATTTCGTCTTAACTGTTTCACCTGTCAAATCTATAGAACCGGCTGCGGCAACGTCATATGCCGCAAGGTCAATTGTGATGTCAGCACTATCAGTCCATTTGTCGAACTCTGCTTCGCTAACGGAGAACGTCACGCCGTTGGCATTGTAGTTGTATGTTTTTGCTGTGGCATCGTATGCAAGCTTATCTGCGTTTACAGTCAATGTATCGCCATCGCCGTCAGTAGCGGAAATATCCACTAACAGATCAGTTCCATCTTTGGTAATAGTAATGGTAGCCGCGGTACCAGTATCCACATCATCCCAATCAAAATCACCTACAGAACCAGCAAATGCGATCTCATCAGAATCAGTGCCGGACATGATCTTCGGAGTATCTCCTGTTTGACCGGTCCATGTTACACCTAGTGCAAATGCGGAAGCATACTCACCGCTGGTTGCTACTGTTTTTGAACCTGTTGCGCCTGTCAGAGATGTACTTGATTTATCGCCGTTCAACAACTTCTGGGTGTTGAACTCAGTCGCGTTACCGATACGGTTGATTTCGGAAGTAAGCTGATTGATTTCCTTCTGGATTTCTTCACGGTCAGTAGTCGTATTGGTGTCGTTGGAAGCTTGAACGCCCAATTCACGCATACGCTGAAGAATGGAGTGTGTCTCATTAAGAGCACCTTCAGCAGTTTGAATCAACGAAATCGCATCTTGAGAGTTACGAGCTGCTTGGTCCAAGCCGCGGATCTGGCCGCGCATCTTCTCCGAAATTGCAAGACCTGCTGCGTCGTCGCCTGCACGGTTTATGCGAAGACCAGAAGAAAGCTTCTCAATGGACTTGCTTTGGTTAGCAGTGTTGGTAGACAACTGACGATGAGTGTTAAGTGCTCCGATATTATGATTAATACGCATTGATATTTCCTCCTTGAAATTTCGAATTTCCGCATCCTTGCGGAAGCTTACGGTTGTAGGTCGGCCGCCCTATCTTCCGTGCTACTATATATATCGGGAAAATCATTCCAATTGTTTATAGCTCTTTTTTTAAAAATTGGTTATTTTTTAAATAATTTCGATACTTCATCTATAGCTATTGTATGGGTTGCTGCTGCACGGTTTTCCTCTTGAATCGCCATGTAAATTTCTTTCCGGTGTATATCCACTTCCCTCGGCGCCCGAATGCCTAATTTGACCGTATCGCCTTCCACGCCAAGCACGATAATCTCAATATTGCCGCCGATCATGATGGATTCATTACTTTTGCGGGATAGAACTAGCATGGGATTCCCTCCTTAAGCTCGAATTAGCGGGGCGCGCGAGCTGTATGTGTTGTCGTGAAGGATAAGCTGCTTCCCTATTTTTTTATTTATATTAAGAACTAGCGGGGCCATCAAATTGATAGTCGAATTTAAAGGTTCTGAATTTACCGTAATAATTGACCAGATCTCGATATCTAATTCGGATTGAATGAACAATTCTTGTTTTGAAGAATCAGGCAAATCCCACTCATATTCCGGATAAATGGAGAAGGGATTAACGATTAGAAGAGAAATTTCTTCATCCTCAACGGATTTCATAAGCTTCATCGGCAGCTCTCCATCGACCTCGGTGAACGCAAACTGATGTAAATGCTCGAAGCCCGGAATGCCATTTTCAAAATAAAACACGGTTGATTCGATGCTCAAAATAAAACCTCCTCGTAAATTAACCCCATTCTCATAAAGAAAACTATAGACCATGTAAACCTAATAGGTTACATAGATGATCTATAGTCTAACTTCACTGCAATACCACGATTACACAAGCTCGTCAATTTGTGGCGGAAGGATTTCCACTTTTGGGTATTGGTTCATATAAATATCAAGTTTTCCGCGTTCATAATGATGGATGGGCCGATTTACTTCCACATTCATATTGATTCGGCCTGGTGTTGTTTCAATGGACAGCTCACCTGGCGTGTAGTTGATATCAACGTTATCAATAGAAGCCTCGCCACGGAAATCAAATTCAGGGTATGTACGCTGCCAATCACCGGCCATGTCTGCAATGGGGTTGCCTCCCAAATGAATATCCGCCATTCGGTTGCCATTTTCGACGATTCGGGCAAGTCCGCGCAGCGCCATATCAGAAGACATGGAATATATTTTACTCATCGTCTTCAAATTATCGCCTAACGCTAGCGCGTCCCACGCGAGATCCTGATTAATATCAAGCTTTCCTCTCGAAGTGGTAAAATGCTGCTCCGGCTTGATTTGCTCCATTTCCACAGTTGCTTGAGGCTGCTGAAGCTCTTGTTTCCCAATATCTGCATCTATATTGATTTGTGCGTACTGCTGTCGAATTTGAATTTGTGGAATCTGCAAGTTGATCGCCCCTATCTTAAGAAATCCACGAGACTCGGGCGAATAATCTGTGCTCCCACTGATAAGGATGCTTGATAAACATTTTCTTCCGTCTTCATGTTCGTAATGACCTGTGCCATATCTGCATCTTCCGTCTTCGATTTAACGGTTTGGAGATTAATATTGATATCGTTCAAACGGTTTTGTATCAGTTCAACCCGATTAATCCTCGCGCCAATTTCCGCGCGCTTCGTTAACAGCTTATCCATTCGGGTATCGATTTGACCAAGCAGATCGGAAATCCCGTCTTGATCGCCAGCTGCTAACATATCGTGGGCGCGCCGCAGCAACTGAAATGCATTGTCGCTCGTAATATCTGTATCACTTACTACCGGCTCTCCAAACACTTCACTACCTGCCATGTTAATAGCAATCGACATCCCCGCCGATAGTTCATACTTAATCGTACCTTTGTCAGAAGCTACATGGTAAGCCTTATACACTGGAGGAGTGGCGAGCGGATCGGCAGCCTGCTCAAGAGTCAATGCAGGATACGGCTTAACGCCTGTTTGTTCACCATTAAAAATTTGCTTCCCATTAAATTGCGTGTTTCCGATTTCAACCATTTGATTGTAAAGCTGTGAAATTTCAGTTTTAATAGCGGCTAAGCTTGTTTGATCCACGGTTCCATTAGCGCCCTGCACCAACAGCTCTCTTGCACGCTGCATGACGTCTCCAGCTTGACCAATCGTCGTATCCGTATACTGTAGAAGAGATAATGCTGAGCCTACATTGTCTGTATATTGATCATTCGAATCAAGCTCACTGCGATAACGCAGCGCGAACGTAATGCCGACTGGATCATCTGAGGGCTTATTGATCCTCATGCCCGTCGAGAGCTGGTTTTGCATATTGTTCATGCGCCCCAGGTTGTTCGTTATGTTACGCAGCATCTGCGTATTCATCATCGACTGTGTAACGCGAAATGACATAACCTGTCACCTCCATTTTCTTAAAGTTTATAGACCTACCCGGCCCATTCCGTTTATTACTTTATCCAGCATTTCATCAATCATTGTCATATTTCTTGCGGCCGCATTATAGGCATGCTGGTACTTAATCATATTGGACATCTCTTCATCGAGCGATACGCCGCTGACCGATTGCCTGCGGGATTCCACTTGCTCAACGATGATTTGTTGATTCGCTTGCATGCGTGTCGCTTCTGCCGCTTGTACGCCAAGCTGACCGACGACGGAACGGAAATACGCGTCAATTGTGTTCATATCCTCGCCTGCACCTGAATCAAAGTCTAAACGGGTGTCTCTCATTTGCGAGAACAAGACAGCTAACGAATTGTTACCGCTTATTACCGTTTCTGAGCCGTCTGCATTTATAGTAACGCGCATCGAAGATGCAATTAAATTTGAATTAGCTGCAATCGCCGGATTTAGAGTGATATTGCCTGCGGTTAAACCGCTTGTATCACCTGTGCTGTCTGTAAAAAAAGGCAAGCCCGGCTCCTGTCCGGCTAATGAATATCCCAGCTGATGCAAGCCGTTCAAGCCATTGACCGTAACGGTCAAATCATCGGTCAGCGTACGGTCCGCCCCTGTGTATGTCACCCCATTGATAATAGTGCCGTCAGGCAAAACCGATCCTTTCGGCAGCGTGACTTCAAATTCACCACTCGCCATCGTTTGAACCATTTTATTTAGTTCGCTTATATAGCCATCAACGAAACGGTCTCTCGAAAGAATAGTACCGTAAATCGTTCCGCTATTCAGGTCGCCCGAATCAAATGCAGTCGTTATAGCTCCCATATCCAACGGACTCGAAGTCGTTCCTTGAACAAGCTCCGTACCGCCCATCGTAATTCTATAACCGTCTGCCTGATCATCTACCCGGACGTTAACCAGCCCTGAGAGCTGATCGGTAAGCAAATCCCGCTGATCCTTCATATCGTTGGCACTGTCGCCTAAACCTTCAATCCTGCGGATCTCGCTATTTAGCTGAGCGATGCTTGAAGTAAGCGAATTGACGGTGCTCAGATTGATCTCAACATTTTCCGTCAAGTCATCCTTCAAATCGGTAAGCTGCTTGGAAGCATAATTAAAAGCATCCACCATAGCCATCGTCTGCTCCATAACGACTTTCCGGCCGTCGGCGTTTTCCGGGTTTTTGCTCAAATCGGACCATGAATTCCAGAAATTAGAGATCACTGTTCTTAACCCCGTATCGCTTGGCTCATTTACGATGCCTTCCAGCTTCTCTAACGTATCCAGCTGTACAGTAAAATTACCATGCGATTTATATTCATTGCGGTATTGATTATCGAGAAATTTCTCTCTGATACGCGTAATAGCGCTAGCCTCGACACCCGTACCAAGTTGGCCAGCCGCTGCCGATTTCGTGAATCCAACGGCATCAATCGGCCTTGAAGCAGTCATATTTACAACTTGGCGCGAATAACCGGCTGTGTTAGCATTCGCGATATTATGTCCGGTTGTATTCAGAGCCGATTGTGTCGTAAATAAGCCGCGCCGTGCCGTTTCCAACCCATGAAATGTTGATGCCATAGCAGTTGACCTCTCTTCTTAAGTTCTCGTATTAAATCGACTGTTGCGATTATAGGCCAAACCCTGCACAGCCCGATGGTAGGTCGCCTCTTCCTCAGCCTCGCCGAGCAGCAAATCCTGCGTGAAATGCAAATGCTCCAAAGTCATCTTAACGAGCTGCTGATTGAATTCATTTATATCTTGAAGCTTCTTAAGAGCAGCCGATAACTCATGCCATATAGCCTGAAGCTGCTGCTTCTCATTGGCATGGTAAACAACCTGTATGAGTTTCTCCATTTTGAAGGAACGATGGCTAGTCAGCTTTTGATCCAGCATATATTTTCCGATCAGAAAGATTCGCCGTTGCTCAAGCTCCAGTATGCGCTGAAGACTCTTCTTCTCTTTGCCCGATATATACGAAAGAGTCTCCACATTGTTTGCGGTAATGGCCGTTGTCTTCGCATTGCCGTATTCAATTAGCTGCCGGTGCTCGTCTAATAGCTCTTGCAAAATCATTAGAATTTGCCGGATGTTTTCATTCATTTAGATGACTACTCCTTCAGATAGGGAAGCAGCTTCTCAGCGATCTTGCCGGCTTCCACATGATATGTGCCCGATGCTACCGATTTTTTCAGCTTCTCAATATGCTCTATTCTGTCCGCTCCGCTTGCTTTACTCGTGTTCAGCATCTCCTTGGCAGCAGCAGAAATTTGGACTTCATCCTTCTGCTTTGCTTTTCCTGTTCCGCCTGCCCTGGATTCCGCCTGCTTCTGGTACGGATTAAGCGCGCCTATACGATTCGTCTTGTTTATTTTCATTTTTTCCACCTCATTATTTGCAAAAAACTAAAAAAGCCGATTACCTTTACAAGTATTATCGGCTTCAGTCAAGTAAAATTTTATAGTCATGTTCATATTAGCATGAATTCCCTTATTTATCTTTGTATCTGTCTAGTCCTTTGTATGCTCCAAGCGCTTGTTTGGAGCCTCTTAATTCTTCATTTTTCGCTATGTCTTGAAGCATTTGCTTCTTGTCCTTCTCAAGGCGTTCCCGGCAGATGTCACAAATATAATTTTCGCGAATAATCGTTCCGCAGGATTCACAGGGGTACCCCATATTCGGCGCATTAACGATAGAAATACGGCCCTCGCGGATGAACTTCGTAATTTGCTTGATCGTAACTCCGGTAGCTTCTGATACCTCGGTAATAATCGAATTCTTGAACTCACGCAAATAGTTTGCACAAAGCTCGTACTCTTTATCTATTTCACGAATGCAAACCGGACATACGTCTCTAAAGTTTTTGGCAAAAAGCTTACCGCAGCGTGGACAATTATCTAAATTCATCGCTCTGCGCCCCCTTTTTCGTCGAATCTAGTCAACTATTATTTCCATTTTAATCGAAAGCGCTAACTTTTTCACTATGAATCTATTTCGCGGCTTTACGGTCCGTTGATTTATCAAGAACGAGCCCAGGTCAAAATATATATTTCCAGCGGAAGCTCCGCATGTCGGTTCAATTGCTCGGAACAGGCATTTGCCGTGCTTCCTGTCGTAAAAATATCGTCTATAAGAAGGATGCGAATGACTTCACGGCTTGACTGAGCTGTGCCGAAGGAGCTAAGCGCATTTGTTTGCAGCATTCGAAATGCGTCAGAATTTACGCTAAAAAGAGATTTTGTATCGCGCATTCTCTCCGAGCGCGTCTTGAAGCTTTGCTTCTCAGAATGACGGGAACGGATGAGCAGATGCATGAGCGGCAAGCGATAGCGCCTTGCAATATGACCCGCAAGCTGCTCTGCCTGATTAAAGCCCCGGTCGATCGACCGCTCCTCGCTGACGGGAACATAAGTGACAGCATCCCAGTAATCCGCGATTCTCCATTTTGCTTTGGATTGATGTCCGCTTTGCGTACCGAACCGCCTGGAAATTTCAGCAGTCATGGCCTCGAACGTTGGCAGCAGCATATCGCCAAGCAGCGGGGCTAGCTGCTCGTTTCCCCGGTATTTATACAAGGCAAGCATCGCCCTCATCGCTTGGTTATAGTAAACAGCGCTGCGGTTGTATACGAATGACCGATGCGGACTGCGTATGCAGTCTTCGCATGGGATGCCGCGCCCGCATTTGAGACAGGCAATGCGGGTAAGCCACGGTATTGCGGAGAGACATGCTCCGCAAAGGGAATGTCGAAGCTGGGCGGTCAGCTTCGCATGGTTATAGTTGGCCGCGCTGCGAGCCTCGTTTTGCGGTTTGCCGCATAGCAGACACGCGGCCGAACGGGGAGCTAGCAGCTGCGCTGAAGCGGTGAAAGCGGATTGGATACGCTGTAACCAGTTTTGCGGCGAGACCTTCACTTTGGCGAGCCTCCTTTGCTTGCGGGAAGCAGATAGCCTTGCTTTCGGGCTATTCGATTCATCGTTTGTATATGACGTACGGCTGATAGCTGCGAACGGCTGCGCTCGCGGCTGCAAAAATAGACGCGGCCGAACGGATCCTCTGCGGACCGCCCGGCTCTTCCTGCCATTTGGACCAAGGATGCCTCGTCGAATAGCCGTCCATCCGCATCCAGAATGTAGACGTCGCTTTTCGGAATGGTGACTCCTCTCTCTAAGATCGTTGTCGTGACCAGCACCCGAATCTCCCTCGCGCGAAAACGCTGTACCTTATCCGCTCGCTCACCATCCTGAGAGGAGGTTGCCGCTACGGCCGAATGCTGAAGCGCTGCTCGCAGCAAAGCAGCCATCGGTTCGGTTTGTGCAATTTGCTGCACGAACACAAACAGCTGCGCCTCGCGTTGAAGTGATGCTTGCATGGCAGCTAACAGCCTTGGCGGAAGCCTGCGCTGCTGAAGCATTTGTCTCACAGCTGAAGTATGGAGGAGCTTCGGCACAGGCAGCGGATGCCGATGATAACGTACAGGTACTCTGGCATGCGGAAGCTTGCCGCGTTTCGCTGCCCGCTGTAGCTCGCTTGGCGGCGTAGCAGACAGCAGCAATCGGGCGGCACCCGGCGCGCAGCTTTTATCCGCCGCATATTGGAGAATTTTGTCGCCGTGGTAAGGAAAAGCGTCGAGCTCGTCAACCACAACCAGATCGAAGCCATGATAGAAGCGCAGCAGCTGATGAGTAGTTGCAAGCGTGATGTCTCCGCTCTCCCATCGCTGTTCGCTTCCCCCGTATAAGGTCACTACGGAAGCCGCGGGAAAAGCTTTTCGAATGCGCGGGTCAAGCTCAATCACGACATCGCGGCGCGGCGTTGCAATAAGCGCCTTGCCCCCCCGCAGCAGCACTGATTCTACGAGCGGAAAAATCATTTCCGTCTTGCCCGCTCCCGTAACCGCCCAGAGTAAAAAATCTCTTACCTTGGCGGATTTTCCCGTTGATGAGAGAGCCGGTTCAGCGGATTGCTCCTCCGCGAACTGCAGCGCCTTCGAAGCAGCGGCTGACTGTGCCGGGCTTAGTCGCCATTTATTAAGCCGCTGCTCGAATGAGAGCTGCATAACTTGCTGCTTAAGGCAGCCTGGCCCAGTCTTCCCTCCAAGCTGCGCATCATGCTGCCCTACGACGAGCAGCTCGCATTCCCGGCTCCGCCCCATCCCAATGCACGCCGAGCAATAGGCGCACAACCGCCCGCACGCTGCACATGCCGTGCGGTGCATATACGCCTCGCCACTCCCGCAGCGCAGACAGCTGCGCTCGCGCCTGCGGCGCCCCAAAGCGTCCAATCGCCCGCCATTTCCGGCTGCGATTGATCCGCTCAGGCGCACCCGCCCGAGCAGCGCAGCAAGCTGGAGCACTCCGCTCCACCTTGCAGCGGCGCCGGGCCCGCCCGCGTCAACTAACAGGGCGTGCGCTTCGCTGCGCAATAGCGCACGTCCCTGCATGACCACCGCGGCAAGCTTCGCCCCTGCCGCGATCTCCCCCAGCTCCGCATCGCTAATTGCTCGCCCCCTATCTCCGCCCCGCTCCCGCTCATCACCCGACCGGCCCGCTCCCCCTCGCTCCCGCGTTTCTTCCGCTCGCCCCACTCCGACAATCCCCCCATCCCAACTCCGCTCCCAACGCTCCACCAAACCAGACAAGCCGGCTCCCCCCATCGCAGTCTGCCGCTGGCGTCCACTCCTCCGTCGCCACCACAACCTCCTGCCGGCAGCTTTCCCGTCATTTTGCCCCTCTCGCTTAGCCTCCTCAGCACAAGCGAGCAGCAGCTCTATCGCCTCACAGCAGCCAGCCATACTTCCTTGATCAGTCTGGCCCGTATCTATAGCAGTCTGTTTTCCTCTTCTCCGTATTAGCTCCGCTTCCCACAGCTCCACAGCACGGCAAGCATCTCCAAGCGGCAGCGGCTCGTTTACCAGCCAGGCTGAATCGGCAAGCACTTCATTTAGGCTCCCTGCTTTGCCAAACCCGCCATTCATCCAAAAATGCTTGTCCATCTCCGGGTAAATCGTTATCCGGGCTTTCCAGCACCCGCGTACTTCCACAACATACACCTGAGCCCTCATCGTCTATCGCTCCCCCTCGCCTTTTTCCCCTTATATTTCAAACGAAAAAAAGCACACCCAACAACGCAGTCTGCGTCATTGAGTGTGCTTCACTCCAAATATTGATCTACCGCAAAGTATATACTAAAATGGCATTTTCGACAAATCCGACGGATTTTGCAAATCAACCAGCACCGCATGATCGGAATGCGATACGATTCCTTCGGCCTGCAGCATCCAAAGCAGCTGTGTACCATCCACACCAGTCATTTGTGAACGCTTATTGTCCTTATTTTCTGTTGTTGGAGTATCTTCTGCCAGGTGCACGCTGACCTCCTTGCCACCTCTAGCCAAACGTTCAACAATAGCGAGCGTCTCATCCGTCACGCCACGGTTAACAATCGTAAGACGAACATCCTTACCCATTCTCCGCGAAAAAGAAAACAACGAACGCACGTACCATTCCATATTTTTTTGCCGGACGTCCGCTACGAGCACGTAATGCTTGCTCGATTGCTGTCGTCCGCGCCAAATTCGATACGCCAGATGCACCGACAATGCAGCCAGAACATAACAGCCAACAACAAAAAGCAGAAGCTCAAACATGGCGGCCACCTCCTCTTTGTGACACTATATGCCACGAAGCGCCCACTGGTTCCGCAATAGGGGGACAAGGTTGACAAATGTGCGCCATTCCCACAAAACATCTCTTACTCATCCAAAAGTAACAGTCAAAATACGACAAAGAAACACCCTTGAGCAATTTACAATATATGTTATCATCATACTACGTATCCATGCATATGTACGATGTGTAAGCATAAAGTATGGGGAGAAGGTGACTTCGCACATTCGTAATGACTAGGGAAGCGATGAAGTATAATCTGCATCTGGACACTTGGATTATATGGAGCTAGTAGTGTAACCGGCCCTCTTAGAACCCGACTACCTATCTAAGAGGAGTGTGAATAATGAGATATTTAAAAAAGCAGATTTCTTTCAGCATGGCCATAATGTTAATTCTCTCGTTATCCCTGGGTTCGTTTGTTATGGCGGAAGGCGAAAACAATTCAGCTGCAAATCCATCAGTCGCGCCGGCTGCTAATAGCTGCACGAGCATTTCTGTAAACCGCGATCACATTGTCGCGAACAATTTGAATAGTTTCGTTGACAATGGCAACGGTACGATAACAGCAACCTTCTCGACGACAGAAAATTGTGTGCAGGTTAGTGTCTCTACATATGTTTTCCCTGCCGGCACCATACCGAACAGCTTTGGGACTCCTTACGAGGATCAGATCCATTATGACGGTGAGACTAACATCTATCCGGTACCCGGCGAATATTCCGTCACCCTCGACATCCCTGTTTGCGCTCCCTATCAGGCGGATATATACAGCGGTCCAGAGCAAATCAAGCTTGGCTCCGGCGGTCATGGGTCGACGATTAAAGCTTGGAAATTAAAGAGGGAAAACAACTGCCCTACTCCTACGCCGACTACGACTCCTACAACAACGCCTGAGTCTACACCGACACCTACGCCGACTACAACCCCTACAACAACGCCTGAGTCTACACCGACACCTACGCCTACACCTGAAACCACAACTATTGTCGAAATTGATGACGAGGAGCCGCCGGTAGGCGGGATCGGTGAAGGCCAGGATGGCGAGCCTCCTATCGATACTGTCATCGATGTCGCAGAGGATCAAGTTCCTCTAGATACCCTGCCAAAAACAGGCGATTCCAGCCCGCTTCCTTACTACCTCATCGGCGCCTTCACCCTTACGGCCGGGTTCCTCTCGCTTCGTAAGCAAAGACAAAGACGATAAAAGATAATACGAAGCCGGTATCCTGATCTCTGTCTCCGGGGTGGCCTAAAAAGCAGCTTCGGGGATTTTCTCATATTCACATACCTTTTCTCCAACAAGCGCGCACGCAAAAATCCCGTATCAGCTGATACGGGATTTTTCGTAATATGTGAGTTACAACGTAACCCAGCCGTATTTGATCGATTGAATAACAGCTTGCGTACGGTCATCGACTTCCATCTTCTGCAAAATGCTGCTCACATGGTTTTTAACCGTTTTTTCGCTAATAAATAAAAATTCTCCGATAAGCTTATTGCTCTTGCCTTCTGCCATAAGCCTTAGCACCTCTGCCTCGCGCCGCGTTAGCGGACTTTCATCGCCCGCAATGAACTTGACGCCCGGCTCCGCCGCCGCAGCAGCTCCTGAAACGATCCCCATCTCGTCCAAATAAGTCATGCGGCGCAGCTGATTAATCAGCTTGCCCGTTACTTTTGGATGGATATAGGCATGACCTTGAACGACAGAGCGAATAGCGTTAATAAGCGATTCTGCCTCCATATCCTTCAACAGGTAGCCGGTAGCCCCTTTGCGAAGCGTTTCAAACACATAGCTCTCATCGTCATGGATTGATAAAATGATAACCTTCACGTCAGGAAACAAGCTTTTCAAACGCTCAGTCGCGACGACACCGTTCTCGATCGGCATATTAATATCCATCAAAACAATTTCAGGAATCGTATGATTGCAAAATTCCATAACTTGAATGCCGTCTCCGCACTCGCCGATGACTTCAAGATCGTCTTCCATATTCAGAATCCGCTTAAGTCCTTCACGAAACAGCTGGTGATCATCCGCAAGTAAAATTTTGATTGTATTTGCACTATTTGCAGGTTTCTGAATCATCATCATCTTACTCCTTTCTAGATTCGGCAGTTGTAGGTATATCTATCATGATTTTCGTCCCTCTACCGGGATTTGAGTCTATTTCCATCCTTCCCTCAATCAGCTCAACACGCTCTCTCATCCCCACCAATCCAAAATGTGCGTTTCGGCTAGCATCCTGCTCAATTAATTCGCTCTGAAAACCAACGCCATTGTCCTGAATAATGAGTGAAATATATTGTGGCTGATAGTTAATTTCGAGCAATACATGAGTAGCGCTCGCATGCTTCAAGGCATTGGTGAAGGCTTCCTGAACTAGGCGGAAAATAGCCGCTTCCATCGCAGATGGCATCCGCGCCTCTTTACCGTATAGCTCGAATACGGTATGTATTTTTGTTTTCTCTTCAAAATCCTGCGTGAATTTACGAAGAGTCGGCACAATTCCCAAATCATCCAATGCCATCGGACGCAAATTGAATATAATTTTGCGTATCTCCTCCAGACCGGAACGGACCTGTCCTTTCAGATCTACTAATTCTTCCTGTACCATTACAAATTCCTGCTTGATAAGCATCCGTTCTGCAATTTCTGTTCGCAGGACGATATTGGCGAGCGATTGAGCCGGGCCGTCATGAATTTCTCTGGCAATCCGCTTTCGTTCTTCCTCTTGCGCCAATATAATTTTCAAGCCCAGCATCTGCCTTGTTTTGGCAGATTCGATGATCCGGGTAACCTGGTTCAGGTCCCCGGCTAAATACTCCAGCACGACATTGATTTGCGATGCAATCGTTTCAGCCCGCTCGATAGAGTTTTCCACATTACGGACACGTTTTTGCAAATCATCCCGACGCGCCTTTAAGTAAGTCTCCTTCTCGCGGTAAACCATTAAATCCAGCTGGATTTGCGTCGCTTTCTCATAAGCTGATTTAATATCCTCTTCCTTGTATCGCACGAAATCCCGGCTTACTTCCGTGAGCCGAATCCGCGCACGGCGGTAGTCCTGCTCCAGCTGGTCGACCTTATCGATCGTCTTTACCGTTTCCTGAAGCACGATCTCAAGCTCCTGCTCGAGCGACTCCAGCTCCGTACGCGCCGACTCACATATTTCATAAATCTGGTATTTGCTGTCTTCCATCACTGTAATTGTATTTTTAATAACTCGATTTAAATCACCTGTTAGGTGGTCCACGACAGATCGGCAACCTTTCTCTCTTAAAGGTTAATCTACACTATCATACCACAGATTGGACATCATTCGTCCAGCGTTAATCGATGGTAATCTTTTTCACTTTACCATCATAGCCAACCTTTAATCCGAGCTTCTCCGAAAATAAGCGAACAGGAATTAAGGTGCGGTTGTTTCGAATGATCGGAGCCACCTCTGAGGATTGAAGCACGCCGTTTAAAATAAGATCCTTTTGGCCAAGCGTCATTTCCATCAGCTTATTGCCGCGCAGCACCGTAACCTGCCCCGTATTGCCGTTAAATAACAGCTTGGCTCCCATTGCATCCGACACGAACCGGACCGGCACATACGTCGTTCCATTCAACACAATTGGCGCCGAATCCAGCGTAATTGCTTTTCCGTTCACGGTAGCGGCTGTCTTGCCTACAATCATTTCAACCTTTGTCTTCGAATCTCCCCCTACGGAAGGCGGATATTGCAGCTTTATGTTATCTAGTCCAATCGAACCAGATGCCGAGCGCTCATCCTGTCCCTCGGCAAGCGTCACGACGTAAATCCGCTTCAGCTTAACCGGGAATTTCATTCCTACGGACGATAGATTTACTTTTACATTTTTCCAGCCTGTAAAATCGAGCTGCTTCGCTAAATCTAGATAATGCGACTTTCCGTCTGCATCAATAAACTCTGCGCGCACCCAGTTCAGGCTGTTATCACCGTATAGGTCTAACGTCATCGAGGTAGGCGAGCCTGCTATCGCGCGGCCGGTTGAATTAAACACTGCATACGATGCTTTCGTCCCAGTGCCATTCGTAAAATCATAATCCAGTTTCAAGGCCTTCGCTGAGGTTTGGCCTGGAAAATCGGATACCAACTTTACACTGCCTGTAGTCGTATCGGCATGCGTAACCTGGGAGGTAATCGGATACGTCGATTTCTCGAAATCTTCGAAGGTGCTGACCGCTTCCCCTTGCGTGAATGGAATCATGGCCGGATAACCGTCATAGCGGGCAATCGCGTAGCCGGTGCTCGTTCCCGCATTAACCGATTGAACGGTTAAACTATCGCCCTGCTGTACTGCGGTGAACCCGATAAACTCCCATTTAACGGAATCGCCGCTAAGTTTATAGGTATTGCCGTTCTTCAGCTTCACGGTAAGCGGAACGGAAATGGTAGCTCCCTTTGCTAATACGCCGGCTGCCGTATCTATGGAGAGCGAAGCAATCTGATCCTGTCCGATAACCTCGATCTCATGTTTGGTCGATATTGCGCCTGACTTAACGCTGAGTGCCGTTTTCCCAGCCTTAGTCGCCGTAAACTCGCTGCCATTGAAGTTTCCAATCGCCTTCTCCGTGCTCCAAACTGCCGATGCATTGTCCACTTCAAACGGATTGTAGTATGTATCATAACCCTTTATCGAATAGTAAGACTTCTGACCTATAAACATGACCTTGGCACCACTCACGACAATGCCTTTAAGCGCTCCTTTTGGAGCCGTTGTGAATAAGCCTATTCCGTTTGCAACGCTCCGCTGCGTGGAGCCATATTGCGTCGCATGGGCAAGCTGTAAAGCACTGCTCCCCAGCGGACGCTCGATCATCGTCGTCGATCCGCCGCCATCAAGGTTGACGCCTTTATATACGCCAAGCTGCAGCATAATCTGCTGAAGCTCCTTCAAGTTGACACCCGTATTGTTTCCGTTACGCTCACTCGTAATGAGATAGATTTTCGTTCCGTCCTTTGAGTAACCGACTGCGGAACGAGAAGTATAAGAGGAACCGCTGACTCCCGTAACATCACGGGAAAAGGACGCAGCTGCTCCGGCATTGACCAGCAGCGTATGTCCGCCTGCCATCATTTCGAAAGATTCAGGATCTACCTTTGCCCCTGTCGTTTGAGACACTAGCGAGTAGTCCGCAGTGATAGTCTCTCCAACCCGCAGATGCTCCTTCACATAATTAGCCGCAAGGCCATGCGTACGGAGAATATAACCACCTTCTGGCGCCTGTCCCGCGATCGCCCTGTCGATCGAAATCTCTTCGATAACCCCATCCCGAACCAACACTTCCGTAGGCGTGGTACCAGAATTTTTCGGGCGCTCTGCCCCGCCCCAGGCACTAGTATAGATATACATCATATTCACATGACTATAGGTAGAGCCTGTTGTTTCCGGACTATAGGCCGATTGATTGAGGCCCTCAAGC
>DATJKM010000092.1:0-3784 GCA_035491515.1 Candidatus Udaeobacter sp. | reverse complement strand
ATGTTCCCGTTCCATACGTTTTTGTTCGGCGCGCCTGTAAGCGGAATTTCATCGGCTTTGCCGTTTCCGTTCGGATCCTTTTCTTTGAAAGCTTTCAGTACCGTATAAAGCTCGTCTGTCGTAGTCGGAACCTTCAAACCTACCTTATCGAGCCACTCTTTATTCATCCAAAACTTTTGCGAGAACGTACAATGGTAGCATTCATTTAAGCGCGGAAGAGCGTAAATGTTGCCGTCCGTTGCCGTGATCGCATCTTTAAAATACGGTTTCTTCTCCATCATCGCTTTAATGTTCGGTGCATACTTATCAATCAAATCATTTAACGGAAGGAACACGCCTTGCTTGCCGTAAGTCAGCAAATCCGTGTGCGAGAATTTCCCCTCCAGGAATACTTCCGGATAATCGCCGCTTGCAAGCAGCAATTGACGGCGGTCCGTCAGCGCGTCCGCAGGAGCGAGATCCCATTTTATTTTGACATTGAATTTTTCCTCTACGTGCTTCGTATAGCTGTTGTCTTCCAAGGGTGCTTTGCCTTGAGGAGCAAAAAATGTCATCGTAACCGGTCCCGCTTCTTCGGTTGTATTTTTCTCCCCGGTATCCGTTGCAGGATTATTACTATTGCTTTTTCCACAAGCTGACAATACCAATGTAAGGCTTATGACGAGTGCAAGCATGCTGAAAAATGTTTTTTTCAATTGGACCCCTCCTAAAATGGTAGTTAAACAAACATCGCTTCTTGCTGTAAAACCTGCCCGCGCGCTTCGAGCTCGCCGCATCACCCCCCTTAGTATAAATGAAATACCCTCTAACCTTTCAACGACCCGATCATGACGCCTTTCACGAAATGCTTCTGCACGAACGGATACATAATGAGCACCGGCACCGAAGCAACGACGATCAATGCGTATTTCAGCGCCTGCTCGAACCCTTGCTCCCGTATCTTCTGAGCGGTGTTCGCGAGCATCTCCGGATCTGACGCATTCAGAATAAGCAAGTTTCGCAGCACATATTGCAGCGGGAACAGCTTCTCCGATCTTAAATAAATAAGAGCGTCAAAGTACGCGTTCCAGTGGCCTACCGCATACATGAGGGTCAATACGGCGAGAATCGGCTTTGACAATGGCAGCACGATGCTGACCAGATACCTTGTATCTCTGCAGCCGTCAATTTGCGCCGCTTCAGACAATTCGCTTGGAATGGAGGATTGAAAAAACGTTCGCGCCACGATGACCTGGAATACCGAGAAAGCGCCCGGAAGCCACATAGCCCAGCGTGTGTCCAGCATGTCCAAATCTTTGACGAGAAGATAAGTTGGAATGAGTCCGCCGCTGAAGAACATCGTAATCATCATTAGAATCATGACAAAATTTCGGCCGTAAAAACTTTTCACCGACAACGGATAAGCAAGCAGCACGGTGAAAACCAAATTGATCAACGTACCGAAAACGGTGTATATGATGGTATTGTAGTATCCGTACATAAGCTGCGAGCTATGAAAGATCGATTTATACGCCTTTAGGCTGAACTCCACCGGCAGCAGCCATACTTGTCCCGATACGACAGCTCTAGGCGAGCTTAAGGATGAGCTTATAATATAGAGGAGCGGATACAGTACAGCCAGCATAAGCAGAGTCAAAAAGATATAAATACCTAACAAAAACAGTCGGTCGCCAAACGGTTCCTTAATTTTTTTTGCCGTTGTCATGTTCATCCCTCCCCTACCATAAACTTGTTTCTGAAATTTTCTTCGCGACGAAATTGACCGTGAGCAGCAAAATCAAATTGATAACAGAGTTGAACAAGCCGACCGCCGATGAAAAACTGAAATTAGCGCCGACAAGCCCCACTTTATACACGTAAGTGGATATAACCTCAGAAGAGCTTAAGTTGAGCGGGTTCTGCATCAAATATATTTTCTCAAAGCCGACGCCCATCACGCTTCCGAGGCTAAGGATAAGCATGATAACCGTAATGGGAAGCAGCGACGGAAGGTCGATATAAATGATTTTTTTCCATCTGGAGGCGCCGTCTACTCTTGCAGCCTCGTACAGTGATGGATCGACGCTGGCGAGCGCCGCAATATATATAATGGAAGCATAGCCCATTTCCTGCCAAACCCCCGACCATACATAGATCGATTTGAAAAATTCCGGAACGCCCATGAAGTTGGTCATTTCCCAGCCTAAGAAAGAAAATAATCTGTCGATGACCCCGACATGCGGCGTAAGCATCAGCATAACGATCGAAACCATAACGACGGTAGAAATAAAATGCGGCGCGTAAGTAACCATCTGCACCGATTTCTTAAATTTGCCCGTTCGCACTTCATTTAAAGCAAGAGCAAGCAGGATCGGAATCGGAAAGCCTGCGAGCAGCGAATAGAAGCTGATTCCTAACGTGTTTTTAATGACCAGCCAAAAGTTGGGAGAAGTGAAAAACGTTTCAAAATGCTTAAGTCCGACCCACTGACTGCCCCATATGCCCTGCACGACGTTAAAGTCTTTAAAGGCGATCTGCACGCCGATCATCGGCACATATTTGAAAATAATTAAATAGAGGACTGGCAGAAAAACCAAAAAGTATAATTCCCAATGTCTCGTTATTTTTTTCCACGTCGTAAGCTTACTTTTGAATGGTAGATCGTGAAGCTCCGTCTTCTCTAACGCGTTCACCTGTGCATGATTCATTCGCAGCTCTCCTTTGCAACAATTTAACGAAGCTCGTAATGCCTTTCCGGTTGTGTCCCGGCCCATAACTCGATTCTAGCCCGTTTACGAAAACTTCATCAATTCGTAAGATTCCTGCACCTCACCTTTTTCTAAATAAGCGCAAAAACGCAGCAGTTACGCTGATTCATGCATTTTTCACAAACGCCGCATAATTCCCTTAACGATGAACGTAATCAAACTGCTCCCTGCCGCATCGCCAAAAAGAGCCTCAAGAACGCGGAAACGCCGCGCTCTCAAGGCTCTTTAACAAATAAATCCACCAGCAATTAATTGACTTCCCCAAGCTGCTTCCGAAAGTCCCGCGGAGACAGTCCAACGACATTTTTAAAGGCGCGGTTGAAGGAATTGTAATTATAATAGCCAACCTCGTTGCTGATTTCCTGCATTGGCTTTTGTGTTTCCAGAAGCATCTGCTTCGCATTATCAATTCGGAGGCCGATTAGAAAATCGACGAAATTCTCTCCAAACTCCTCCTTGAACATTTTGCTCAAATATTTGGAGTTTACCTGGAACTTCGTGCTCAGAAAATCGAGCGACAGCTCGGAGTTCGCATAGTTTTCTTCGATGTACGTCCGTATTTCAATAATGAGCGTTTTGTTGCTATGCGAATCCCGCTGCATTTGCATCTTCTCGTTCATCATTGCGAAGATGCTGCTGCAGCCCTGCTGAAGATCATCGAGATTATCCCACCGCTTCGCTAATTCACGTAAATCCGTCTGAACGGCCCGCCAAATATTACGATATTCCTTCGATAATTCGAGTACCTCGCCCTCCAAATGATGAACGAAAAACTGCAGAAGACTCTCGATCTCTTTACGGGGCAGCAGCGAATCCCGGATTTGATCGAAAAATACGTTTAAATGCTTCAGCCAGTCATTTTCGGCAAGGCGCAGTGACTGGGAGAGCAGATAAATGGTTTTGAAATACTCCTGAATTTCTTTCTGCGGTCTTATCGTATCTTCCATGGCAATGACCCGGTTGCTTCCCAGTACAGCTTTATATTGCAAGCAATAATTCGCCATTTCGTAAGAGCCCCGCAGCTCCTCCAGCGTATT
>DATJKM010000091.1:0-4826 GCA_035491515.1 Candidatus Udaeobacter sp. | reverse complement strand
GGAAAAGATGGAGAAAGCCGAAGACATTTATTTTAAAAAGGTTATTCTAAACCTGATCTGGATCTACGAAAATAAAAGCAACCGCAAGGTTCAATGCGATTGGTGGGAAGAGAATGTCAGCGTTGAAATTGCGGAGCTATGGGAAGTGGATCGCACTCAGCTGTGCACTGCATTCAGAGATGCGTATGGCGGTTAACAGCCGCTCATACACAAAGAGGCTACCCCACCATTTTGCGGGATAGCCTCGTGTCATTTAAAACATGCTGCAGAAGGAGCAAATTATTTACTGATTTCCTTCAACCGGTCAACAGATACCGTTTTCGTATTCACAGGGTTGTTATTGACCATAACGGTCGCCATTCCGTTCGCTTCGTCAACATTTTCGATCCAGACCGAATCTTCGTCCAGTTTGACCAAAAACGTCTGCTCTGACTCGTAAATTTGCATCGCACGCGCTGTATCCATTCAGCTTATTCCTCCTAGCCGTTTCTAATGAACATTTCCTAACGCGGTAAGCCTTTACCTCGTTTCCTGATCCATCGTATCCGTTGTTGATTCGTCAATCAGGCCGTTCTGCAGCGTCACATTGCCGCCGCCTAATCCTTCATTTACCATCCTGTCGATATCCATAAAATAATCGTCCCGGCCCTCATGCTTTCGATCTACTGCTGCTTGCTTTTGATCATTATTCGTATCGGTCACAATAATACCCTCCCAAAAATTTGGCTTATGCCGGGCAGCTGCACCTGCATTCGTAATGACGGCTCGTTTTTTAAGCCATTACGAAAAATATGCCCGAAATTGCATTCAACCATGCATCGGTTAAAGCAGCGGCGAGAGCATATGAAGGAGAGCCTCAGCCGCCTTTTGCCGCTTCGGACGATTCATGAAGGCTTTGCGATCCAGCTCCCGGCTATGCCGCAAATCCTCTATAAAATCAGCTTCCAAACGGTTAATCGTTCCTTCATCAAAAAGCACCGCACTCAACTCAAAGTTGCTGTACAAGCTTCGCATATCGACATTCGCCGTCCCAACCATTGCCAGCATTTGATCAACGATCATCACCTTCGCATGAACGAAGCCCTTCTCGTACCGGTACACCTTCACACCAGCTTCCAGCATGTCCTGTATATACGATAAAGTCGCCAGCAGCACGAGTATGGAATCGGCATTGCCCGGTATGATAAGCCTAACGTCCACACCGCTGAGCGCAGCTGTCCTGAGACCCATGATCAAACTGGGATCGGGAATAAAATACGGAGTGGTTATATAAATCCGTGTGCTCGCTGCCGTAATTGCCGCAAACATCACCTCGATGATTTTGTGATCATGCTGTCCGGGCTTGCTGGAGACGATCAATACACGTTCCTTCCCCTCGCTAAGATGCCGCGGCATATAAGCGCTCCCATCCAGCTCTTCTTTCGCCGCAAATGCCCAATCGTTCATGAACAGCTCCTGCAAATAATAGACGGAGTCGCCCTTTAACTGCAAATGTGTATCGCGCCAGAAGCCCAGCTTAGAATCTTTCCCTACATATTCATCGCCAATGTTAATGCCGCCGACAAAGCCTACCTTACCGTCTACAACGACAATTTTCCGATGATTGCGGTAATTTAATTTCCTGTCGAGCAAGGCGATCCGCGGCGGCAAAAAACAGCTCGTCCGAACGCCTGCTTGGCGCAGCTCGTTAATATAGACTTCACTCAAGTGCAAGCTGCCGATTCCATCGTACACCACCCGAACCTCTACGCCCTCCCGTGCTTTTCGCATCAGCACCTGCAAAAAACGTCTGCCGATATCATCATCACGAATCGTGTAATAGTCCATATGTATATGATGACTGGCCTGCTCAAGCTGTTCTAATATCGCTTCAAACGTATCGTTACCGTTCGTTAGCACTAACGCTTCATTGTTGCGGGTAACCGGAAACGGGACAAGCCCCGCAAGCATAGCATAAAGCTTTTCTTGATTCTTAAACTGCTCGTTTCCCATATCAGCTGCTCCGCTGACCTTTTCTGATATTTGGCTCGCGTATCGTACTGCCTCCTGCTTAAAGCGTTCTATACGCCTGCGCTTCGTAAATTCTTTCCCGAGCAAAAGGTAAGCGATAAAACCAATGATCGGGCATACGAATACGAGCAGCAGCCAAGCTGTCAGCTGTGCAGGACGACGATGCTCCATGAAGAACACAGCCGCTATTTGAACAATATAAATGACCAGCGCCGCAATCAGCCAAATGCACCACAAAGCCATAATACACCTCTTTTTCTCCTTGCCGAGGAGCCGCTGACAAGTGTCTCTAGTTTGAGCGCGTGCTTAGAAACGTATACTTCTTCAATAAAAAAAGCCCGCCGATTATTTCTAATCAGGCAAGCTTGGCTTTGCAATATGATCAGTTTGTTTGAGATAGTCGTTTAATGCATCACGCCAAGGCCGCAGCAATTTAAGCCCGTTACTGCGAATGGCGGTATGATCCATAACCGAATAGGCCGGTCTAGGCGCCGGTCTTGGGAAATCAGCCGTTGTACAGGGCTCCACTGTAATGTGAGCACCGCTGTCTTCAAAAATCGCTTTGGCGAAATCAAACCATGAGCAGATTCCGCTATTGGATGCATGGTAGATGCCATAATAATCGGTATGCACAAGCTCCAATAAGAAGGCTGCCAGATCATACGTATAGGTTGGCGATCCGATTTGATCCGACACCACCTTGAGCTGATCGCGTTCTCCGGCTATTTTCAGCATCGTCTTCACAAAATTATTGCCGTATTTTCCAAATACCCATGAAGTGCGTACGATGTAGAAACGGTCGTGCAGCGTCTGTACGGCTTGCTCGCCGGCAAGCTTCGACTTCCCATATACAGTTTGTGGATTGGTTTGGTCATATTCATTGTACGGCGCTGTGCCTGTTCCATCAAATACATAGTCCGTGCTTATATAACAAAGCTTAGCGCCTGCTTCACGGGCAGCAACTGCCACGTTGCGCGTTGCTGCTGCATTCACTCTAAAAGCCTCATCCCGTTCGGTCTCGGCTTTATCTACGGCAGTATAGGCTGCGCAATGAATGACAACATCCGGACGGTGAAGCGTGAATTGCTTGCGGCATGCCGGAAGGCTGGTAATGTCCAGCTCATAACGGCCGAGTCCAATGATGTTAGCTGTAGTTGATTGCCACTCCGTCAATTCCCGTCCCAGCTGTCCATTTGCACCCGTTATTACGATTTTTAATTTAGACATGTTATTCGATCGCCTCCGGGCGATTCTTATATTTCGTATCATAGTATTTCCGATAAGTGCCGGACGCGACCCGCTCCATCCATTCCGCATTGTTTACATACCAGCGGATCGTTTCCTTAATCCCATCCTCGTAGTTGAATTTCGGCTGCCAGCCAAGTTCATTGCGGATCTTATCCGCATCGATCGCATAGCGGCGGTCATGACCAAGACGGTCCTTCACATGCGAGATAAGCGTCTCCGGCTTCCCAAGCTCTTCAAGAATGGTGCCGACAACCTGCAGGTTGTTGCGCTCATTCCGGCCGCCTACGTTATACACCTCACCGGCGCGCCCTTTGTGCAGCACCAGATCAATGGCGCTGCAGTGATCCTCTACATACAGCCAGTCGCGCACATTGAGGCCATCTCCGTAAACCGGAAGCGATTTATCTTGCAGCGCATTTTGGATCATCAACGGAATCAGTTTTTCAGGAAACTGATATGGACCATAGTTGTTGGAGCAGCGCGTAATGTTGACATGCAGGCCGAATGTTTCGTGATAAGCTCTAACGAGCAAATCCGCACCCGCTTTGCTTGCCGAATACGGACTGTTTGGCGCAATAGGCGTTTCTTCAGTAAAAAGCCCCGCAGCGCCAAGCGTACCGTAAACCTCGTCCGTAGACACCTGAACGAATTTAGTGATGTTATATCGCTTCGCCAAATCGAGCAGCGTTTGCGTACCGAGGATGTTCGTCTGCACGAAAATTTCCGGATGCAATATGCTCCGATCCACATGTGATTCAGCTGCAAAGTTGATAACTGCATCAACGCCTGCTGCGAATAACGGCTCCAGCTGCGTACGGTTTGCGATATCCGCTTTCACGAACGAATAGTTCGGATTCTGCTCAATCGAGCGCAGATTTTCCAGATTACCCGCATAAGTAAGCGCATCAACATTGACAATCTCATAGCTGGGATAGCGTTTAATCATGTATAGAACAAAGTTGCTCCCTATAAAGCCGGCACCGCCGGTTACGAGTAATTTCACGTGTCTGACTCACCCTTCATATACAAAGTTAATTTCCGCATCTGCCAGTAGTGGATGCTTGCTGTCCTTATCAGATAATATCGGATGCGATGTCGGCCAGTCGATTGCCAGTAGTGGATCGTTCCATGCTATGCCCCGGTCGTGTTCGGCACTATATCCTTCATCAACTTTATATTGAACTTCACTATTAGAAGATAGAGTGCAGAAGCCATGAGCAAACCCTCGCGGTACTAGCAGCTGCATCTTATTCGAAGCCGATAGAACAAATCCTTGCCATTGTCCATAGGTCGGAGAACCCTTCCTAATATCCAAGACAACGTCATAAATTTCTCCTGCGGTAGCTCTTACAAGCTTCGACTGCGCCTTAGGGTCTAATTGGTAATGCAGCCCTCGAAGGGTACCCATTTCACTGGATAGGGAATGGTTATCTTGAATAAATTGATTTGCGATGCCATGTTTAATAAATGTGCTTTGATTGTAGCTCTCCATAAAAAAGCCGCGCTGATCGCCAAAAACAGTAGGCTCAATTAATATAACGCCAGAAAATTTCGTAGCTGTCACTTTC
>DATJKM010000090.1:0-10496 GCA_035491515.1 Candidatus Udaeobacter sp. | reverse complement strand
ATCACTCCAATATTGGCTTATAGTATTGCTAACAACTTCATTATAGCCAGGAGTTTAGTACAATTCTCTACACAATCTTGCGTAAAACTAGTCGAATCTTGTGATGGTGGTGCAGAAGATGACCTATCCAAAGGAGCTTTGGGAAAATACCAGGCTCGAGCATAAATCATATCCGATTCAGCTGTTTCAAAATCGCTGTCATGATGTAAAGCCAAATGATTGCATCCTCTATTTGCATTGGCATGAGCATTTCGAAATTATCGTCATGAGGGAAGGAAGCGCATTATTCCATATCGACAGCCGGCCTTATATCGTTAATGCCGGAGATGTCATCATCATACCGGGCGGAGGTCTTCATGTTGGCTATGCGCTTCGCTACGAAAATGTCCATTATGATTGCGTCGTCTTAAACGCTTCTCTCTTCAACGACTGGGTCCATGATCCCGTGCACGCTCAATTTGTCGCTCCTTATCTGGAGGGCCGCCTTCACTTTCCCGTCAAGCCGGCGGAGCAGGATGAGAGCTGCCTCTGTTATTACCCGCTGCTCGACGAAGCGATAACCGAGCTTGCAGCGAAGCCTCCTGCCTATCAGCTCGTCGTGAAGTCGAAGCTGCATGTCCTGTTTACTTTGCTTTCCCGCGCCTTTATGGAGCAGCAGCTTGCAGGTAAAACGGCGGAGCCGTACTTCGTCAATCGCGATCGCTTTAAGGCGCTTATTCAGCGTATCGAATCGAATTATTGCGAAAAAATATCAATTGAGCAAGCGGCCAAACAGGTCAGCCTAAATCCTTATCACTTCTGCAAGCTGTTCAAAAAACTGACCGGCCGCACATTTGTCGAATACGTAAACGTAAGCCGTATGAACGAGGCCGAGCGGCTGCTCCGCGAAAGCAATGATACCGTCACTGAAATCGCGGCTCTGGTCGGCTGCGAGAATCCGAACTATTTCACAAAGCTGTACAAGCAATATAAAGGCATGACGCCTTCGCAGGCACGGAAGCAATAAGGGAGCAAAGCAAGCCCTATTCCTTATTTCTAAGGCAGCTTTGCTTGCTCGGCTTCATCGTATGCGCTTAAACCAACTTCCCCTTAAGCAGCTTACTGGTTGCCTCGCTCTGTAGGTTAGTTCGATTCCCTGCACCCATTATTGGGATTTTGGGTATTTCGTGCGAAGTTTACTCCATACTCTGCCGGTTAGTTCGATTTTGGATGCTTAAAAACGGAACTTACGCCTCACACTGCTCATTAGCTCGATTTTGGACACTTGAATTCGGTGTTTACTCCACACTCTGCTCATTAGTTCGATTTTCGATACTTGAATTCGGTGTTTACGTCTCGCTCTTTTTAGTTCGATTTTGGATACTTAATTTCGGAGTTTACTCTCCACTCTGCTCATTAGTTCGATTTTGGAAACTTAAACACGCCTTTTCGAACGTCCCGCCGAAAAAAACGTCATTTAGCTGCACAAAATCAAACTAACTGACCTCATTTCAAGAGACAGTTTGAATTAGTTCGACCAAACCAACTTAAACGCGCGCCCCTCTATCCATGCCTTGGAATTTTGGGTACTTCATGCGAAGTTTACTCCACACTCTAATTGAGTCCATATAATTGTATAAAATGATGAACTTCATAAAAAGTAAGCCATGAAGCAAATACTCATCTAGAAAAAGTTATCCAGACCATTCCAGAGGAGAGTATTTATTCATGGCTCAATATCAGGTTACACTAGATCACCAATTTTTAAACCAATTGTTTATTGGAGAATCTCGTGACGCAGACGCAGCTGCTTTGCTCGAGACCGTCTTGAACCAAGTGTTGAAGGCACATACGGCTAAGTAATTAGCTGCTTCGGAATATGAACGCACACCCGAAAGACAAGGACAAAGGAATGGAAGCTACTCCCGGAGCCTGACGACGCGTGTGGGGAGTATCACCTTGCAAATCCCAAGGTTTAGGGATGGCAAGTTTTCGACAGAGCTCTTCAAACGTTACCAGCGTAGTGAACAGGCGCTTGTGCTCACGCTGATGGAACTTGTGATCAATGGGGTCTCCACCCGTAAAGTAGCCCGTATCACGGAAGAACTCTGCGGAAGGGAGTTTTCCAAATCGACCGTAAGTGATTTATGCAAACAGCTCGATCCGATCGTTCAAGGGGGGTATAACCGCTCTCTGCACGAAGCTGCTTACACGTTTGTTACGGTAGATGCCATGTATGTGAAAGTGTGCGAAGATGTCCACGTATCTGCAGCAAGCTTGGGCCACCTTCGTCTCTATGATCCAATCGGAAAAATTTCCATATAAACGGCATCTGGCTCCTTCCCCAACTTCGCCCAATGATTCAACAAGCATACGAGTACGAAGCCAAAAGTGTTCCGCATGCCATATCGAGCCAAGTAAGTCTACTAAAGACTCTTGTAACTTCCAAGATTTCCATTATACTAAATTGAAATTCACGTTTTGGAGGGATTATAGTGACTGTGCTGCACACGGAAAGGCTAATTCTTCGACAATTAGAAACAAATGATGCCGACGCTCTGGAATTATTAATTAATGACTATGACGTCGCACGAACAACTTTAAATATCCCTTATCCTTATCCCAAAGGCGGAGCTATGGCTTTTATTAATCATCGGGCTATGGTTTCCAAAAAAGGGGAAGGGTACTCTTTTGCCATTATAAATAAAGAGAAAACGGAATTTATGGGAACAATCGGCATGCAGCTTGACCATAAAAATAACAGAGCCGAGCTAGGTTATTGGCTGGGAAAACGATTCTGGAACCAAGGCTACGTTACGGAAGGTGTCAAACGAGTTACTCAATTTGGCTTCGAGGAGCTTAAGCTGCATAAAATTCATGCAGCAGCTATGACAAAAAACCCCGCTTCATCAAGCGTAATGAAAAAGATAGGAATGAAATACGAAGGCACCCTCCGTCAGCATTTTCTGAAATGGGATGCGTACGAGGACGTCGATTATTACGGGATTTTGAATGAGGATTTTTCAAAACAATAAAAGGACAACTCTCTAGAGAGAGGCGGTTTCTGTCTAACTCATTCCGCTGATCACGCAGGCTGCGCCGCGAACTCATCGAGCTCGTCGTTAAACAGAGCTCATCGTCGCCGCTTTCAATCGTTCGTTCAGCACGAGAGCAGCATGATTGAAAAACGGATAAACCTAACAAGCGGCCCGTTTAGTTCGATTTTGAGCATCTAATTACAAATATAAAAGGGCTTCTTGCCGTTTAGTTCGATAACATCGACTTAAACCGGAGTTTTTCAGAATAATTAAAAACAGGTCTTTTAATTCGACGTAATCAACTTAAACACGCTGTTTTTTCCGCTTAGCTCGGATTAGTTCTATCAAATCGACCCAATCGATTTATATTAAGAAATCTATATAAAACCATTGCTTATCCGGAATTAATGGAATGCCATCTTGTTCATCATAAAACAAATCTTCATTTCATCATCATTGCAAATGACGTAAAAAGGCCGCCTCCGGTTATTAACCGTGAAGGCAGCCTTATAAAACTTTATAAATGATCCCGCTAAGAATAATGGCTAGCTATCCTTAATAACGCCCTTCTTCAAAATCAGGTTGGCGTACAACGCGCTCTCCCCTGTCGCGATAATCGCATACGCCTTCTTCGCCCGCTCATAAAAAGCGAAGCGCCCCACTTGCTCGAACGGCTCCGATAGTCCTGTGCGTTCCTCTATAATTGAACGGTACTGCTCCCAAATCGGGGTCTGCACCGTATCACCCGGAACGACCTGCATGAGCGCAGCCGGCTTCTCAACATATTGATCAAGCGGGAACAGCCGCAAAATGGCGTCAAGCAGTTCGGGCACATCATGCCCGTCAGCACGGATCAGCCGCTCTGCGTGACTAGCCGCCGGAAAGTTGCCGTCCGCCAGCACGATTTCGTCGCTGTGCCCCATTTCACTGAGCACCTTGAGCAGCTCCGGAGAAATCAATTTCGATATGCCTATTAGCATGCCTGTCTCTTCCTTTCGTCAATCCAGCTTGAATGAATAAATGGATAAAACCGTTAAACCGCCTTAAGACGCTCAAATCTCTCAAATGCGGCATTCCACTCCTCCGAATACTCAGGAGCATATGCCTCAATTGGAAACGACCCGGCTACAAGCGTGCGCGCATCCTGCAGATTGGCGCATTTTCCAAGTGCGACAAGCTGCATCAGCATATTGCCGATCGCGCTTGCTTCCACGGGTCCCGCCCAGACGGGACGGCCGATGGCGTTCGCAGTCAGCCGGCAGAGCAGCTCGTTCTGAATGCCGCCGCCAACCATATGCAATCCGCTAAACGACTGTCTGGTCAAAGCTTCCATTTGAGCAAGCGCCTGGCGATACCTTAGCGCGAGACTTTCCAATATGCAGCGCGCGATTTCACCAGCCGATTGTGGAACCGGCTGCGACGTTTCCCGGCAAAAGGCTTGAATGCGGCCATTCATGCCGGACGGCGCATAGAAGGACGGATCGTCGGGATGAATAAGACTGCGGAACGGCTCTGCGCTGCCCGCTTGCACGACAATTTCGGCAAACGATATTTCGTGTCCTTGCTCCTCCCATTCCCGCTTGCATTCCTGCAATATCCACAGCCCCATAATGTTTTTGAGCAGCTGATAGGTTCCAAAGGCTCCACCTTCGTTAGAGAAATCTAACGCCTGCGCCTCCGGCGTCACAAGCGGACTCGCAAGCTCCGTACCCATCAGCGACCAGGTGCCGCAAACGAGATAAGCAAATGCGGATTCGCCGGCAGCAGGAACTGCCGCAACCGCCGATTCGGTATCATGCGTTCCTACTGCTACAGCATCAATTGGCGGAACATCAAGCTCAGCGCATACCTCCGCCGTTAACGGGGCAATCTTCGTTCCGGGATGAATCGGCTCAAGAAACAGCTTGCTCGGAATACCGAGCTGCTCCATAAGCTCCTTATTCCACCGCTGTTCCTTTGGCCGATAAAGCTGCGTAGTCGTCGCCATCGTAAACTCGCACACCTTCTCGCCTGTCAGGAAATACGCAAGCAAATCCGGAGTAAGCAGCAGCGTGCTGGCTGCCGCAAGCTTTGGCGAAGCTGCTTTCTTCATCGCATACAGCTGGTTTATGGTATTGAATGGCATAAACTGCAAGCCGCCTTGCTCATATAAGCGGTCTTTGCCGATTAGCTCATTCAGCTCTTCCATTATCCCCTCCGTTTGCGGATCGCGGTAATGATAGGGGTTGCCAAGAAGCTCTCCATTCGCATCCAGCAGCCCGAAATCCACGCCCCATGTATCAATGCCGAACGTTTGAGGTGCGTACCCTTCTTGGAAAGCTTTGCGGATGGCAATCTTCAGCTCCTGCAGCAAGCGTAAAATGTCCCAGTGCAAATGTCCGCCAACTGCTATCGGCTGATTCGGAAAACGATGAATTTCCGTCACCTGCAGCTTATGCCGTCCGCTTGCCTCTTCCGGTATCAGCTCGCCGATTAGCGCTCTGCCGCTGCTGGCGCCCAGATCAAATGCGAGCACCGTCGCAAGCTTCGTCATGCTTAGATCCTCCCTTAAGTAAGTGCTGACGCCAACCTAAACTGACGGTCGGTCACTTCATCTTTTGCAGCAATTCAATACGGTAAGCTTCGCTTTCAAGAGATGCGATTTCTTCAAATTCTTCCTTCGTCAGCACCTTCGGCTCACGAATCGCCTTGGCGATCAAATAAATTTTCGTGCTTTCTTCCACAACCTCGGTCCGGTAGTAGGCCTCGCGCAAATTGCGTCCAGACGTGACAAGGCCGTGATTGCCGAGCAGCACCGAGCTTGCTGTATTCACCTTGGCCACATAGGCATCGGCAAGCTTATCCGTCGTTGGAAGAACATAAGGAACATAAACGGTTTTGCCGACAAGCGCCGCTTGGTCAGGGAACATGATGGGCAGCTCCTGCTCGACTAATGTGAATGCAATACAATAAGGCGGATGCGTATGAACGATAGCCCCGATGTCCGGATTGGCCCGATATGCATAAAGATGCATCAGCACCTCGGAAGACGGACGAAGACCGATATCCGTCATTTCCCCCGTCTCAATATCTACCTCAACCCACTGATGCGGCTCTACCTCATCCAGCGCGAAACCGCTTGGCGAAAGATACATTTTACCTTCGAATTTAGCGCTTATGTTGCCGCCTGGCCCGACAACCAGCTTGTTCGTTACCGTCTTGCGCGCATACTTGCAAAGCTCGTTGCGAATGTCCGTGCTGCTCATTGTAAAACCTCCCATTTATTTATAGATCGGTCCGAAATTTTGACAAGCACGGTAATCGGCGCTCTCCGAATTAGCTGTGCCGAACAATCCCCATGCCCGCGGGCGGAATACGCGTTCCTCTGGAACGTTGTGCATATTGACAGGAATCCGCAGCATCGAAGCGAGTGTAATTAAATCGCCGCCGATATGTCCGTAGCTGATCGAGCCGTGATTCGCTCCCCAATTGTCCATCACCTCATAGACCGAGTGGAAAGCACCCTCGCCGGTCAACGTTGGAGCGAACCAAGTCGTCGGCCACGTTGAATCCGTACGTTTATCGAGCGTATCATGCACATCATCCGGCAGATCGACCGAATAGCCCTCCGCGATTTGGAGTACGGGTCCGATTCCCTTAACCAGGTTGATGCGCGACATCGTCATCGGCATGCCGCCGCGCGTTAAGTAATCGGATGAGTAGCCGCCGCCGCGGAAATATTCAACGGAGGCCGGACGCCATGAAGTCGCATCCAGGCACTGCTGCGCTTCCTGTTCGGAAATTTCCCAGAAAGGCTTCATGGCAGGCTGGCCGTCCTTTGTTTGCTCACCGGTGCCGTCAAGCGTTGCCGGTCCGGAGTTAATAAGGTGAAGCAAGCCATTCTCCGCGGCTCCCGTCAGCTTATGGCCCGTCACGCGCTCTACCGATTCCGGACTCCAATACGTACGGACATCGGCGAAAATTTGTGCCGTATTCGTCAGCAAGTAACCGAACAGCATAACTGCGCCATTCAAGCTGTCATTTTCCGTCGCCACGATATAAGGCGCTCTAATGCCGTTCCAATCGAAGGAGGAGTTCAGAATCGCTTCCATGAAATCGCCGTTTGGAAAATGGTCCGTCCACTGCCGCTGGCCTTGGAAGCCAGCAACGATCGCGTTATGCCCAAATGCCTCCTCGCCGAAGCCGAGCTCGGCAAGCTGCGGATTGCCGACCATCAGATCGCGCGCAATTTGCGTCATTTGAATAACCGTTTCCCAATCGCTGTCCTTCTGCTCTCTTGACGTTTGGATGCCGGCAGGATTGTTGTCCGGCCCTTCCTTACAGTTTTCTTTCACCCAAGAGAGCGCTTTCTCAAATTCCGCAGTATCATATATTTTCTCGTCCATACGACGGACGAATTCGGTCATATCGATGTATTCCGTACGCATTCCGAGATATTCTTGGAAGAATGCATCGTTCACGATCGATCCCGCGATACCCATCGATACGGAGCCCATCGACAAGTAGGATTTTCCGCGCATGTATGCGACTGCAAGCGCTGCTTTGGCAAATCCGAGCAGCTTGTCTTTCACGTCGAACGGAATGGAGGTGTCGCCTGCATCCTGAACATGCTCGCCGTAGATCCCAAACGCCGGAAGACCTTTTTGCGCATAGCCGGACAATACGGCAGCCAAATAGACAGCGCCGGGACGCTCTGTTCCGTTAAAGCCCCAAACAGCCTTCGGAATCGAAGGATCCATATCCATGGTCTCGGTCCCGTAGCACCAGCAAGGCGTTACCGTTATCGATACCCCCACTCCGGTTTTGGCAAATTTATCTGCGCACGCAGCCGCTTCAGCCACTCCGCCAATGCAGCTGTCCGCAATAACGCATTCGACCGGCTCGCCGTTCGGATATCGCAAATGCTCCGATAAAAGCTGAGCCGTCGCGATTGCCATGTTCATCGTCTGCTCCTCTAACGATTCGCGAACCCCTTTCCGTCTGCCGTCAATGGTTGGACGAATGCCGATCTTAGGAAAGCCGGATTGGAAACGCAAGCTAGTGTCCGTCATGAATAAAACCTCCATAAAGTTATAATAATGTTACCGATAACCTCAAAATAACAATAATAAGGCTTGCTGTCAATGACTACTTTTTTGTATGATAGAAACTATGATTTAGCGATAAGGGGACTAGGATATGGTAACGATATATGATGTAGCGGCCAAGGCAAGCGTATCCGCTATGACCGTCTCCAGAGTTATCAATAACACTGGCAAAATAAGCGAGAAAACAAGGGCAAAGGTAAAGCGCGTCATGGAGGAGCTGAACTATGTTCCGAACCAAACGGCACGCAGTCTCGTACTTCAGCAAACCAAGCTGCTGTTTCTGCTGATAACCGATATTATGAATCCCTTCTATACGACGCTCGCGCGCGGTGCGGAGGATGCCGCCAAAAAATCCGGCTACCGCCTGTTGTTCGGAAACAGCGATGAAAGCCTTGAAAAAGAATCGGATTATGTGACGACGATATTAACGGCGCGCGTTGACGGCGTTCTGGTCGCTCCGGCCGGCGATCCGTCATTGCCGCACATGGAATCGCTGCGCAAGCATAACGTGCCATTCGTGCTGCTTGACCGTGAAGTGCCCGGCATCGAATGCGACATCGTGCTCGGCGACAGCAAGGAAGGCGCCCGGATGCTCGTCGAGCATCTGGTGTCTCAAGGTCATCGCCGGATTGCGATAGTGAACGGTTCCCCGTCAATTTCCAGCGCCCGTTTAAGGCTGCAGGGCTATCAAGACGGGCTGAAGCTGAACGATATCGCGTTTAACGATCGTTATGTATACGAAACGAGCTTCGGCCCATTGAACGATTTGACGGAAATGGAGCAATGGATCGATCAGATGGATCCCCCTCCTACCGCTATTGTCGCGGGTAATAACGTGCTCGCGGTTGAAGTCATGAGGCTGCTTCGCGGACGCGGAATAAGCGTGCCCGATGACATGTCTATCGTTTGTTTTGACGATTTGGGTCCTTATTCGGAGATCGAGCCGTTCCTTACTGTTGCTGCTCAGCAGGCTTATCAGTTCGGCTACATGGGCATGAAGATGCTCATCGAGCGCATTCAGGAACGCGAAACTGCGCTGCCGTGGAAAAAAATCGTTTTACCCGCTGACTTAATGATCCGCAGGTCGGTGAAGAAGATCACTCCGGTTAAATGATCCTGCTTCTTAATCGCAAAAAAGTGCCTCGAGGCTATCCTTAAGGCACTTTTTTGAATTCATCTAACTTATTCTAGCTCCTTCGAAACGGGTATTTACTCCGCTTTGAATTTCGACGTTTTTTTCAAAAACCGTCGCAAATACCTCCACTCTATCGCGGGCTTGTAAATTTACGATACCACCTGCATCAATAATGCCGCTTACATTAGTAAAGTCTTCTTGGTCTGTAATTCTCGGCACTCCATTTACTCTTATCTCTAAATCAAGCGTAAATGTTGTTACAGTAACGGTTTGAAAAAAAACGCTTGCAAAAAGGGAATAAACACCATTTTGTCTTGGACGAAATGTCGAGTTCGCCGAATTATATTCATTGTTTAGATCCAATTCTTCTACTTGATATTGAACTTTGGCAGTCACACCATCAAGAAGATCTTGATCGATGCCGGAGACGGCTCTGAACGCGGAATTACGTTTTTTTAACGGCTTGCAGATACGCTTGCATACATGCTTCTTAATAGCACGCTTCTTGCAGACAACCTCCTTACAGACAAACTTCTTGCAGACTCGCTTCACCTTCCTTACTCTTTTACAAGTCATGCATTTTCCTCCTAGTCATTCTATTATTTTGTGCTATAAACAAGCCTACTTGTTCTAGCAATGCATTATTATATGGATCGATACGATTGACAGAGACGGTACCAGCCTGTACATGATTAAAAAGGCTTTGCTTGGCAAAGTGACAGAGCCGGATGCCCGCGATCCTATCAGCTTCCAGCCTTTCTGCTGCTCAGATGCTTCTGAAGCATTCGTTTGTTGTCTAATATGTTCGGATCATTTGGCGCATACGATAGCGCAATCTCATTATGCGCATAGGCTTGCTCTAATTGCCCAAGCTTGCCGTAACACGCCACTAGCTGCAAATGGGGAAACCATGTCCATGCCATGTTATTGATGCCAGATAAACGGGTTTTTGGCTTCTCCAGCTTGAGCGCCAATTGGTACCAGCAAACGGCTTTCTCATGATCGTTGTTCTCCTGAAAATAGTAGGCGATCCGGCATACAAAATCGGCACGCGGAATATCGTAATTGAACGTCATTAATAAAGCTTGCAGCTCTTGCTCTTTGCGGCCAAGCTCGTGATTGCAGTGAGCCATTCGATCACAAGATAACAATTTATCCTCAAAATAGCTTGCTGGATTAGAAATAATCGCTAGATAGATCCCGATGGCCTTTTCGTAATAACGATTGGCGGTTAGTTCCATTGCATATTGCAATAAT
>DATJKM010000089.1:0-5551 GCA_035491515.1 Candidatus Udaeobacter sp. | reverse complement strand
TATATTAAAGAAGCGCTGCAGCTCAATCCCGATTTGAAACTGTTCGCTTCTCCCTGGAGCCCTCCGACATGGATGAAATTTCCGAAGTCATACAATTACGGCACGCTGCGCTGGGAAAAGGAAATTTTGGAGGCGTACGCGCTGTACTTTGTAAAGTTTGTTGAGGCGTATAAGGCGGAAGGCATTACGATTCATCAGGTTCACGTTCAAAACGAAGTTGTCGCGGATCAAAAATTCCCTTCCTGCGTTTGGACGGGTGAGCAGCTCCGCGAATTTATCCGCGATTATTTGGGCCCGGCCTTCGAGAAGCATGGCCTGGATACGGAAATATGGCTGGGCACGATCAATGCTCCCGAGGCTTGGGATGAATGGATCAAGAAGAAGGCGACAGATTTCGATGCCTATGCGAATACGGTGCTAAGCGATCCGGAAGCCTACAAATATGTGAAGGGCGTAGGCTATCAATGGGCAGGAAAGCATGCCATACAGCGCACGGTTCAAAGCTATCCGGAGCTTCGGTACATGCAAACGGAGAATGAATGCGGTGACGGCGAGAACACTTGGTTCTATGCGAGGTACGTATTTAATCTCTATCAGCATTATTTCACAAACGGCGTGAATGCCTACATCTACTGGAACATGGTGCTTGAGCCAAAGGGCAGGAGCACATGGGGCTGGGAGCAAAATGCGATGCTTACGGTCGACAAGGAGAAGAGAGCTGCAACGCGCAATCCGGAATTTTATGTGATGAAGCATTTTGCCCATTTCACATCGCCAAATGACAGAAGAGTTGGGCTTAAGGGGCCATGGGCCGGCAATGCGGTCGCCTTCGAGAAGCCGGACGGCACCCGCATTATTGTCCTCACAAATCCATTTAAGGACACCAGGGAGCTGCGCTTGTCCATCGACTCCAAGCAACAGCTGTTCCGGCTTGAACCAGAATCCTTTCATACGATCATCATTCCTCGCGGATGACGAAAGCATACGGACTAACGCCAGCATTTTCATGGGGCGTTAGTTTTTTGCTCAGAAAAAAGCTTTTATCATACGGAATCGGTTAAGCTATGGGCATAAGAAGAATCGGGAGGCGAAGAGTATCCATGTTTGCCAAGCTTTCGCGCATGTTGACGGATCCCTTCCGGCGCAGCATCCGCAATAAATTGATTTTTACGATGATCATATTATCCGTCATTCCGATCATCGCGGTCACTGTGCTGGCTGCCGAAAATAACCGGAAGTCGATGGAAGCGGAAGTGATCGGCACTAACTTATCCAATATGAAGTGGACGGGCATTCATTTGGGGGAGCAATTCTCCCAATTAAACAATCTCATTTACACCGTGCTTATTAGTCCTCATCTAAGCGATTATTTGGCAAGCACGGAGGGGGCTTCGCTCTACAACCAGTTTGCAGCGCAAAAAAATATTATGGATACGCTGAGCAATTTGTTTTATTCCGCGGGAAACAAAGTCATCGGCGTGGAGCTTTACCTGAAGGAGCCGGGTAAATTGTTTACGATTAACGCTTCTCAAAATGATCTTGAATCGACACCGGTCATTCCATCCCCCTATAAGCAGCTATTCGAGCAAAATAAGGATTTTTTCATCCAGTCATCGGACGGGGGAAATGGCGAGTTCCAGCTTATACGCAGTATCAACCGCTTTGAGAACCGCGATAAGCTTGGCGGAATTTCCTTAGTCATCCGGTGGTCGATGCTCGATCAGACGCTGGATTTAATCGGCCGCGGCGAGGAGCATAAGGTGCTCATTGCGGGGGAGGACGGGAAAATTTTGTATCAGCCATATGGCGATAAGCCGTCGGAGGAGCTTATGCTCCGGGTCAAGCAAACTGACGATGGGCAGGGCTACTTCCGGACACCGGAAGAATATGTCTTCTACAATACGATTGACCCGGTCGGCTTGAAGCTCGTTACGATCGTACCGACCAGCTTTATTAATAAGAGCGCGCAGTCTACGATGCATTTTGGCCTTATTGTAGGCGGTATATCCGTCGTTGTATCGATAGTAATCGCCATTTTACTTGCATGGCGCACAGCGACGCCGATTGTCAGCCTGGCAAGATCGATGCAGGGGCTTGGCATCATCAAAGAAACCGAGCATCCGCAAAGCAAACGCGTGGACGAGATCGGCTTGCTCGAAACGAAGCTGTACAACATGTCTTATCGGATAAGAGAGCATATTAAAACGGAATACAGCATGAATCTCGAGAAGAAGACAGCGGAGCTCAAGGCGCTGCAAGCGCAAATTAACCCGCATTTTTTGCAAAATACGCTTCAAATGATCGGCAGCATGCTGTTTACGAAAAAACCGGTAGAGAGCTATGAAATTATTCGTTCGCTTAGCGATATGTTTCGATATGTCATCCGGGATCCGGATGATCTTGCAACCTTAAAAGCGGAAATCGAGCATTTAAACAATTACATGCTTATACAGAAGCAGCGCTTTTCATCCAGGCTTAGCTACACGACCGATATAGACGAGTCGGCTTTGCGCTGCGCTATTCCGAAGCTGACGCTGCAGCCAATCGTGGAAAATGCTTTTTTCCATGGATTAGAAAACAAATCAGGCGGCTGGCAGCTTAACATTTCCGTCGTTCGCGAGCCCAATGCGGTACGGATCCGAATTCGCGATAATGGCATCGGGATACGTGCGGATAAGCTGGACGAGCTTCGCAAGCGGATAAATAATCAAAACGGACAAGTATGGACGCACGGCGATCGGATCGGCATTCAAAATGTGGCTTCGCGCCTTTATATGCATTTTGGCCCGTCGTACGGGATAACGATTGATAGCGAGCCGGGCACGGGAACGACGGTAACCGTGACCGTTCCGATGGAATCAAGGGGGGAGCTTCATGATTAAAGTGTTAATTGTCGATGATGAGAGCTGGACAAGGGACATCATCAGGGCATTCGGAGAATGGGAAAGGCTCGGAATGGAAATCATTGGCGAAGCTGCGGACGGTCAGGAGGCGCTTCAAATGACCGAGGAATTGCAGCCGCATATTGTCATTACGGACATGCGGATGCCTGGAACGGACGGCGTCAGGCTGCTTCAATTGCTTAATGACCGGCATCCGGACGTTAAGGCCATAGTCGTCAGCGGCTATGATGACTTTCAATATGCGAAGCATGCGCTGCGGTATAAAGCGGTCGATTATTTGCTTAAGCCGGTTGATCCGAAGGAGCTGAACGCGGCTCTGCAAAATTGCAAGAACGGGCTGGAAGCAGATCAAGTGGAACGCAGCCCTTTGTCGCTCGATCTCGATATTTCCTATTCGCTTTCAAGCTATAAGCAGTTGCTGAAGTCCCATTTCAATGAGCTGAATAAAGAAGGCGTAGCGGCAACGCTCGGCCATATGATGGAGGAGCTTGAGCGAAACGGGATTACGAAATCGGCCATGCTTGAGCAGGTCATTCAGGAGTTGCTTCTGCTGCTCAAGGAATTGATGGTTGCCAACTCGCAGGACAGCGAAGGCCTGCATGCTCCCTATAGTCACGAGGTAGTTGCGTCCTGCTCGGAAACATCTGTATTTCTTACTCATCATTATTTGGCTACGTTAGAGCAGCTTATTCAGCAGCGGAAGTTTAAGAACAAATTAAATTTAGACGAGGTAAGGCTGTACATGGAGAAGCATTATACCGAGCCGGTTACGCTGGAGCAGCTGGCGAGAGCCTTCTTCGTGAGCAAGGAATATTTGAGCAAAATGTTTAAGCAGGAATACGGCCGCAACGTTACCGATTATATGCTTCATTTGCGCATGGTGAAAGCGAAGGAGTGGCTTCTTGACGAGAGTATTCCGATCAAAGCAATTGCGGAAATGGCCGGCTACGAGGATATCACTTACTTTTATCGCGTATTTAAGAAGCATTTCGGCATAGCGCCCGGTGAAATGAGAAAGAATGCCGAGGTTTAAAATTGTCCAAGGAAAGAGTCTAATTCCGTCCAATTAAACGCTTTCATTTTTTAGTTACAATGAAAGCGTACACAAAACAAGCTTCTGGGAGGTCAATTAGATGAAAAAAATGATTAAAGGTCTACTCGTCACCGTGCTTGCGACATCGCTGCTTGCCGGCTGCGGAAACAATGTTAATAACGCGGGCAGCACGGATAATGCGGCAAGCGGCGGCGAAGCCAAAAGCGTGAACCTTAAAATGTTTATCGCACAGCCGCGGTTTAAAGAACACTACGATAAATATATTGCGGATTTTGTTGCGAAGGAGAAAGCGGAGAAAAATATCGACGTAACGGTACAGCTCGAAATGCCGACTGCCGATAACGCGGCACAAATTTTAAAAACGCGTTTGGCATCCAATGATGCACCGGATATTTTCGCGATTCATGCCATCAACGAAATTCCTTCCTACTATAAAGCGGGCTACTTAGAGGATTTATCCGATCAGCCTTTTGTAGGCAAGCTTCTGGATAGCGTCAAGCCGTCCGTTACGACAACAGACGGCAAGGTGGTAGCCGTTCCTCTGGAAACCTTATCATGGGGCTACTTGTACAACAAAAAGATTTTTACGGATCTGGGGCTGACGCCTCCAACGACTTTGACCGAAATGAAAGCGGTTGTTGAGAAGCTGAAGGCGAATAAAGTAACGCCATTCGTGCTGTCTTACAAAGAATCTTGGATTCCGCAGCTTATACTGCCTCTGACGGCAGGCGCGCTCATCAATACGGAAAATCCCGATTTCATTGAGCGGATGAATAAGGACGAAGGCTCGTTTACTGAAATGAAATCGATGTTTGACATCTTTGATCTCATTAATGCGAACGGAACGGAAAAAGCGACGGAAGTCGGCGGCGATGACGGCGCTGCAGCGTTTGCGGCAGGTAAAGGCGCGATGTGGCTGCAAGGTCCATGGTATGCAGAAACGATTCTTAAATCCAATCCTGATCTTGATTTTGGCGTAGCGCCGCTGCCGATCAACGACAATCCAAAAGCAACGCTCATTAACCTAAGCGCATCCACTTCATTAGCTTTATCGAAAACGACGAAAAACAAAGAAGTGGCGCTTGATTTCATCAACTATGTGCTCGATGATACCGCTTCTAACGCGTTCTTCCAAGCGCTTAAATTTAATCCGATCGCCACTGTGCATACGTATGAAAGCTACCCTTGGGTAAACGATGCAACTGCATATGTCAAAGAGGGCAAATCGTATCAGGATCCAGCTATTCCACAGTCTGTAAAGGACGAGGTTGGTAAAGGGCTGCAGGCTTATTATGCCGGTCAAATTTCACAGGATGATGTGCTGAAGGCGCTCGACAAGGCTTGGAAATCATTCAATAAAGTAAACAAGTAAGTGATTTTAGTACGGGATGCAGGGAGAGGTGATTCCTGCTTCTCCCATCCCGGTTTTAATAGAGACACATAAGGAGAGGGGCTGAAACTGTGCCGATCAAAAGCTACAAAAAATACATCTCGTTATTGACTTTTGTTGCGCCCGCATTTGTTTTATATGCTATCTTCCTGCTGATACCGACGCTCGGCGGAATGTTCTACAGCTTTACCGACTGGAACGGCT
>DATJKM010000088.1:0-4939 GCA_035491515.1 Candidatus Udaeobacter sp. | reverse complement strand
CCGCAGCATGGAGGGGGATGAGCAATCCTTGCTGTCGCTCCAGCCGATGCTCGGTTGGCAGGATATTAATTTATCGCTCGGTGAATTGAAGAAGCTGTTTACTGCTTTTATCGAAGAGAGCCAGCAGAGCATTGCGGAGCTAAGGAAGAAACAGCAGAAGGGCGGGATACAGAAAATCAAGTGCTATATCGAGGGCAACTTTTCGCAAAATATTAGCTTGAAGAGCATCGCTGCGCAATTTTACATTAATCCCGTCTATTTAGGACAATTATTCAAGAAGACATACGGCGTTTATTTTAATGAATTTCTGCTTCAGCTTAGGGTGAACGAAGCCAAAAAGCTGCTGCGGCAATCATGCAGCATGCGCATATATGAGATCGCGGAGAAGGTCGGTTTCAGCAATTCAGATTATTTTGTCACGCAATTCGAGAAGATCGAGCATATGACGCCAACCGAATACCGCAATAAGCTCATGTAAGCCTGCATGCCAAAATCATCCTGTTGAATGGGAAAAGGGGAATATCCGCGTGAAGCTGCGCCTCAGTCTCAATAATGTCCGCCTGCGGAATAAGATGCTCATTCTTTATATTTTATCGGTGTTTCTCCCGATCGTTTTAACGAACGTTATTTTCTATCATGTGACGACCGGAAATGTGAAAAATCAACGAATGAAGGATATCTCGCGGGCAGTAGAACAGATCAACAATGAATTTCGTTCGGAAGTCGAGGACGCCGTTACGATTTCGTCGGTATTTTATACGGATTATAATTTAAATCAAATTTTAGAAACCGATTACAAAGAGCCTGCTGATTATATTGAAGCTTATGATACCTATTTCCGAAGAATTTTGAACAGCTACACTCCCGTATATACTTCTATTCAAAGCATCAAAATCTTTGTTGAGAATCCAACGATGCTGCATTCAGGCGGCGTTGGTTATTTATCGGACGAAGTGAAACAGACGGACTGGTTCAGGCTGCTGAAAAAAAGAAACAACGCTTACCCTATTTTCATCCGGACACAACAAGAGGATTTGTATCTGAAAAGCGAAGAGAATGTCATTCGGGATACGTTCAGCATCATACGCGAGATGAATTATTTTGAATCCAAAAATAAATGGCATAAGTTTTTGAAAATCGATTTGAAAACGAGCACGATCGATCAGGTTTTCCAAAATCAAAACCTGCAAGGCAACATTTATTTAGTTAATGATAAAGGACAAATTGAATATACGACAGACCCTGCGGTGGATTGGAGAAGAGAGACGGTAGCTTATGATTCACTGGAGTTTCCACCCGATGCGATCACATTTCATGCCGAAAATTCCTATGTGAGTTATTTGGAAAACTGGCGGATTATAGGGACGATTTCCGAGGAGGAGGTACTTAAGGACGTACGTAAATCCCGGGAATTCGTCATCGTTTTGGCTTGCCTCAATATCATCATCCCGACGCTGATTATATTATGGATTACACGATCCTTGCATGAACGTCTGGTCCGAATATTGAGACATATGAAAAAAGTGAAAAACCAGCACTTTGATACGATCAAGCAAGGTGAATTTTTGGATGAAATCGGACAATTAACGAGCGAATTCAATCGGATGACGATCCAGGTGAAAAGCTTGATCGATGATGTGTATATCGCGGATATCCAGACAAAATCGCTGGAGCTCGAACGAAGGAAAGCACAGCTGAATGCGCTGCAAAGCCAGATCAACCCGCATTTCTTATTCAATGCGCTGGAAACGATTCGAATGCGCAGTTTAATTAAGGACGAGACGGAGACGGCAAAGATCATTCATAATATGGCGAAAATATTCAGAACGTCGCTTACTTGGGGCAAGGACCGCGTCATGGTCAGAGAGGAAGTCGAATTTATCGTTTGCTTCCTGGAAATTCAGAAGTACCGGTTCGAGGACCGCATGAATTACCGCATTCATATTGATCCATCTGCTAGGGACTGTATGGTGCCGAAGATGATGTTTCTGCCTTTTGTAGAAAATGCGAGCATCCACGGCATCGAGCCGCTGAGGCACGGGGGCAAGATAGAGGTGCAGGTCGAGCGTGATGAGGACATGCTCATCTTCTCGATCAGCGACAACGGAATCGGAATGGATGAAGAGAAAGTGAAGCAATTTTATGGCTATTTGGAGAGCGATGAAGAACTGGGCGAGAGAATTGGCGTTCAAAACGTTATTTACCGCTTGAAGCTCATCTACGGCGACCGTTTCCAGCTATTAATCAAGAGCATGCCCGGACAAGGCACCTTTATTCGGGTTGTCGTTCCGGTTGATCCTGAAGCCAATCGATAAAGCGGCTAACGTATATGCTTTTTAAAGCATGAACTATAGTTTATCGGGTAAACAAAGTATTTTATTTTTTTTATAATGAAAGTGCTTACAAATTACGATTGAACTTGAAAGGGGCTAGAAAAAAGTGACAAAGAAATTATTATTTGTTTGTTTGGCTGCCTTCATGATTTTCACTGCTGCATGCTCGAATAGCAACAATGGCGGAGAAGCAGCCCCGTCAAACGGCGCCGGCAGTTCAAACGCATCCGCGGGGGACGAAGCGGGGAAGCCGGCTGACAAAGTGACGTTTAGTTATTTTAACGGCGTTGCGGCAGCTAAGGATACGAATACAAACGAAACGACGATCGGTAAAATTCTCGAGGATCAAACGGGCGTTAACTTTAAAATCGAGCACTTGGTTGGCGATCTGAATACGAAGATCGGAACGATGATCGCATCAAACGCCTATCCGGACGTCATGATCCCGGATGCTGCGATCGACAAGATCCTTGATGCAGGCGCGTTTATCCCACTTGACGACCTCATTGAACAATATGGACCGAATATCAAACGCGTGTACGGTCCTTATTTCAACCAAATGAAAGCCGCGGACGGTAAAATTTACTTCCTGCCGTTCTCGAACACGGTAGGCGAATATATACCGGACCCGAACATCACCCAAGGCGCTTTCTGGATTCAACGCCGCGTGTTGAAAGAAGCGGGCTATCCGAAAATTACCACGCTTGATGCGTATATGGATTTAATCAAAAATTTCGTAGAAAAGCATAAGGATGAAGATTTAACCGGTATCGTCTCTTTAACGCATGACTGGAGATTTTTCGCGACATCCAACCCGCCGAATCATTTGGCAGGCTATCCGAACGACGGAAATGTCATCGTCGACATGACGTCTTTTGAAGCCAAAACGTATGCTGCGGATGACAATACGAAGCGCTGGCTGCAAAAGCTGAATGAAATGAACGCGGAAGGCTTGTTCGATAAAGCGTCCTTCGTAGACAACTATGATCAATATTTGGCGAAACTCACGTCCCATAAGGTAGTCGGCTTCTTCGATTACGGCTGGCAATTCGCCAATGCGCAAAATGCGCTTAAAGACGCCGCCAAGCAGGACCCGGCGATGGACGATTTTGTTTATTTCCCGCTGCCGGTTACGTTTGACGGGCAGAAGGATCAATACCTGGATCCTCCAGGCTTCGTAAAGAACCGCGGGATGGGCATTACCGTCAGCGCGAAGGACCCGGTCCGCATTATTCAATACTTGGATAATCTGCTCACAGACGAGAACCAAATTCTTCAAAAGTGGGGCATTAAGGGTGAAACTTACGAAGTAGACGACAAAGGCCGGATGTATCGCACAGCTGAACAAATCGCGAAGATCGATGAAGCGTTTAATGAAAAGTTCGGCTTCAAATACTATTCGTGGAACTGGCCGCTGTACGGCGGCGGCTCTTCCCTTCCAGACGGCAATTCGGTTTCTCCAGGCAATCAGCCTGAAGTATTCCAAATGAGCCTGAACGATGCGGATAAACAAATTCTCGGCAAATATGGCGTAAAAACGTATTCCGAAATGTTCGCTGCGCCAGACAATCGTCCTTGGTACCCTGCATGGGGCATTCCGAAGGAGCAAGGCTCGGCGCAGCAAATATGGGAAACACAAAAAGATGAGATTACAAAGAAATACTTCCCGAAACTTGTTCTTGCGAAACCGGCTGATTTTGAGAAAGTGTGGACAGAGTATACGGACGCTTTCGGCAAGCTCGATACGGCTACCTACGAGAAATGGACAACAGACGAAGTGAAGAAGCTAATCGAGGCAGCCAAATAATAACGGCTTAAGCAGTGGTGAAAGACCGGATTTAAGCAAGCGTAAGCCGGTCTTTCTTCCTGCACAGCCCGGGTTCAGTCCGGAAGGAGAGATAAAGGATGGACAGTAAACCAACAATGTCAACGTCAAATGCGGCGTTGCCAAAGAAGCCGGCAGGACTGAAGTATTTTGCCATAAAGCTGATTGAGCAGCGCGTGCTTGTTCTTATGTCCGTACCGTTTCTAGCGTGGCTGTTTATATTTAAATACATGCCTCTGTGGGGGTGGACGATCGCCTTCCAAGACTACAAGCCAGCTAAGCAATTTAGTGATCAGAAGTGGGTCGGATTTGACCATTTTCAATTTTTGTTTCAGGATGAACGGTTTATACGCGTCTTAAGAAATACGCTTGCGATGAGCGGGATCAATTTGATTCTCGGCTTCGTTACGGCTATCACATTGGCATTGCTCTTGAATGAGGTGCGCAAGGTCGCTTTTAAGCGGATTGTTCAAACGGTAAGCTATTTGCCGCATTTCATTTCGTGGGTCGTAGCGGCCAGCATCATTCAGACGACGTTATCGCCGGACGGCATTATTAATCAATTGCTGCTGTGGCTTGGTTTCGTAGAGAAGGGCGAGGAAATATTATTTCTCGGCATTCCGGAATATTTCTGGGGAATTTTTGGTGCAGGCTCTGTATGGAAGGACGTGGGCTGGAATACGATCGTCTATTTGGCGGCAATGACGATGATTGACCCCGCACAATATGAAGCGGCGGAGATGGACGGAGCAGGCCGAATCAAACGGATGTGGTACGTTAC
>DATJKM010000087.1:0-11132 GCA_035491515.1 Candidatus Udaeobacter sp. | reverse complement strand
GCACTCATCATTAACTATTTATTTCACATAAAAGTTGGACTGGTTATGTTATTATGCAGTACCCCCATCTTTGTATTGATCTGGTATTATAGCCGTGACATGCTGTATTACAGTATTATCGGGCTGCTATTTTCCAGCTATGTGATTGATCTACTGGAGCCTTATCAATATTATTTCCTTTATTACATAGAATGGACACCGTTTACACGGTCGGTTATCGGCGGCTTTATTATAGGTACCGGAATCGGCACGATGATACGGTATGAAAGCAGTACGGGAGGAACGGATTTGCTGGCCCATTTTTTTGCGAAATTTGTGCCAATCAATGTCGGTATCATCATATTAATTATGGACTTAATGATCATTAGCTTGGGCGAGCTGCTGCTTCCTGGAGATACCTTTTTCTTATCGTTAATGACGATTACCGCTGGCGGGGTAGCTACAAGCTTTTGCACGCTAAACCGTTCGAAAGCGATACATCGGGCATGACAGCAGCTTTTTCCAATAAAAACTGCTGAAGAATGCATATTATGTCATGATTTCATCCAAAATACACATGCATGAAAACAGAATGGAGGCCGAATCCTTGTGAAACCCGATCAGCTGAACAATGCCAATAACGAGAAACTGCCGGCTGCTTTTAACAATTTAAACCACTCAGGAACAAGCTATGCCCAGCATGCGATAGAACATGTATCGGAAGAGAATGCAATAACCGAAGAAGCAGCAGAAAATTTAGTGAAACAGGTTATGCAAAATAAAGATAGTGAGTCCGAAAAGTGAATAAGCACAGGCACTAATGAAACCGATTATTAGTGGATAGCCGTACGAAATAAGCTGACTTTACGAAGTCGGCTTATGTTGTGCGCTGCCGATTTGCTTCGAAATGCTCTTTAAGAAATAAGGACAGGTCTTCGCCTGATACGGGACGGCTGAAAAAGTATCCTTGCGCTTCGTTGCATTGCTTATGCTGAAGGAAATGCAGCTGCTCCTGTGTTTCAACGCCTTCCGCAATCACTTTTAAATCCAGATTATGTGCCATATCGATTATCGTATGGACAAGCGCCGCATCCTTTGAATCCGCAAAAATATTGCTTGTAAAGGAGCGGTCAATTTTTAAACTGTCGATGGGGAACAGCTTCAAGTAGCTCAAAGAAGAATATCCTGTTCCAAAATCGTCGATGGATAGATGTATTCCCATTGCTTTTAGTTTTTGCATAGTAGAAATAGCATATCTCGAATCCTGGATGATGCTTTCCGTCAGCTCAAGCTCAAGATGCTGAGGGTCAAGCTCCGTTTCTTTTAAAGTTTTACTGATCATTTCCACTAAATTATTTTGCTGAAATTGACGGGAAGAAATATTGACAGCGATGCGTAAAGAAGGAAATCCTGCGTTTTGCCAAGCTTTATTTTGGCGGCACGCCTCATGAAGCACCCACTCGCCAATTGGGATGATTAGTCCGGTTTCCTCCGCTAACGGAATAAACTCAGCGGGAGAAATATTCCCCCACTCCGGATGCTGCCAACGGATCAGTGCCTCTACGCCAGTCACTTTACCGGTAATGACCTCCATTTGAGGCTGATAATAAACTTTAAGCTCGCCGCGATCCAATCCTTTGCGGAGTCCCATCTCTAATTTCATTTTTTGGGAAACCAATTCATTCATATCAGGTGTGTAAAATTGAAAATTATTTTTCCCTTGCTCCTTAACGCGATACATGGCTGTATCCGCATTTTTGATCAAGGTCTCAATATCCCTGCCGTCGGCCGGATACAAACTAATCCCAATCGACGGGGTTACAAACATCTCGTGCTCGCCTATTACAACCGATTGTATGAATAAATCAATTATTTTTTGGGCTTTTTTCGTAATCTCATCGGAAGTCGTATTGGGCAGAAGCACAATAAACTCATCTCCGCCTTGGCGTGAAATGGTATCCGTTTTACCCATGCTGGCTTGAATCCGCTTCGCAATCTCAATCAATAAACGATCTCCCATCGCATGCCCTAACGTGTCGTTAATATATTTGAACCGATCCAAGTCGATAAACAAAATGCCTATGATCTGTTTATTTTCACCTGCCTGATCCAATGCTTGCGTGAGGCGATCATTTAGTAAAAGTCGATTTGGCAATCCTGTTAAAGGGTCAAGATAAACCATTTGATTAATTTTTTGTTCGGTTTTTTTGCGCTCGGTAATATCTCGAATGATGCTGCTGAAGTAGGTATTTCCTTCCTCTACCCAAGCGGCAAGAGAAAGCTCGATCGGAAATTCGCTGCCGTCTTCTCTTAGACCTTGCAATTCAACCGTTTTCCCCATCACGTGGGGTTTGCCTGTGTTTAGATATCGCTCCATTCCTTTTATATGAGCTTCTCTGTATCTGGCAGGTATTATAATTTGCAGTTTCTTGCCTAAGGCATCTTTTTCTTGATAGCCAAAAATAAGCTGTGCTCCGGTGTTCCATGAAATAATGGTGCCTTTGCTGTCGGCTAAAATAATGGCGTCGCTTGCGGACTCGATCACGGAACGGAATTTTCTTTCTGAGCCTAAAGATTGTGATTCAAAACGGTTTTCAATAAAGGTGCTTATAAACACCAATCCAAAAATGATCAGCATGCCGATGCCAATCGAATACGCTAGAAGCGTATTGTCGATCGATGATCCCGTCAAACTGATTTGGTGATGATCGTGTTTGAACGTCGCAGCAGACATTCCGGTGAAGTGCATACCCGTTATAGCTATCCCCATAATTAGAGCGCTTCCTGCTTTTCTCCATCCAAAGCCCGGTTTATTCGAATTTTGCTGCACGAAAAACAATAGAAGCAGAGCTACTAATGAAACGACAAAAGCGATGACGGCAGAAAGAATGAGAAGATTACGGTTATACGCAATCGTTGCGTCCATCACCATAGCTTTCATTCCGGTATAGTGCATAGAAACAATTCCGCTTCCAATGAAAAAGGCTCCCGTTATAATTTGGAATTTGCTCAATGAAGGTTGACTTACAAGATGTAACGCTAACACGGATGAAAAAAGAGCAGGAATAATCGAAAAAATGACCAGTGTTAAATTGTACGTGACGGGAATAGATAAATGGAAAGCAAGCATAGCTATAAAATGCATGGACCATATGCCCATTCCCATAGCAAATGCCCCGCAAGCTAACCATATGTAGCGTACGGAACCTTTTGCCTTACGTATACGAATGGTCAGATCTAATGCGGCAAATGAAGCAATAATCGCGATAAGGATAGAAAGAAGGACAAGGGGGAAGTCGTAGATGCTTGAGAGTGTCTCCATAATGAATATTTCAATTCTCCTTATTTGGTCAAGAATTTGAATGATCCAATCATCCAATAGTTCAACTCGGAAAACGACAATGTTCAATTATATTCGACTAACTGGCTTAATTTACCTGCTTTAGTAGTAAAAGATTCCTACACGGTTAGAGCAGAACTTTCAGCTTTTGGGTACAGCGGCGGAGTCCGCGATCTACCTGTCAGCCGTCATCCCATTTTTAGCTTGTTTCACAACCGAAGAAGGCGCCATGGGCGCCGCTTTGACAACTGCAAGCCTATCAACCGAATGGAATGGATTGATAGGCTATTAAATAAAAAGGCTGAAAATACACTAACCGCAGGCTCGTCTTAATAATATTAATGGTGAGCCTGCGTGCTCGAGTAGATGCGATCCTCAGCGTTGCTAGTCACGAGCTCGCATAAGTCCGACGATGCAAGCTTGTCGAGGTAAGCAGCAACGGCAATGTAGATGCCGGGCTTGCCGGTAGACATCCGCGTATCCGCAACGAGCTTCTGCTCGATTAAGAAGTTCGATATCGCCAGCGTGCTGATGCGTCCATATTTGAGGGCATCATCTATTACGCGCTGAGCAGGAGGAGGCAGGTAAAAGGGGCTTGAGCTCTTGGCCGACGAGCTGCTGTTCATTTCGGCTTCCCGCATAGCGGCGCCGAGCTTCCGGCCGGCTTCCTCGAACGCTTTAGCGTCTTGATTAACCGGAGGCTCATCAAACAGAAACGCGCCTTGGCTCGCTTCCGTATCATCGAAGACGAATGCGCCCTGACTGTTGTCCGTATCATCGAAAATGAATGCGCCTTGGCTGTTGGACGTATCATCGAAGACGAATGCGGCTTGGCCGCCGTCTGTATCTTTGAAGCTAAACGCGGCTTGGTTACCGGTAGTTTCTTCAAAGCTGAACGTGCTTGGAACTGCGTCTTCCTTGCTGGAGCTGAAGGCAGCTGGAGACCCGCTACCGTCGTCTTTCTCTGCCGGCTCATTGTAATAAGTGAGCGCCGCTGCAATCCTCTTTTGTCTGCTTGCTTGATCGAGTTCGCGCAGTCTGCCGCGCAGCCGCGCCAGCTGCCTGTCGAGCAGGGGAAGCTTCGCATCCAAATGAGCCTGAATATCAGGCGGCACGTCCAGCTCAGCCGGCAGCGGCAAGAAGAGATGCTGATCAAGCTGCCAGCCATCCCGGTATTTGCAAAGCATCTCGTTCATCTCGCCGTCGAGTACGTCGAAGCCTTTCATAATATCCGATATGGCCTTCGCATCGATCCCGGTGTGCAGCTGCAAATGCTCGATGCCGAAGTAACGAATCGTATTCGTAGGCAGATGCAGCACCTGATGCTGATAGCGCAAGGAACGGCCGCACTCGCATTTCGTATGCGGCGACACCTCGCCGCTATCGGTAAATCCTATATAGTCCCATTCCTCAATAAACGACTCAATATCCTCAAACTGTGCGTCCTCGGGAATGAATTGACATTTTTTCCGGGCTAGCTGACGTGCGAACAACGTTCTTCTGCCTCTGACAAGCTCATGATGTATGAAGTGACGTTGCTCCTCCGACAGTTTTCCCATTATGCTATCGCGCTGCTCCAGCGTCATCCCGTACTTCATCTCGCACCCCCGTATCTATATCATTGACTTAAAATAAAATTAAATTTTGCTAAATCATTTACTCACATTATAGTTGGGGTAGATGAATAAGTCATTAAAGACCTGCACTTACAGCGGTTAGATGAAATAGGCTGGTCGGTGAATGAGGCTGTATAATCATTTATAATGAAGGTTAGATTCAGCGTTCTGCGAGGAGCTGCTGCAGGAGGAGGAGGAGATTTTACATATGTCCAGCAAGAAAGAGAAGCTCGAGGCTCCGAAAATACCGGAGGGGCTGACGGCGTTTGTCGTATCCGATTACGAATGGGCTGATGAGCATGAGATTAGCGATAGCATTATTCAAGACTGTAGCATTCATAATCAATCGGCATATAAGGCTTGCTTCGACAGAGTGGTGTTTGCTAATGTTGTGTTCCGGGGTACGAGCTTGAGAAAAGCGGAATTTACCGATGTCCGTTTCGAGAATTGCGATTTATCGAATATCGATCTGAGCGAAAGTATTTTGCATCGGGTTTCTTTTCATAACTGCAAGCTGCTGGGGATGGATATTACAGGCTCCACGCTGCGCAACGTATTGTTCGAGCAATGCTATGCCGATTACGCTGTATTGCGCTTCACGAATGCGAAGGGCGTTAAGTTCGAGAAAAGCTCGCTAGTGAAAGCGGATATGTCTAATATGTTATTATCCAACTTTTATTTAAACGAAGTAAATATCGATCAGGCGCAGCTGTCGCAAACAAAGCTTGGCGGCATCGATCTAAGCAGCTGCGAATTCGGCAGCCTGGGCGTTGCGCTTGACGATTTGCGGCGTTGCATTATATCGCCGGCGCAGGCGATTACGTTCGCGACGAATTTTGGTCTTGTCGTGAACGACGGCATGTAATAAGGGATGCCTTGCGTTTATTTTTGTACGATAAAAATGATATACTGTACTGAAAAGAATCGATTATTATGGGAAACGATGATATGATTTAACTAACGATATTCAACGACGATTAATTGTTCGCATGTAGGAGGCTATTTACAGATGGAGTACATCAGTACAAGAGGCAATGTTGGCAAAATAGGATTTATCGACGCGTTTATGATGGGTCTGGGCGACGATGGAGGCCTGCTCGTTCCAAACGAGATCCCGGTTATTTCCCCGGAAACGTTGAAGGAATGGCAGGAGCTTAGCTATCAGGAGCTTGTGCTTGCTATTTTCTCGCATTTTACGAACGGTGAAATTCCAGAGCAAGATTTGAAGGACATGGTATACGCCAGCTATTCGACCTTCCGCGATCCGGAAGTGACGCCGGTGCGCAAATTGAAGGACGATCTTTATTTGCTGGAGCTGTTCCACGGCCCGACCTTCGCTTTTAAAGATATCGCCCTGCAATTTATGGGCCAGCTGTATACGTATGTAGCCGCTAAGCAAAATAAAAAAATCCACATTCTCGGAGCAACCTCCGGCGATACGGGAGCTTCGGCAATCGAGGGCGTCAAAGGCAAGGAAGGCATCAAGATTTGTATCCTTCATCCGCATGGCAAGGTAAGTAAAGTGCAGGAGCTCCAAATGACGACCGTTCAGGACGATAACGTGCTGAATCTGTCGGTAGACGGCAACTTCGATGATTGCCAGCGCATGATCAAGGATTTGTTCGCCGATCTCGACTTTAAGGCGAGCAATCATCTGGCTGCGATTAACTCGATCAACTTCGTCCGTATTATGGCACAGACGGTTTATTACTTCTATGCTTACTTCCAGGTTGTGAAGCAGACGGATGCGAAGCAGGTGAATTTCAGCGTACCGACGGGCAACTTCGGCGATATTTTCGCGGGCTACCTGGCGAAGCGTATGGGATTACCGGTTGGACAGCTCATTTTGGCTACGAACGAGAACAATATTTTGGAGCGCTTTATTCTTGAGGGCGTGTACAAGCCGGGAGACTTCCGCAGCACGTACAGCCCGTCGATGGATATTCAAGTGGCGAGCAACTTCGAGCGTTATTTGTATTACGTTCTTGGCGAGGATGCCGCACAAATCCGCCAGCTAATGGATCAGTTCAAAGCGGAAGGACAAATCGTCATTTCCGGCGAAGCACTGAGCAAAGTACAAGCGGAATTTGGCGCGCATGGCGTACAAGGTCAGGAATGTCTCGCTACGATTAAGAAGTATGAAGCGGAAAACGGCTACCTCCTCGATCCGCATTCGGCTTGCGGCGTAGCAGCGGCTGACAAGTACAGCGGCGGGCAAGAGATTACCGTATCGCTTGCAACAGCTCATCCGGCCAAGTTCAATGAGGCGATTGAGCTTTGCGGAATCGAGCAGCAATTCCCCGAGCAAATTGCGTCGCTATTCAACAAAGAGCAGCGTCAAACCCGCGTAGACGGGTCGCTTGCTGCGGTAGTGCGCGAGCTCGAAGCATTCTACAACGCAAATTAATAAATAATAAAACCTAGCCACGACAAGCAGACAACCTCGCTCCGGTATAAATCTGGAGTGAGGTTGTTTGTTTTTTTTTAATGCTATGGGGTTAAATACACGATGAGCGCTAAGGACGATAAAGGAGGGATAGAATAATGATTTACAGTTAAGGGAACAATTTGATACCATATAAGAAATAAGCAAAAGGCGATGACGAGAAGAGTAAATAAAAACATTCTTTCGCAGAGAGCTCCGGCAGCTGAAAAGGAGCAAGGAATGCTTTATTGAAACAAGTCTCTGAGCATCACACCGGAACCTGAGCAAGGGGATGCTGTGACGGGAGCTCCTGTTATAGAGCTAGAGTATAAGCATCCAAAGGTGCCGTACTTGAAGAGGTTGATATGGCGGCATATTAACGAATCTGGGGTGGCACCGCGAAAAATTTCGCCTCCAAGACGAAGTCTTGGGGGTGGAATTTTTTTTATTTTCCGGACGTGAAATTCAGAAAGAACCGCTGCTAACTCAAATAGGGAGGTTTTACGATGAGTAATGAAATGGAATCGGCCGTTGATCATTTCTTATACAAAATCATTAATGAAGACCTTGCGGCAGGAGCCTTCAGCCGGGAAATGTGCACACGGTTTCCTCCGGAACCGAATGGATATCTTCATATTGGAAGCGCCTATGCCATTCATACGAACTTTACGGTGGCCCAAAAGTATAACGGGAAGTTTCATTTGCGCTTTGACGATACGAATCCGTTGAAGGAGGATATCGAGTATGTTCATGCGATTATAGAAGATATGAATTGGCTGGGCTATAGTCCAGGCCGCCATATTTATTATGGCTCAGATTATTCGGATGGCATTTTCAATGCTGCCGTCGCGTTGATCAAGAAAGGAAAGGCCTACGTATGCGATCTAACGCCAGAAGAGGTTACGGCATATCGGGGAACGCTCACGGAACCCGGTAAGGACAGCCCATACCGAAATCGCTCGATTGATGATAACCTGGCATTATTCGCAAAAATGAAGAGCGGCAGCTTTCCTTCGTCTTCCAAGGTGCTGCGGGCCAAAATCGATATGAGCGCGCCTAACATCAATCTAAGAGATCCGGTCATCTACCGGATTATCCATGCGAAGCATTACCGAACGGGGGATAAGTGGTGCATCTATCCGATGTACGATTTTGCTCACCCCATTCAAGATGCAATCGAAGGCGTCACCTACTCCTTATGCTCCATCGAGTTTAAAGATCATCGTCCTTTATACGAATGGGTGCTTCATGAACTGAATGTGGCAGAAGCTCCCAAGCAAAGAGAATTCGGAAGGCTAAACCTGACCGGCGTCGTTACGAGCAAACGTTATTTACGGCAGTTGGTAGAAGGGAAGTTTGTGGACGGATGGGATGATCCGAGGCTTCCTACGATCCGCGGATTAAGGAGAAGAGGCTTCACGCCGGAGAGCATTAGAAGCTTTATTGACGGAATTGGTATGATTAGAGCACAGAATTCAGTTGATATCGCCATGCTTGAGCATGCTGTAAGGCAGGATTTGAAAGCGAAGGTTAATGGCGTGATGGCCGTTATCCATCCGTTGAAGGTGGTTATCACCAATTATCCAGAGGATCAAACGGAGCTGTTATCCATCGGTAATAATAGCGAGAACGAAGCGCTGGGCCAAAGAAAGGTACCCTTTTCCAGAACCTTATATATTGAAAAGGATGATTTTATGGAGCGGCCCTCCAAAGGCTTTCACAGGCTGACGCCAGAAACGGAGGTCCGGCTAATCGGCGCCTATTTCATTAAATGCCATGAAGTGGTGAAGGATGAAGAGACAGGGGAAATCATCGAGCTTCGCTGCACGTACGACCCGCAAACGAAAAGCGGAACGGGCTTTACCGGGCGGAAGGTGAAGGGGACGATTCATTGGGTGTCGGCGGATCACGGTATCAAGGCAGACCTTCACATGTACGAGAGCCTGCTGCCAGGTAATGAAGCGCCGAAGGATAGCAGCATTGCGTGGGACAGCATTATTAACCCTAACTCATTGGTCATCGTTAAGGATTGTATCATCGAACCGTTCGAGAAAGCCCCTCAGCCCGAGGATAAATTTCAATTCGTCCGGCATGGTTATTTTTGCGTAGACAATAGGTATACGACTGACAAGAAGCTGGTGTTCAACCGCATCGTACCGTTAAAGGATACTTGGAGAAAATAATCGGTTTGTACCGCTCCGCAGCAAAGGAAGTTTGCCGATTACAGCAGACTTCCTTTGCTGCGGTTTGCGGATTGCGGTAAAGTCACTGCATGGAGGGGCGTGTTCTTTGAGGTTTAGAAGCCGAGCGGGCTATTGCAATTGAAGCGCCGATTATTATCCTTTTGGCCCGGATCCGAAGCTCTTCCGCCGAGGCTTCTAACGGGTTGTCAGCCCGGCTTATTTCCAGCAATGCGGCTTTTGCAGCCTCTGCTGCGAGAGCCTCGTCCTGCAATATAAAATGGGCAACCTGATAGGTGTAATGCTCAAGCCCTCTTAGACGCTGAAGCTTTTGTTCCAGTAGAGTTGCTGCTCTCATAAAATGTCCTTGTCCAATCAGTCTTTAATTTTGTTGAAGATTTCTAAATTTAACAAATGGAGATTTTCAATCTTTTCCTCATCCGTTTCCTGTTCCTTGCTTATTTCGACTGTATGTCCTTTAAACAGCACTTTCCCATTCGCAAGATCAAGCGCAACAGCTCCCGGAACGCCTGCTTGATTGAAGAGAACGTACACCCGGTCTGAACCAATCTGTACGGATTTAATTTCGTCCACACCCAACTGCTCGGCGGATACCGACACATAAGTGCGCTCCTGCTCATTAGTCATTACGTTATACCGCGATAAGCTGATGTGGTCAGGGCCGTATTCCGAAAAATAGAAATAATCGTTTTGCAGGCTTATCGTCTTGCCCGTGTTAGAAGCCGATTGCCAAAAAGTATCAGGCAATTCGGTAAATAACCCTGTACGATAGGAATAGGAATAATATTTCTCGCTGAGCTTATCGGAATTGCTGATATTCACTTCGCTTACGTTAAAAAGGATCGTTTCGGTTGGAGCGCTAGGTCTATCTGTTAATATGATACCGGCTTGCATTTGCATGCCTTCTGTGTGGCTGCTCCAATTCTCAAGCTTCTCGTTTCGCAGCAGCTTTCCGCTAGCGAGGTCCATTACAACGATTTCATATTCGATTTCGCTCGGATTAATGTTGTTATAAAATTTTTTGACAAGTATAAAAATTTCATCGTCTATACGCTGAACATCTTCAACATAAATATAGCTGGGCTCTTTAGGCAGCTTGTAGGTCTGTTCTAATGTAGATACCTTGTCTGTTGTTTCATGAAGAAGAGTGAGCTTCAATGCAGCTAATGGAGTTTCTGAACCTTTATTTCTTAAAGTTACATCGGAATAGATGACCCACTCCTCATCGCGGTAAAAGCCGTTCATATTCCCTTTTCCCCGCATAAAGGACTTATGATCCTTTAGCAGCTGCTGGATGTCAGGATGTCTGTAGAACCATGGGGATCCAGTCAATTTTATGCGCAAGTTCGTATTCAAGCCGCCATATTCACTTCCGGCCGTATTTACCTTTACGGGCTCGGAGCTCATGTCTCCGTAATAATGGCCTGACAGCGTGACAGCCGCGCCTTCCTTAAGATCCCCTTGCATCCTTTCAAGCTTGTATTCGGGCAAAAAGTTTTGTCTGCCGAACGAGTAATAGGCCCCTATACCGCTCACAGCGAGCACAGCTATAATGATGGATAACCAATAAC
>DATJKM010000086.1:0-7542 GCA_035491515.1 Candidatus Udaeobacter sp. | reverse complement strand
TTCCCTACATTCGGAATTTTTTGACCGTCATAAGCCAAATTTCCGTCCAATAGCTGCTTCACCATATACACGGTCAAATACCCGAGTTTTTGGGGGCTCCAGAGGCTTATAACCTGCGAGACATCCTCCTTCAAATAATTGCGCATCAGATTCGGGGACGCTACTCCGATGACCTTGATTTCACCTTTTTTCCCTCGTTCCAGAACGGCCTTGGCCGCAGCAGGCGGGCTCGTGGACCCAACCCCGATGATTCCTTTGATGTCGGGATGCCGGTCCAGCAAATCCAAAGTAAGCTTATAACCTTCCTCCACATCCTCGTTGTTGGATACGATCTCGACCAGCTTCATTTTCGGATAATACTCATCCAGCTGTTTCCTGATCCACTTGCTCCATTCGTTCAAATTCATGGCCGTTATCGAACCCGTTAGAATGGCGAATGAGCCGCGTTCATTTAAAAGCGTCGCCAAGAGATCCATTTGATGACGTCCAAACACTTCATAATCCACTTGATTAACAAAAAATGTTCTAGCCTCGGGCAAAGTATCCGAATCCCAGGTAACGACTTTAATTCCCTGCTTCTCTGCTTTCTGCAGAACCGGTATCAACGCCTTCGGATCATTGGCCGCGATGGCAATCGCATCCACACCTTCTTTGATCAATTGTTCCACGATTTCGATCTGGTGTTCCGCGTCCGCTACCTGCGGACCGGACGTGATTAGCTCGATGCCCAGATCTTTCGCAGCCTCTGTAGCTCCATCCTCCGCAACTTCAAAATACGGAATTCCGGCGATTTTGGAGACGAAAGCCACTTTATATTTTTCCGGTCTAACCGGTTCTCCCGGCCCATCAGTATGCTTCGCCTGCGATTCATTGTTGTAGATCACTTTAAACTCAGGGGTCGAATCACTCTTTCCGCAACCGTTTACAAACACTAGACTCAAGAGAATTCCGAGTAAACAAAAAAACAGTCCCTTTGAGCTAGCCTGGAACTTTATTTTCATGATCTTTCCCTTCCTTAACGGCTGCATTTTTTGCCCTAGAAATATCGAGTAGGCGCATGCATATGCATGCGCCTCTCCATTCCGGACGTGCAGACCATCGCATTCGGCTTTATCCATATCAATCCCCGTTTGGGATGGTCCTGCAAGATTACTTGATTATAAATGTCGGCACTGCGGCATGCTGCACGACATAATGGCTAACGCTGCCGAGGAAAAACTCCTTGATTCCCCCTAGCCCTCTGCTTCCCATCACAATCATGTCACATGTATGCTGCTCGGCATATTTCACAATTTCTTTCTCCGGATGTCCTTCGCTAATTTTGGTCACGACAGGATTCCCCATGCCGTCGAGCGATTCCTTTATTTCGTTCATCATGAGTTCCGCTCTTTCCCTGCGAAGCACCTTTACGCTTTCCTCCCCGGCCTCCAAAAAATCGAGGAGAGGCAGCGGCTTTAATACATGCAGGATGTGCAGCTCTATTTTTTTATCAACGCCAGCCAGCTTTATTGCTGTTTTTAATGCCTTTTCAGCTAACTCAGAGCCGTCGTACGCGACTAATATTTTAGAGTAAAAGCTCATCATCGCGCTCACCTGCTTTCTGCATATTATGAACCTGTCGATAGCATTTTGAGAACTGTACGGATGCAATATATAGTAAAGTAGCCCCAGTTTATATATGTTATAAACAGAGACTACCTAATTAGCTTAATAATAATCTACCAACCCGAAAAACTAAACAACTAAATTCGATAATATTTGACCAATTTAGAGTGAATCCATTAGGTAATGATATTGTTATCGTTTCCTTTTGTACATCCCCTTCCAATCTGTCCGCTTCGCTTCGAAAACGCTTCCAGATGATATTGCATAAATACAATAAAAGACAGAAAACCCTTGTGTATCAAGGAGTATTCTGTCTTATTGGTTGTCATAAACATCTCAATCACGTTATAACTCACACTGCGATTACTTATTCGAATAAGTCCGCTGACGCAAGCTCTCATAAAGCAGCACCGTTGCCGCCATCGCTACGTTAAGCGACTCGGCTTGCCCAACCATCGGAATAATGACGGATTCGTCGACGAGCTCGCGTACCGCAGGCGACAGCCCTTCCGATTCGCTGCCCATAAGCAGCCATGTCGACTGTGTCCAATCGTAGCCGTAGCAGGTATGTTCCGCTTGCAGACTCGTTCCGATAAGCTTTACCCCTTTTGTCCTCGCTTGCGGGAGAAGCTCCTTCAAATCCGCTTCAATAATAGGCAAATGAAACAAAGAGCCCATTGTCGACCTTACGGTCTTCGGATTGTAGAGATCAACGCAGCCTCTGCCCAAAATGACGGCATCTGCTCCTACCGCATCGGCGCTGCGGATGATCGTTCCGGCATTGCCCGGGTCGCGTACGCCGTCCAATACGACAACGAGGCAGTTTTTGCGGAACAAAGCGGCACTATCTGACGATAGCTTAGATAAAACGGCAAATACGGGCGGAGGCGTATCCGTCCCCGTGCATTTTGACATAACCGCCCGAGAAGCTTGTACCCATTCTAATCCGAACGTTGCCGCCGAATCATTGGTTTCCCGCTCGTGTTTCAGCTCTGCGGGAATACCGCGCTCCGTATCGTAAACGATCGTTTTTACGTCTGCATTGCCCTTCAGCGCTTCCAACACAAGGTGAACGCCTTCGATCAGAAACTGTCCGCTTCGATCGCGGTATTTTTTGTCCAGCAGCGATGCCCACTGCTTAACCTTTTCATTTTGCAGGGATGAAATCAATGGATCAAAATTTTCATTCATAATTAGATTTAACCTTCCGAATATGCGATTTCTAAATTGGTCAGATCCGAGTTTTTGCCGACGATAACAAGCACATCATCGCTGCCGATTAAATCATCGGCATACGGGGCAATGTTCATCTCGGAGCCTGTTTTGATAGCCATGACGTTGCATTTATGCTTCGCTCTAATATCGAGCTGTTTCAAGCTTTGTCCGATCATCCGACCGGGAGCTTTAATCTCAATGATACTGTAGTCATCCGAAATCTCGATGTAATCGAGAATATTAGGCGAAACGAGATGATGCGCAACACGCAGACCCATATCCCGTTCAGGGAAAATAACCTTATCGGCTCCAATTTTGTTAACGACCTTTCCATGAAGCTCGCTTTGCGCTTTGACAATCAGCGTTTTCACGCCTAGATCCTTCAAGATGAGCGTCGTCAAAATGCTTGACTGAATATCTTGTCCAATCGCAACGACGACCACGTCAAAATTTCGTATGCCAAGCGCCCGAAGCGCTTCCTCATCCGTCGAATCCGCAGAAACTGCATGTGTTACCGTATTTACGACTTCCTGAACGCGTTGCTCGTTCGAGTCGATTGCCAGCACCTCGAAGCCCATCTCCGTCAAAGCTTTCGCAACGCTGGAGCCGAAACGGCCCATTCCGATTACTGCGTACTGTTTTTTCGCCATCTTTACAAAATCCTCCTTACAGGATGATTGATGTAGGTGATCTCATCAGTATACCATAGCTTGCACATTCGGATGAAAGCGGCAAGCGCTGGACATATTAAATAAGTAAATCCGAATGCAGTAGGAGGTTGTTTCATTTGAAAACTGTTGATTTGCGTCAAGCGATCGTAATGCGTGTGCAGGATAATTCAGCCGAAGAGCTTTCGGAAGTCATTGGAGATTCCGTTGGCGCAGACGAACGTGCGCTGCCCGGACTCGGCGTACTATTTGAAATGATCTGGCAGCAATCCTCAGAGACAGAGCAAGGGAGAATGGTCGATTCCTTGTATAAGCATCTTCACGATTCCGAGTTCGCTAATCCTACTCCGTCTTAATAACGGACTGCCGCTCTATAAACGATCTGGCCGCCGACGATTGTATTCGTTACCCAAGGCTGGCCGTCATAGCGATCCACAATGATTAGATCGGCTGCTTTGCCGAGCTCTATGGAACCAAGCTCGCTGCCTGTGCCTAATGCCTGAGCAGGATGCAGCGTTACCATACGTACCGCAGACGGCAAAGCAGCTATCCCTTCATCAGCCAGCTTGAACACCGCAGCCAGCATGGAGGAAGGATGATAATCGGAGCATAAAATGTCGGCCGCATCAGCAGCAATAGCATCGACTGCCCTTAAATTTTTATCATGCGATGCTCCTCTGACTACATTCGGCGCGCCTACGCAAACCTTCAGCCCCCGCTCAGAAGCATGCTTGGCTGTTTCCAAATTAATCGGAAATTCGCAGACGGAAACGCCGTAGCCGACAGACTCTTCTATTTTTTCAACCGAATCATCATCATGCGATGCGATAGCAATGCCGCGCTTTGCAGCAAGCTTGCTCAATTGCAGCAAATGCTCACCGTTTACAAGCTGTCTCCGCTGAAGCAACTCCTCCACAATGACACGTACCTCATCGACGCTTACACCCTGATTCTTCATAACGTAACGTTCAAACGAACCTGGCTCGCGATACTGCCCTTGCCCCGGCGAGTGATCCATAAATGACAAGTAGTCGATTGCTTTCTCGTTCAAGTACCGCTCCACGATGGGCATACCGGCCAAATGGGATACTTCGAATCGCAAGTGAATCCGGTTGCGAATCATGGACCGCTTGCTTCGATAGCTGTTAATATGCTCGACCATCCCGGTCAGCAAATGATCACCCCGCAAGCTTAACCCTACGCCAAGCGATAACGAATGGTACATCGTCGTTATGCCGTGCACCGGCAGCTTCCGTTCGAACTCCAACAAAGCCATATTGAGCGGAAACAACGTATTCGGCCGGGGCTGTACTTCCTTCTCAATCGCATCGCAATGGATGTCGATAAGGCCCGGCAGCACATATTGCTTTGCCGCATCAACCAATGCAGAGCCGGGATGCAGTCGTCTCCAATTCCGGGCAGCCTCTTCACCTTCAAGGATAGCGTCGATTCGCCCATCCACAAGAGCTACGTCTGCCTCCACTATTTTATCCGGCAATATTACCTTTCCATTCGTAACGATCAATGGATTCATGCTGGCACTCAAGCGATCATTCATCGATTTGGTCGTCCCCTTATTCAATAGTTATGGATGTAAGCTTACCATAATCTGCACATCAAAATCATCCCGCAGCGCTTGCTCCGCATCAATAAATCCAAAGCGGCTGCTGCTCTTAAACAAACAAAATAAAGGTCTAAGCGTATGACGCTCAGACCTTTATTGCCAACATAAGCAAATCCCATGCCCTAATCCTTATTCCTCTAGCGGTATAAATTTATAAATGTCCCCGGTCTCAAACGAATCGATTAGACGTTCCAGCCATCTGTAATACTTTAACGCCTCGTCAATCTTCTGCGTGTCATTCTCGAGCACGTCAAGAAATGCTTGATCTCTCTCATATTGCAGCTTTAATGCATCAATTTCCTTCATTGAACGGTTTAAAGCGCTCATGTTCTGCTCGACTGCTTTTCTCCATTTAATCGAGAAGAAATCCGCAAAGTTCTGATGCCAATTCGGCTCGACCTCGTATAAATCTTTTCTGGACCCCTTGCCCCATACTTTATTTATCATCTTCAAGTCATGCAGCGTCCGCATGCCTGTACTCATCGACGTCTTGCTCATTCCCATCGTCTGACTCATCTCATCAAGCGTAACCGGCTCACGATTAAAGTACATATTCCCGTATAGATGACCAATAGATAATGTAATACCGTACAAGTCCATGTTTTTTCCGATCGATTCAATGACGCGGCGTCGCGTATTATGAAGCTTTGTGAGCTGCTCTTCTGTTAAATCTGCAAGTTCATTCATGTCGTTCCTCCTGAGGAGTGTCGTTCCCCCTATCATGCCTACATCAATTATTGTAATCAAAGGGCCGTCCATATGTAAAGAAAGCCTTTGACATGAAAAAGGGAGTTATCAGGAGTATACCGTATGTAAAGTACGTAAAGTTATAACTGTACAAACTATACGATGGCTCACGCCTTTTGACCTTTACAAAGATAACCACCTACACTTATGGGAGTCGAAATATTCCACAAGGGGGCATAACATGGCGATTATAGAAGCCAAGAGGCTAACCAAAATTTTCGGAGCTGATCCGAAAAAGGCGATCCCGCTGCTGGATAAAGGATGGTCGAAAGAGAAAATTTTTGCAGAAACGAAGCTCACGGTTGGGGTTAACCAAGCCAGCTTCTCCATTGAAGCAGGACAAATATTCGTTATTATGGGCTTGTCCGGCAGCGGCAAGTCGACACTTGTCCGTCTGCTCAATCGCTTGATCGAGCCTACGCTAGGCCAAGTGCTGTTTAACGGGATAGACGTACTCCGCATGTCTCCCGAGCAGCTTCGGCAGTTTAGAAGAAAAAATGTGGGTATGGTATTTCAGAAGTTCGCGCTCTTTCCGCATCGCACCGTTATTCAAAATATTGAATATGGGCTTGAGGTTCAAGGCATCGACAAGAAGAAGCGCAGAGCGATGGCGATGGATTCACTGGAGCTTGTCGGGTTGAAGGGTTGGGAGAATAGCTATCCCGATCAATTAAGCGGCGGCATGCAGCAGCGTGTCGGACTTGCAAGAGGGCTCGCTAATGATCCGGATGTACTGTTGATGGACGAAGCATTCAGCGCGCTTGATCCGCTTATTCGGAAGGATATGCAGGATGAGCTGCTTGAGCTCCAGTCCAAAATGAAAAAAACGATCATATTCATCACACATGACTTGAACGAGGCTCTTCGAATCGGAGATCAAATCGCTTTGATGAAAGACGGCAGCGTCGTCCAAATCGGTTCGCCCGAAGAAATATTGATGCAGCCTGCCAACAAATATGTAGAGCGCTTCGTCGAGGACGTCGATTTGTCTAAAGTATTTACTGCATCGCATGTCATGGTCAAGCCCGAGACCATTACGATAGAGAAGGGTCCGCGCGTAGCCTTGCAATTGATGCGGGACCGCGGAGTGTCGAGCCTGTATGTAGTCGACAAAGGGATGCAGCTGCTTGGTGTTATAACCGCAGAGGATGCGGCTAACGCGATAAAAAACGGCTTAAAGCTGGAAGAAGCGATGGAGCGTGAAGCGCCTTCCGCCCTGCCGGACACTCTGCTTAATGAATTGTTTGAATTAATGAGCAATTCGAAATTCCCCGTATCCATCATTGATGACAAAGGACGCCTGAAAGGCATCGTCATCAAAGGAGCGGTTCTGGCTGCATTAGCCGGAAATTCTGTAATAGAGGCAGGTGAACGTCATGAATCTGCCTAAAATCCCGTTAGCCGGCTGGATCGAATGGCTCGAAGCTTGGCTTGAAGCTCATTTGGACCCGTTCTTTCAATTGATTCGTACCGTAGTCGGCGAAACCGTAAACGGACTGGATACAGCGCTTAATTGGTTTCCGCCGCTGGTCCTTATCATTATATTTACCCTTATAGCTTGGTATATCGGCAAGTGGAAAATGGCATTATTTACGCTTATCGGTCTGCTTATTATCGAAAATCTCGGCTTATGGAGCCAAACGATGCAGACACTCGCGCTCGTATTGACTGCGGCCTTCATAT
>DATJKM010000085.1:0-3823 GCA_035491515.1 Candidatus Udaeobacter sp. | reverse complement strand
AGATAAAGAACTCCCGAATTGTTTTCTCTGCTTCGCATATTGGAGTGATTTCTCGTATGCGCCCTGCGCAATTCCGACTGCCATAGCGCCGATTCCTATTCTTCCGCCGTCCAGCACAGCCAGAAACTGTTTATAGCCGTTTCCTTCTATGCCCAGCAGGTATTCTTTCGGTACAGCCACCCGGTCAAGTACAAGCTCGGTCGTATTCGAAGCGTGCAGCCCCATCTTCTCATACGGATTGAGCACGGTAAAACCAGGCGCATCCGTCGGCACGATAAAAGCGCTTATGCCATTCGTTCCTTTGGACCGGTCGGTTACGGCGGTCAGGACGAGATTATGGGCATAGCTGGCATTGGTAATAAAACATTTGGTTCCGCTGATCACCCATTGGTCCCCGTCTTTGACAGCAGCCGTCCTTGTTCCGCCCGCATCGGATCCGGCATCCGGCTCGGTCAGCCCGAAAGCGCCTAAATACTCTCCCAGACACAAGGGAGTCAGAAAGTTAACCTTTTGCTCCTCCGTTCCAAAACGCTCAAGCGGCGCTCCCCCTAAAGAAATATGCGCGGAATAGGTAATTCCCGTGGATGCGCAGACCCGGCTTAACTCCTCCACGACGATGGCAAAGCTTATCGTATCGGCTCCTCCGCCCCCGTATTGCTCAGGAAATGGAAGACCCATGAGTCCGAGCTTTGCTAATTTCCCGAATATTTCGGCTGGAAAAGCACCTGTGCGGTCTCTTTCGACCGCCCCCGGAGCAACCTCCGATTGCGCAAAATCATGGATCAAATCTTTGATCATCGACTGCTCTGCCGTTAATTCAAAATGCATAAGCTCACAACCTCTCTAATTATGACTGGGAGAGATTTACGCTGTCCTCGACTTCGATTTCCATCCGCATGAAGCTGGCGGCGTAACATTTGCCGAGATTATCCATTCGCATGGTCGCCGAGCCGCCCCCGCTTAAGGCTCCCTTGCAAACCAAATTCATCGCCAGCAGCTTCGGCACTAAATAACGGTTCACTTCTCCAACCACTAATCCGTCAAAATGCGCCTTTACCCGTTCAGCAGTTACTTCTCTGACCAGCACTTCATAAAGGGATGCGTTTGGAGCAAAAACCGCGATATTTATGGTGTTCCCTTTATCGCCGGAGCGCGCCTGCACAATATGCCGAAGCTGTACCTGTGCCATCGCTTACACCTCCAATACGCTCACCTGAACCCTGCTTTCAACGATAGCCCGAGGAACGAGACAAGACCACATCCCAAGCAGCTCGCGCGGCTTCAGCATACCAAGAAATCCGCCCATAGAAGGTGGACCGCTGAGCATAAGCGGAGGAACGAGTCTGCCCAGCTTGGCTGCTTCTTCCCTGCTTCCGGCGCGCACGGCCATTCGCAAATACACTTCGTTCAGCTCCTCGGATGGCTCCTTCGCGAGCGGCCCATGCAAGGAATTATAGCCGAGGTAATCCGTATGGACTTCTTCATATTGCAAGCCCATCCGCTGCATCTGGCTGCGGATAATCCGGTCTGCTGCCCTTGCCTTCTCTAATGCGTCCGGCCAGGAATAGCCCCATATCGCTTGCCCGAGCCATCCGTCCGTATAGCCCATGACAACCTTAAGCGTATCGGGGCGTTCTTTTCCAAGAGCGCCAGTCACCCGAACCCGATTCTCGCCGGCATGCTGCAATTGAACTTCCGTAAGATCCAGTACAACATCAGGCGTTATATAAGCCGCTGGATCGTGAATCTCATACAGCAGCTGCTCCTTTACGGTATCTACCGAAACCAGCCCGCCCGTTCCTTCCGTCTTCGTTATAATAAATTGTCCGTCCTCCTGGACTTCCGCTACCGGAAAGCCGATAAGGTCTAAATGTTCAACAGCTTGCCAGTTCCCGCTGAAATTGCCGCCCGCCGCCTGCCCGGAGCACTCCATGAGATGGCCCATCAACAGGCCTTGAGCCAAGCGGTTCCAATCCTCCTCTCCCCAGCCAAATTCATAGATGAGCGGAGCAAGAAATAGAGCGGAATCGGTCGTTCGTCCGGTCACGATCACGTCAGCTCCTTGCCGAAGCGCTTCCACGACGGGACCCGCTCCCAAGTAGGCGTTGGCAAATACGATGCGGCTGCTAATGGACGCTGCATCTCTGCCATCCTCCATGTGGGCAAGCGGCAGCCCTTGCTGCTTCCATTCCTCCAATTGATCTAAGACGTCATCGCCAGTAACCACCGCCACTTTAAGCCCATCCATGCCAAGCCCGCCCGCAATACGCAGTACCTCCTGCTGAGCTCCCAGCGGATTCATTCCCCCTGCATTGGTCAGAATTTTCATGCCCTTCTCTTTGACAAGAGGGAGCAGCTCCTTCATCGTAACGGAAATATCTTTGGCATATCCCTTAGCAGGGTCTCTCTGCCGGTCCTTCTGCAGGATGGCCAGCGTTAATTCAGCCAGACTATCGAAGCATAAATATTGGACATTCCCATTCTTCGCCGTCTCGATTGCGGGCAAAAGGGAATCCCCATAAAATCCTTGTCCTGCTCCAATCCGGATTTTTTTCATGTCGTCCTCCCTTCGAAATCCCATCATCCGGCGCCTAGTTCCTTATAACCATTGTATGGCGCAGCTGAACACCCTATTCGACTTTCTCTTTCTGCAAAAACACAAAAAAACGCAAGCCGTTTCGGCTTGCGTCTTAAATTTACAACAAGTTGTCCGCTAGTCTAGTCTTTGTTGAAGTGCTTGATTACAACATTTTTAAAGACCGCGGTTCCGCCTTCACAAAAAAGGGTAATGGCTTTATCGTTTATTTCCGGGAAAATTTCATTGGAAAAAACGATTAAACCATCATCTATAAAAACTTCAATACTTGTTTTATCGATTAGGATCTTTAAGTGAACATTCTTCCGTTTCACATCAAATGGCGCTCTGCTTTCAAGATATCTGTTACTCTCGTCGGGCTGCCCTGTAAAAGCTCTATTGACATAAGAGTACTGACCTTCTGCAAAAATTCCAATATCCACATGGCGGGTTTTATTGGTTGATTCTCGAAGCCTTAATCCAACATTCTTGATCTCCGACCAAGATATATCGGTATCAAGCTGGTACGTATCGCCTGTTACATGAAGCGTTGCAGAGCCATTAACTGTTATTTGTTTAAAGGAATCCGTTGAACTTGTCAATTGATTTAATGCTTCAATTGGTTGCGAAACCAAACGATACGTACGATTCCCTTCTTGTTTTAATTTAATTTGACGAACAATGGAATCCGTTCCATTAAAACCTTCTTTCAGCGTTGGCATACTATGGGGATAATCCCAATTATTCATCCAGGCCAAAGCATAACGAGCATTGTATTTATCGCTGTCTTTCCCCTCTTCAAACGTTACAGCTCCATACCAATCAAAGCCATAATCTAACCACTGGGGTTCATGATGATCCGGGACAAATTCCATTCCATTAAAGTTGCCAGTCCAGTAGGCGTAGGTGTTTGGTTTTCCTACCGATTTACCATTTGCGCTGGCACCAACAATCCATTTAAATGTGCCGTCATTCGCCCGCATCAAATAAAGATCGGGGCACTCCACAATTCCGATATTTTCCGTAAAGAAGCTGCTTGTATAGTGCCAATCTTTTAAATTGTGAGATTCGTAAAAACCTATTTTCGTTCCTTCCGCCATGGCCATCACCCATTTATGAGCTTGGTGATCCCAAATCACTTTCGGATCTCTAAAATTTGCTGTACCCGGATTCGGCAAAATAGGGTCGTCCCGGTAAGATTTAAACGTTTTTCCTTTGTTCGTACTGAACCATAAATATTGTTCCTGC
>DATJKM010000084.1:0-5015 GCA_035491515.1 Candidatus Udaeobacter sp. | reverse complement strand
AGGCAGCTTTTTCCCCATACAATTAAATGGAAAAATGACCTACGCAAAGATCATAACGCAGAACGTTTGTTCTGTAAATGATTACTTTAGCTGCCATTTTCCACATAAAATATTTTAACGGTGCTGTTCATAGCGATTGCTTCTGCTCAAACTCCGAATAGCTTCTAATTCGTTTGACGTCAGAGCCTGAGCACGGCCCGCGTCAATATTATGCAGCAGTTGAGCCGCCGAGCTTGCCCCTGGAATGACCGAAGCTACAGCCGGATTGGCTAACGCATATCTGATTGCCGTATGCGCCATATCGCTGGAGCCGCCTCCTACAAGGAGCAATGCAGCACGTAAAGCCGACAGCTCTTCTTTGCCGTAATCCAAATAACCCTTTTCCGCTTTCGCTGCGCCATTACCGGTTAAAATCCCTTTTGCCACCGGACCGCGGGCTATTAAGCTGATCCCCTTCTCCGCCAGCAAAGGCAATACCTCCTCCTCGGGCCTTCTGTCCAAAATGCTATATTGGCTCATTATGCTGACGATATTCGACCGCTCCGCATACTCCCGGATGACGTTCGGCCGAATCGAAGAAATGCCGTAATAACGAATGAGTCCTTCCTGCTTAAGCTCCTCGAAAGCCTCGATGGTCTCCGGGATCGGATCGTTTAGCGTACCGCCATGCAGCTGGTACAGGTCGATGTAGTCCGTTTGGAGCCTTCTTAAGCTGTCCTTCACAGCCGACTTGATATACGCCTTGGAAGGATCCCATGTCCAGCCTTCCTTCCCGGGCTCCCAGCGGTTGCCGACCTTCGTCGCAAGTATGATAGCCGAACGCCGTCCGCGAATCGCCTCTCCGACGATCTCCTCGTTAAGCCCTTCATCATAAAGATCAGCCGTATCGAGAAAATTAATGCCCCCATCGATCGCTTCATGCACGAGGGCTATCGCCTTTTCCTTATCCGTCCCGAGCGACATGCAGCCAAGACCGATCTCACTGACGTACAGCTCCGAATTTCCTAGACGGTTGTGTTTCATCCTTGTTCCGCCCCCTTCCTTTAGCCAAGGCATCATGTTACTCCCTCCTCCGTTTCAATGGCTTGAAGGTGAATTCGATCTAATATATGATGAAGAGCTTTTATCGATTGCCCGCTTTGTCCGAATTGCTGCCGAATCCGCTCTGCCGTCTGAATGTAAGGCGCATCGATAAGCTCGGAGGACCAGTGCGCGAACATCGATTCCATGCAGGCCGGCGTCGTCTCCAAATGAAATTGCAGCCCAAGCACATGCTCAAGGTAAGCAAATGCCTGTACCTTGCATGCCTCCGAATAAGCGAGCAATCGCGTTCCCTCCGGCAGGTCGAAGGTGTCGCCGTGCCACTGGAACGATACAAGCTGCTCAGGCAAACCCTCCAGCCATGAGTGTCGCTCCTGCGTCCGTTTGATCGTATGCCAGCCAATTTCCTTGTAGGCATTCCTGTACACAGGACTGCCTAATAATTCGGCTATCATCTGGGCGCCGAAGCAAATTCCGAGCACTTTTTTGCCAAGCTGTATCGCCTGCCCTACGAATTGCTTCTCGGAAGCAAGCCAAGAATAACGCTCATCCTCATAGACGCTCATCGGTCCGCCGCAAATAATGAGCAGATCCATTTCATCCAACCATTCCGAATTTATTTCAACTGAAGGATCACGTATGTCGAGGCGATGTCCTCCAAGGCTTGCCCATGAACGGAACGCATAATCATCATCGAAAGCAAAGTGTTTGAAAGCAAGGATATTCATCGTACGGTTCTCCCCCAATGTACGCAATATGCGGTTATTAAGGTTTATTATAATCCCATTATTCGGTATACGTAATATAGCTTTCCCGAATAATGGGATACTCTACATAAAAAAATAGCCTTACCGTATCAGCTTATAACGATACCCAAGTTCGTTCGATATCAGGTCCGCATATTTCTTAACGAGGAAGCTATTTTTCGGAATGGTCTCATCAGTAAACCGCAGAGAAGGTCCTGCCACATTTAAAGAGCCGATCACCATGTTATCGTAAGAAAAAATCGGAGCGCCAATACCGGTCGTTCCCGCTGTTGCCTCGCCTTCTGTTATGGCATAACCTTGCTTTTGGATGGTAAGAATCTCTTCCTCTATATATTCCCGCGACATGGGCCGCAGCGAAGGCACGGCCTCCCAATCGACTTCCTCCAATAACGCTTCCTGTGTCTTTCTCGGCAAATAAGCGAGGATAACCCGATTCGAAGCGCCGATAAATAAGGGCAGCTTTAGTCCGATCGGTTCGGATATTTTCAAAACCTGCGGCGAATCGACCGAATCGATATAGACGCCTTCCCCATTTTCACGGGTAGCCAGGTAGATGGTTTCTTTCGTTTTCTGCGAAAGCTCCTCCATGAAAGGTCTCGCTACTGTGCGCAGCATTAAGCTGTCCCACATCAGGAAGCCATATTTCATAATCGACAGGCCTAGCTTATACTTCTTCGTCTTCGGATTTTGAGCGGCGAACCCATGCTCCACTAAGGAGGCCAAAATCCGGTGCACGCTTTGCACGGGCATGTCCAGCTCCCTGCTCAATTCCGTGACACTCATTTCTTTCTCCGTTCCTTGCGGAAGCAGAAGGTCCAAAATATGAATCGCCTTCGAGATTACACCCGACATGCCGCTCCGCTCCTTTTCTTCCTTGACTGACTTGCTGCAAAGCGCCCTAAAAATTACTAGTCGCACATAGGAACAGACTCTCTTTGTTGAGTTTGACGATAGGTGTGAGCCGCGTATAGCAGGATTTTCTCATTCTAATTAGTTGTAAATGATCGATGAATGCAGCTCCTGCTTTAAGCTGCCTCGAACTACCATCAATTGAATCGCTATCCTGTAAAATAGCAATAACTTATCCCTTATTTGCGACAAATCCTGCTCTATCCTGCACATTTGCAATAAAAAGCTGCAATTTTCGGCTTTTGGATGAAATGTAGGTCTCTATGTTGTACAAAATACAATATAGGGATCTCGTTTCAATGAAAACGGTCTTCTATCCTGTGAAAATACAATATAGGGATTTATACTGATCGATAGCACGCGATGACCCAACCGATAAGAATGAAATTCTTTCGTTCAACTTATATAGTTTACCGTTCCATATCATGGTACATTTCCAGTAACAAGCTTATATCCTTGAAACAATGAAAAAAATAATGGAAGGAGTGATCGCATGGGTAAAAAAATATTAAAAATATCGGGTCTGCTTAGCCTATAGCTGCATGGCACGGATTTAAAATTAGAGAACAGCAACCTTAATCCGGTTACGGCAGCGTTTGTTTTAAAATAAAAAACGGGCGACGTCTTGAATTATGAACGATCCGCTTATCTTCCGCCTTCCGGAAACGGCTTCCTGCCAACAAAACCATCATGCCAGCCATGATAATGACTAATATGCTGTTCCCCTTCCTTCCAGCAAATTAAAATATCCTCGCCATTAAGCACTGCGGGAAAGTCAATCAAGCCGGGATTAATCATTTTCAAAAGCACGCCTTTTCGTGAAAAGTTTTCAATCAACAGATCAGCCTCGATCTTCAAAAATTCCAGCTGGCTCTCCTGCTCAAAGAAAGGGTCCCTGCTTCCTTGACCAGGAACATAAGCTTGCTCATAAGCCGCCTTCTCCTTCTGGTAGTTCAAATACTGATTCTCGAACTGCGCCGTTAATTGCTGCAGCTGCAGTAAATCCTCTTTCAATTGGGGCAATAGCTCGTTAGCTTCGTTTAGTGTAAAGGTTTTGTTGCCCATCGTGTGTTCACTCCTTATGAGGGTTGCGCTTCTTTATCGATTTACCCCTATATTACATGGAAACTTCTATAAATTCAAAAACATATGATCAAGTATTTTGAGCTCGAAGTCAAAATAGAACAAAATACAAATCATTAATACACTAAGGGCACTCGCAAATCTCCCGGCCCCGAACTTTGGAAAATACCATTGTATCTCGGAGCGAACCGTCGACAGCGCATTTTTCGTTGCGAAGAATGCCTTCTAACGTATAGCCTAATCGTTCCGCTACACGCGCACTTCTTGTATTTCGAGAGTCACAACGAATCTCAACGCGATTGGCCTTTAATTCCTGGACAGCAAAATTTGTAATCGCTTCAGCTGCTTCCGTAATATAGCCCTTACCACTAAAAGCTGAACGAACCCAATAACCGATTTCGAATTTTCGTGATTGCCAGTCTATTCGATGAAGACCGCTGCTGCCTATTAATTGACCAGTTTCCTTCGAAATCAGCAGCAGCATCAGATCCGTGCGCTCCAAATATTTTAATCGAGCGCGCCTTACGACAACTTCGGATTCCTCGACTGTGGGAATAGTTTGTGCCCATGGCATCCAAGGCTTTAGTTCGTCTCTGCTTGCAATAACAGCCTCATTCAGCTTGATACCGTCACCCCATAATGGTGCACGAATGAGCAGACGATTGCTTTCAAAGCTCTCTGGAATAGAAAGCAATAAGGGATTAAAATTGAAATCATCCATAATGCCGCGCCTCCTAAATAAGAATGGTTACAGACTATGATAAGCGCTTATAATCGCTGATTATCCCTGACCAATACAACCGCGTCGGCTTGACTTAAAGGCGGTAAAAATCCAATTGAAGCCCCCCCATCAACAACATCTACTAAAAGCCTTGTGAGATTTTTTAGATTATTTCCCGAAATTTCGGACAGTTCACTTACCTGATACTCTGTCGACACGGTTCCTTCCTCCCATCTATCGTGGAAATTTCTGTTATTATAAACGGGATTATTGCATTTTTCAACGGGCTTCCCTCGTGGATTTGCTGTACCCTGTTCAAATAAAGCAGATATAAATAAAAAAACTCCTAAGATCGATTGATCTTAAGAGTTTGTGTTTGAAATTTTGGTGCCGATGAGAGGACTCGAACCTCCACGGTTTCCCTCACGATTTTGAGTCGCGCGCGTCTGCCATTCCGCCACATCGGCATTCAGAAGAAATATGGCGTGCCCTAA
>DATJKM010000083.1:0-5637 GCA_035491515.1 Candidatus Udaeobacter sp. | reverse complement strand
GTAGTGATCGGTACATGTATATCCGTTTTTGTAAGCGCAGATGAGTATGAAATCGGTATTAACACGTATGCGCCTGAGCACCGAGGCAAAGGGCTTGCGACTGCAATGGCAGCGGCGTTCATCAATAAATGTCTCAGTCTCGGCGGGACACCGCATTGGACGACAGAATATTTTCGCAAGGATTCGATTGCGATCGCAAATAAACTTTGCTTTAAGCAGCTTCCCAATTATCCGGTTTATTATTTAGCTTTTGAGGATTTTATCTGATGCTCGATTTTGATCGCGGCGATGGTAAAATAAACAAAGCGGATGCGATGGAGAGCCGTTTGTGTCTCAACTAAAATGAAGGTGGTATTTCAGACGAATGGCAAAAGGGAAATATTATGTGGTTTGGGTTGGCAAGAAGACTGGCGTGTTTACGTCTTGGCCGGAATGCCAGGCGCAGGTGAGCGGTGTGCAGGATGCGAAGTATAAGTCCTTCGAGACGAAGCCGCTCGCGGATGCGGCGTTTAAGGAGGGCTGGCGCAATCATTGGGGTAAGGGCAAGGAAACTGCAGGCGCCAAAATAGGCACCAGTTTGAAGCAGCCTGTCTTGCTGCAAGCGGAAGCGGCATCCATCGACTACGATAGTATATCCGTTGACGTGGGCACGAGGGGCAACCCGGGTCCCGTTGAGTTCAAAGGCGTCGATACGCAGACCGGCGAGATTTTATTTTATGTCGGCCCGATTCCGAACGGAACGAATAATTTGGGCGAGTTTATCGCGATCGTACATGCTCTTTCCTATTTGAAGGAGAAGGGCAGCGATAAAACGATCTACAGCGATTCCAGAACGGCGCTCAGCTGGCTTCGCAATAAGAAGGTAGCCTCGACCTTAAAGCGGGATGCCTCGACAGCGAAAATATGGGAGCTGACGGATGAGGCGGTCAAGTGGCTTCAAACGCATACGTATACGAATAAGGTTTTGAAATGGAATACCGAGGAGTGGGGAGAAATTAAAGCTGATTTTGGCCGGAAATAATAGATGCATAAGGAAGAGCGGCAGCCGTATATAAGCATGATCGGCATATATTAGAATGCTATCCTGCATAAATGCAGGAACTTATCCTATTTATGCCCCGGAGTAGGAGCTATATTGCAGGTTTGCAGGATAGGAGCTTGGTTTGGTGACAATTCAGCGAGTTATAGCCTGCCATCCTGCAGAAGTACAATATAGGCCTCTAAAAGACAGAAAAACCGCTATCTATCCAGCATTTATACAGTATAGCCTCAGGGAACAGACTAGGTTCTGATTTGTTATGGCAGGCAGCGATGCTATTTAAAAGCAGCACTATGCAATAAGTGAGAAGCATGCAGTAATCCACCAACAGTTATGATTACAATCGGTTTCCCCGGAGCGATGACGGGGAAACTTTTTTGTGCTTCTTAAACGTTTTGCTAAAGTAATAGATGTCATTAAAGCCCGTTGCGGCTGCAACCTCCGATACCGACAGCGAACTGTGGCGCAGCAAATAGTCGGCTTTGCCGAGACGGGTCATCGTAACGTATTCCGTTACCGTATGCCCGCTCAATTCTTTGAACAGGCGGCTGAAGTGGTAGCGGCTCAGGTTTGCCATGCCCGCCAGCATATCGACGGACAGCTCGTCCTTGTAATGCTTCTCGATGTATTGGAAGACAGGCGCGAACCGCTCGATGTTTTTCATGCGCTCGGCATATTCGTCCTGCGTAAGCACGGTGGCGACATGAGCGCGCAGCAGCAGCGTCAGCAACCGGTACAATTCCGACTTGATGGCAAGCTCATAACCGAACTCCCGCTGCTCCAGCTCATGGATTATAGCAAGCATGCAGGAGGTTACTTTGCTGTCGTCGCCGATATCATTTCGCAGCAGCAAGCGGTTCTGCGTGATCGGCGTAATGAATTTGGTTTCGGCGGCGTCCACCGACTGGCTGTGCAGCAAGGAAATGTCGGCAATGAGCGCATAGTAGTACAAATTCGACGACATGCTGATTCCGTAATGCAGCTCGTTGCTGTTCACGACGATAAGATCTCCTGCGGAAGCCATAATCGTCGTTGAGCCGCATTCAATGTAGGCTTCACCCGTAACAATATATAGAAACTCAAGATGCTCATGAAAGTGATGCGGGAAAATGACTACTCCCTGCTGGTCGAAGGCGTTCCGGTGCAGCTTGATCGGAAAATGCGGATCAGGCATGTCCATGGGCTCGCGCAGCTCTTCGAATTTCTCCACCTTGCTCGACCTCCTCATCAGGATAGCACAATTGTACAAACAAACCGCACAGCTTTACATGGAGTTGCATGTTGAAACCATTATAATACGAAAGTATAGACATGCAAATCCATGCGATACAATCAAAGGAGAGATTAGCAATGAAGCCGGTAAAAATTGCGGTTATTGGAACAGGCTCTATCTCGTCATTCCATTTAGATTCCTATAAGAAAAACACGAATGCGATCCTTTACGCGGTGTGCGATTTGAACGAGGAGCGGGCTAGGGCGGCGGCTGAGAAATACGGCGCGGAAAAGGTTTATACCGATTACCGCGAGCTGCTTGCCGATCCGGTAATTGAAGCGGTCAGCATATGTACGTGGAACAATACGCACGCTGAAATTAGCATTGCCGCACTTGAAGCGGGCAAGCATGTGCTGGTCGAGAAGCCGCTATGCCGCACCGTCGGGGATGCGCTTCTCATACAAGAGGCCGTTGCAAAATCGGGCAAGCTGCTTCAGGTCGGATTCGTCCGCCGTTACGATACGAACGCGCAGCTGCTGCGTGCAATGGTAGACAGAGGAGAGTTTGGCGAAATTTATTTTGCCAAAGCGTCGACGCTTAGGCGATTAGGCAATCCGGGCGGCTGGTTCTCCGATATCGAACGTTCGGGCGGAGGGCCGCTCATTGATGTTGGCGTTCATGTCATCGACCTGTGCTGGTATATGATGGGGCGGCCAAAGCCGGTATCGGTTAGCGCGAACACTTACCGCAAGCTTGGCAATCGCTCGAATGTCAAAAATTTAAGCTATTACCAAGCGGCCGATTTCGATGCGAGCAAAAATACAGTCGAGGATTTGGCGAATGCGCTCATCCGCTTCGAGAACGGGGCTTCGCTGCTCGTCGATGTCAGCTTCACGCTGCATGCCAAGTCAAATGAGTCCGCGGTTAAGCTTTACGGGGAGAAAGGCGGCTTTGAGATCGATCCGGAGACGGTTATTGTAACGGAACAGAACGACACGATCTTAAACGTATATCCGCAGACGGACAATAAAGGCTTCGATTTCGTGGGAGCTTTCCAGAATGAAATCGACCATTTCATCGACTGCGTATCAAACGGCCGGCAGCCGATCAGTCCTGTTGAGGATGGCGTGGAAATCATGAAAATACTGGTCGGTATTTATGAATCGGCAGCGAAAGGGGCGGAGGTTCGTCTATGAAGCTGGGGATCAGCACGTACAGCTTATACAATGCTCTTAATAGCGGCGAAATGACGATCCGGGAAGCTATCGCATATATAGCATCTATTGGCGCGGAGCATGCGGAAATCGTACCGATGGGCTTCAACCTCACCGAAAATCCGGAGTTAATCGAAGTCATTAAGAAGCAGGCGGAGGAGAGCGGAATCGAGCTGTCCAACTATGCGGTAGGCGCGAATTTTTCCGGCTTGAACGAGGAGCAGTACGAGCAGGAGCTTGCACGCTTGAAGCATGAGGTGGATATCGCGGCAGCGCTCGGCGTGAAGAAGATGCGTCATGATGTGGCATCGTCGAACGATTTATCGATTTCAAACTTCCTCGGGGAGCTGCCGAGGCTGGCTGCAGCTTGCCAAGCTGTCGCGGACTATGCAGCCCCATTCGGCATTACAACTAGCGTAGAGAATCATGGCTATTATATTCAGCACAGCGACCGCGTGCAGGCGCTCGTTAAGGCAGTAGACCGTCCGAACTTTAGGACGACGCTGGACGTAGGCAACTTCCTATGCGTGGATGAGAATCCCGCCGCTGCCGTCGCAAACAATATTAGCTTTGCTTCCATGGTGCATATCAAGGATTTCTATTATCGTCCGTCTACGGTAAAGCTGGGCGAAGGCTGGTTTAAGTCGTCGAGCGGCAACTGGCTGCGCGGCGCAATCGTCGGGCATGGCGATATCGCGATGCAGCAAGTGCTGCGTCTGGTGAAGGAAAGCGGCTACAATGATTTTATTTCCATCGAGTTTGAAGGCTTGGAGGAATGCCGGCTTGGAACGAGGCTTGGCTTCGAATTCGTAAAGCGCGTATGGAATGAACTATAACCGAAGGAGCGAGGCGGATATGGCATTGCCTATTATAACGAATAAAATTGGCGTTATCGTGGACAGCTTTCAGGTTGGGGTGAAGGAAGGCCTGCTCAAAGCGAAGCAGGTAGGTGCGGATGGCGTACAAATGTACGCTGTGCACGGCGAGCTGGATCCGGCTAACCTCGGAGCAGCGGCGAGAAAAGAATGGAAGTCCTATATCGAGGCGCTTGGCCTCGATATTTCCGCCTTAGTCGGCGATTTGGGCGGCCACGGTTTTCAGGACCCGGCGGTAAACCGCGCAAAGATCGATAAATCCAAGCGGATTATGGAGCTTGGCATGGAGCTTGGAACAAACATCATTACAACGCATATCGGAATCGTGCCGGGCGACAAGAACAGCCGCGTTTACGAGACGATGCATTCCGCCTGTGAAGAACTGGCCCGTTTTGCAAGCGATATGAACGCGTACTTCGCCATTGAGACAGGACCCGAAACCTCCGCTCATTTGAAGTCCTTCCTCGATGGCCTTGGCACGAAGGGGGTAGCGGTAAATTTCGACCCTGCCAACATGGTTATGGTCACGGGCGATGATCCCGTTCAGGGCGTCCACAATTTGAAAGATTATATCGTTCATACCCATGCGAAGGATGGCGTAAAGCTTGGTCATATCGACCCGCGTGACGTCTACGGAGATTATGGCTATGAGGTATCGCTCGACCATGAGAAAATTGCCGTAATGGCCGAATCCGGCTCGGCGTTCCGCGAGGTTCCGCTCGGAGAGGGCGGCGTGGATTGGCCAGCCTACCTGCGGGCGCTTCAGGAGATCGGCTATACCGGTTATTTGACGATCGAACGCGAGGTCGGTACTAATCCGGAGGCGGATATTAGCAAGGCTGTTCGGTTTTTGAAAGGGTTTAGGGCGTAACAGGGTTTACATTGAAAAGGTGAAGGGAGAATTAATTCCTTCACCTTTTTTGCGCTTGCAGCGCATCTTGTTTATAAGTGAAAGATCCGAGCTTGCGCTTGCAGCGCATTTTGTTTACAAGTGAAAGATCCGAGCTTGTGCTAGCAGCGCATCTTGTTTATAAGTGAAAGATCCGAGCTTGCGGTTACAGGGGAGATTAAATCTAATTATTATATCTATTTGGTTACTTTTCAATTTTCTCGGGGTAATTAGGTCTAGTTTTTAGATCTATATGCAGCATATAGGTACTTTAGCGAGTATTTCAGCAGAGAATCAAGGAAATAGATCTAAATTTTAGATCTATTTCCTCGAATAGATGAAAAAGGCATGAAATAGATCTGTTTTTTAGCTTTATTTCGTTCTTATATGATCAGTACAGTGTAGAC
>DATJKM010000082.1:0-21939 GCA_035491515.1 Candidatus Udaeobacter sp. | reverse complement strand
TCGCCAAAAAAGCGTCGAACTGCTGGAGAAGGTTGGGCTCGGAAGCAAGCTTGATGCGTATCCAAGCGAGCTTTCAGGCGGGCAGCAGCAGCGCGTCGGCATCGCCCGCGCCCTTGCGCTTAATCCGGAGGTCATTCTGTTTGATGAACCGACATCGGCGCTCGATCCGGAGCTCGTTGGCGAGGTGCTCGGCGTTATTCGCAAAATCGCGAAAGAAGGCATTACGATGATTATCGTAACGCATGAAATGAGCTTCGCGCAGGATGTTGCCAGCCACGTTGTGTTTATGGATGGGGGCGTCATTGTTGAAGAAGGCAAGCCGAGCGAAATTTTTAATGATCCAAAAGAAGAAAGAACGAAGCAATTTTTGAAGCGGATCACACCTGAAGGTGTCTATTCCATCTAACCGATAGAGGAGTGAAACCATATGTCACTTAAAATTGGCATTCTGGATCAAAGTATTATTTTTCCCGGGCAGACAGCTGCGGAAGCACTGGGCAATACAGTCAAGCTGGCACAGCTGGCGGAAACGCTGGGGTTCGAGCGCTTCTGGGTATCGGAGCATCATGATTCGCCAGGCATGGCGGGTTCCTCGCCAGAGGTGCTAATCGCTTATTTGCTGGCTCAAACGAAATCGATACGGATTGGTTCAGGCGGCGTCATGCTTCAGCATTACAGTCCTTATAAAGTAGCGGAAAATTTCAACGTGCTTGCTTCATTGGCGCCGGGAAGGGTTGAGCTGGGCATAGGCCGCGCGCCGGGCGGTCTGCCCCGGTCCACGAAAGCTTTGCAGAAGGGCGTAACGGAAGCCGCTACCTTGGATGAGAAGCTAACGGAGCTTGAGCAGCTGCTCCATGCGCCGGCAGGCGTAGAGCATCCGCTTGCGGGTCTCGAAGCGAGCCCGCTGCCGAAGCAGCCTGCCGACATCTATTTGCTCGGCACCAGCGTTAAGAGTGCGGAGCTCGCTGCGGAGAAAGGTTATCCGTATGCTTTCGCCCTATTCATTAACAACGATCCGGATACGGCTCGCAAAGCACTCGATACGTACCGGAATAAATTTAATCGCTCGCTTGGCGGAGAGCCGAAGACGATACTCGCTCTGTCCGTTATTGCTTCGGATTCAGAGGAGGAAGCGAATGCGTTAGCGGGACATTTCAAGAGCGTGAGAGTAACGCTTGCAAGCGGCAAGACGGTCAATGTCGGATCGCTTGAGCAAGCGCAGGAATTCGCCAGACAAGCGGGCGAGACCTACACGGCTGAAGAAAGAGAGGCGGATATTACGAGAGGCACGAAGGAAACGGTTCGCAAACGGCTGCTAGAAATACAAGAGCAATACGGTGTGGATGAGTTCGTATTTACGACGATCATACCTGATTTCGCCAAACGCATTCGTTCCTTTGAGCTGCTCAAGGAAGCCTTTGAAGGAGAATTAGTATGAGCGGGTTCCCGGTTGAAACGATTGAACAGCAACTAGTAGCGATCAGGCGTCAGCTGCATGAGAATCCGGAGCTGTCCCACGAGGAGTTCGAGACGACGGCTTCCATACGCGGTTGGCTGACGGAGGCTGGCATTCGGATTGTCGATTATGGACTCAAAACCGGCGTAATCGCTGAGGTTGGAGGTTTTAACGGCGGACCGGTCGTTGCGGTTCGTGCCGATATAGACGCCCTGCCGATCCAGGAGGAGACGGGGCTCCCGTTTGCTTCTAAAATTCCCGGCAGGATGCATGCTTGCGGCCATGATTTTCATACCGCTTCGATTCTCGGAACAGCCTTCCTGCTGAAGAAACGGGAGCAGGAGCTGCAAGGAACGGTGAGGTTTCTATTCCAACCCGCCGAAGAGAAGGCAAAGGGGGCGGGGCAGCTCATCGCAAGCGGAGCGCTGAAAGGCGTGAACGCGGTCTTCGGCATGCATAACAAGCCTGACCTGCCGGTCGGAACGATCGGCATCAAGGGCGGTCCGATCATGGCGGCAGCCGACGGCTTCGCCGTGGAGGTCGAAGGCCGCGGCAGCCATGCAGCAGTACCTGAGGCCGGCAATGATCCGATTGTAACGTCGGCTCATATGATTACGGCGCTGCAATCGATCGTCAGCCGCAGCGTAAGCGCGCTTGACAGCGCAGTCGTTAGTGTGACAAGGCTGCACGCGGGAACGGCATGGAATATCATTCCGGAGAAGGCGGTATTCGACGGCACGCTGCGCACATTTGACGAGCATGTCCGCACCACGGTTCGCGGGCGCTTCGAGCAGGTCGTGCATGGCGTAGCTTCGGCTTTCGCGACTAAGGCGCAAGTAAAATGGATTGAAGGGCCGCCGGCAGTCGTGAACGATCAGAAATGGGCTGATCAAGCCGCGTTAACGGCTGAGGCTCTCGGTTTGACTGTTGTTCAGCCGGCGCCTTCTCCGGCAGGGGAGGATTTCGCCTTCTATTTGAAGGAGACGGAAGGGCTGTTCGTTTTTTTTGGAACGGCCGGGCCGCAGGAATGGCATCACCCCGCATTCGATTTGGATGAGAAGGCTTTGCCAATCGCTGCTTTGTACTTTGCTGCGCTTGCGGCTGACGCGTTGAGCAAGCTGGCGGAGGAGAGCCTGCCGGGAGGACGACCACATTCCGAAATCATATGATGTCATCGTCGTCGGAGCCGGCTCGATGGGCATGAGCGCAGGCTATGAGCTGGCGGCGCGCGGTGCCAAGACACTGCTCATTGATGCCTTCGATCCTCCGCATAACATGGGAAGCCATCATGGCGAGCCGCGTCTGATCAGGCATGCTTATCATGGCGGAGGTACGTACGTAAAGCTGGCGCTTCGTGCGGATGAGCGGTGGCTTGCATTAGAGAACGCAACCGGTCAGAAGCTGCTGGAGCGGTCAGGCGTTCTAAACATGGCGGACACGAGCTTCTACAATTATGAAGACAGGCTTGACGATGCTTTGGCGAACGGCGTTCATGTCGAATTGCTGCGCGCGGCAGAGATCAACCGCCGATTTCCGGGTGTGCAGCTCCAAGATTCCTTTCAAGGTATGTATGAGCCGAATGCAGGCTACTTATATAGCGAGAAATGCGTAGCTGCTTATAAGCAGCAGGCACTTGCTGCTGGTGCAGAGCTGCTCGTGAACAGCTTCGTTACCGGTATTCAAGCGAATGCTGGAAGCGTAACGGTGCATACGAAAAAGGCAACTTTTACGGCTCCGCAAATCATCATTACTGTCGGTGCCTGGTTCAAAATGCTTTCGGATCACGTATCGCTTCCGATTCGCGCGGTCCGCAAGGTGGTAGGGTGGTTTGAAACGGGCTCGCCGGCTTTCGATGCCGGCATCTTTCCCGGTTTTACATGGGGCGGAGCGGCGGGCGTATATTACGGCTTTCCGAGCATCGGAGGCGCAGGCATCAAAATAGGCCGTCATGATACGGGGGTAGAATGGTCTCCCTGCGACAAGATCGCATCGTTTGGCGCTTATCCGGAGGACGAGGAAGACCTACGCCGCGCCCTCGATGCTTTTGTTCCCCGCGCTGCAGGCAGGCTGCTGCAAAGCGCGGTATGCAAATACGAGCTCACGCCTGACGAGAACTTCATTATTGATGCCCATCCGGAGCATGCCAATGTGCTGCTCGCCGGTGGCTTCTCCGGTCACGGCTTTAAATTCGCAAGCGCCGTTGGTGAAATTTTGGCTGATAAAATCGAAAAGAAGGAGACGGGCTATGATCTGAGCTTATTCGAAATTAGCCGTTTCTCTAAGTCATAAGGACGATCCATTTTGCCATTTATAAGGGGGAGCTTATATGAGCCAGTCCACTGTCGATGTTCAAGCGTATTTGCAAGCGTATGATCAAATTGAGCAGGAAATTAACGGATTATCGGATGAGCAGCTGAAATGGAAGGCCGCTCCCGAGTCATGGAGCGTGACGGAGGTGCTCGCCCATCTTGTTGATCACAGCATCGTCGTATCCTTCCGTATCCGTGAAATATTGTCCGGCTCTGAGGTAAGGCTGCCAGCCTTTAACCAAGATGCTTGGGTGTCCGGTCAGAAGGCAAATGAGGGCGATGCGAAGGATATTCTTATTGCCGCCCGGGCTTTGGCGAAGTATAACAGCCTCCTGTTTAACCGCCTGACGGAGGAAGAATGGAGCAAGACCGGCATTAATTTTAAAGGCCAGCCGGTTGCGATAACCGCTATCGTGACTGCCTTTGTCGCTCACGTTCAAGTTCATTTAGCACAAATTCGCCGGATTAAGCAGGGTGAAGCAGGCTCGCTTAACTCCAGCTGCACCATTTAGAGCAATTGATATCAATTTTGCGAGAGCGGGTGGAGGAGCATGTCAGGTAAAGCAGTAATCATTCGCAATGCCGAGCTTGCGGATCGCGATGCGACCCGGGAAGTGCTGATGGATGCTTATGGTCAATATGAGCAAGTGCTTCCGGAGCCCCTTTGGAATCAGTATAAAGAAAGCATTCTGGCATCCGTCGACGGTGCGGCCACGAAGGCGCGGCTAGTCGCGGTGCTGAATGGCGAGGTAGTGGGAAGTGTATTCCTGTTCGACTCTTCTGAAGCTGCTTATGGATTGCCTGATCTTCATATCCATTCGCCGATCATTCGTCTGCTTGCTGTATCGAAGAAAGCACGCGGCTATGGCGTTGCGACGGAGCTTATACGCGCCAGCGCAAAGCTGGCAAGGGACTTAGGCGCGGAAACGCTGCATCTCCATACATCCGATATGATGGATTCAGCCGTTAGGCTGTATGAGCGGCTCGGCTTTGAGCGGGCATTCGATAAGGATCTCATGAACGGAGAGACGCATGTGAAGAGCTATCGGCTTCAATTAAGGGAAGCGGCGCTATTGCAGGCGTGATGTTCCGGAACGAACTAGTCAAGTTATGATCATATGTTATTCGGGAGGTTGTTTATAATGGCGAACCGCAAACAAATTAAGTTTGGCGCATTGATTCATGGTGTAGGAGGCAACGTGTCGGCTTGGCGGCATCCTGAGGTTCCTGCTGATGCGAGCGTAAACTTTCAATTTTATAAGCAGCAGGCACAGACGGCTGAAGCAGGTAAATTCGATCTCGTCTTTATCGCCGACGGCCTGTACATTAACGAGAAATCGATTCCGCATTTCTTAAATCGATTTGAACCGCTTACGATTTTGTCCGCTTTAGCGGCTGTTACATCAAAAATCGGACTAGTCGGAACGTTGTCGAGCTCCTACAGCGAGCCGTTTACCGTTGCGAGACAATTCGCATCGTTAGACCATATTAGCGGCGGCCGCGGAGGCTGGAATGTGGTTACATCCCCGCTTGAGGGCTCGGCGAGCAATTTCAGCAAAACCGATCACCCGACGCATGACGAGCGCTACAAAATCGCAGAAGAGTATTTGGAAGTGACGCGCGGATTATGGGATTCATGGGAGGACGACGCTTTTATAAGAGACAAAGAATCGGGTGTGTTCTTCGATCCGTCCAAGCTGCACCGTCTTGATCATAAAGGTGAGTATTTCTCCGTTCAAGGTCCGCTTAATATCGCCCGTTCGAAGCAAGGGCATCCGGTTATTTTCCAGGCGGGCTCGTCCGAGAGCGGCAAGAAGCTGGCGGGCAAAGCGGCAGATGCCGTCTTTACCGGTCACGAAAGCATTGAAGAAGCGAAAGCCTTCTATAAGGATGTTAAGGATCGTGCGGCTCTGGAAGGCCGTTCGGCGGATGATATCGTTATTCTTCCCGGCATCGGGCCGATTATTGGACGTACGGAAGAGGAGGCTGAGCGTAAATATCAAGAGCTGGCCGGGCTGGTTACGATAGAGAATGCCTTAAACTACTTGGGCCGTTTCTTCGAGCATCATGATTTCTCTCAATATCCGCTGGATGAACCGTTCCCGGAACTTGGCGACCTTGGGCATAACAGCTTCCGCAGCGGCACGGACAAAATCAAGAAAGCGGCGAAGGACAACCATTTGACGCTTCGCCAGGTTGCGCTCCAATCGGCTACGCCGCGCGGTCAGTTCGTCGGCACGCCGGAGAAGGTTGCGGATCTTATTCAACAATGGCATGAGGAAGGTGCGGCAGACGGCTTCATTATACATTCGTCCATTCCGAGCGGCCTGAACGATTTTGTCGATTTGGTCGTTCCTATTCTTCAGGAGCGCGGCATTTACCGTACAGAATATGAATCCGATACGCTCCGTGGCAACCTGGGTCTGCCGATTCCGGTTAATCGCTATACGAAAGAGAGAGTAAGCAGCTAATCGAACGGATACACTCCGGTAATGGATGTTCATAGAAAAAGGCCGGCTTGGTTAAACTAGTGTTGTACGTTCTACTATTGGAGGGTGCAATACGATGAAAATAGAGCTCGGACACTGCTTGCTCGAGCAGCGCTTGGCAGAAAGCGGCATGTCGAAGGAGCAGCTAGCGGCAGCGCTGCTCATTAGACCAGAGCGGCTAGTCGATTATATCGATAACAAGCGGATCATGCCTCTCAAAGCAGCGATCGCAATAGCCGACACGATCGAATGTAATGTGCGCGACCTCTATGAGCTGCGTTCACTAACTTAAAAAAAGAAGGGGTCCCAGAAGCGAAATCGCTGCCGGGACTCCTTTCTTTACATATAAAAATGTCTCCGCGAAAAGTATCTTGTCCGTCAAGCAGGCGCGGGCCGTCTATGCTTATCGCACAGATGGTTGGTTGAAAAAATCGAATAACATAGCCGGCGACAGCCTTATAGTGGGGCTATATTGCATATTTGTAATATAGCAGGACGTTTCTTAAGCATGCCGCACTCTATCCTGTACCGATGCAGGATAGGAGGTTCCAAATTGCTAAATGTCCGTTCAAACGATACACTATCATGCAAATGTACAATATACAGCGTCATCCGAGTCATCAACATTAAAAGTTTATGCAAAAATGCAATATAGCATTCCTGACAGTAACTAAAAATCAATGATTCTTTACTTTAAAAGGAGAATGAACGGCTATTTATAGCCTAACCTCTTATACAAATCCATTGCTTTTTCTTGCCGCACTGCTGTAGGCGACTATTGTATAATAGAGTTTAACAGGATGAAAAAGCGGAGGGAGTGAATCGAATGAAGCTTACTGAAGAGCAAATCGAAGAAAGGCTGGCTGCAAGCGGCGGATGGAAACGGGAGGATGGCAAGTGGATCGTCAAGAAATACCGGTTCCGTACCTTCTTAAACGCCATCGACTTTGTAAATCTTATAGCGCAGGCTTCCGAGCAGCTTAATCACCACCCCTTTATATCCATCGATTACAAAATGGTGACGCTCCGAATGACGACATGGTATGACGGCGGACTTACGGAGCTGGATTTCACGGCTGCTGCGGCGTTTGACCGCGCATATGCGCGTGAATGATATGGCAAAGGTGAGAGCGGGCGGATTTTCTCCTATAAAGATCTGCTAATAAACAAAACCTCCATTCCGGGCATTCGCGCGGGTTGGAGGTTTTGCTTATCCATTCAAAGAAAAGCCAGAGCTTATTATTCTTGTTTGGATTTAGAGCTCTCGCCTTCTTGGCTTAACTCTTCGAGCGACTTCACTTTGCCATGCGGCTGCTGCGTATGCTTTCGCTGGTGCCAAGCATTTTCACGGCGGTTTTTGGACGATGTCATTGCGATTCCTCCTCCTTTCCTCCTGTAGGGTGGCATAATGCTGCCCAACTCATACGGAGGAGAAAACGGAATTTGAGGAGGAGAACGAAAGAGCATTGATCGGCAGTTCCCGCTTTAAACGCCCGAGTAAGCTAAAAACCCGCCGTCAACGGGAATCGTCGTTCCCGTGACGAAGCCGGCGGTTGTCTCGTCGGCGAGCCAAAGCAAAGCGCCTAACAAATCTTCCGGCTTGCCGAAGCGGCGCATCGGGGTGTGCGAAATGATTTTGCCCGAACGCTCGGTCAATGAGCCGTCTTCATGCAATAGCAGCTTGCGGTTCTGCTCCGTTAGGAAAAAGCCGGGGGCGATCGCGTTAACGCGAATGCCGGGCTCAGCAAGGTGAACGGCCAGCCACTGCGTGAAGTTAACGATCGCGGCTTTGGCCGCGCTGTAGGCAGGAACCTTGGTCATCGGCGACGGAGCGCTCATAGAAGAAATATTAATGATGACTGCGCCTTGCTTGCCAAGCATCTGCTCAGCAAAAATTTGCGTAGGAATAAGCGTGCCGACAAAGTTGAGATCCATGACGCTGCGGAACCCGTCAACGCTTAAGTTAAACAGCGTCGTCGTATTGTCCGCGTTCAAATGCTCGGGTTTAAAGGTTTCATTCGTCGTATTCGCACTCGGATGATTGCCGCCTGCGCCATTGATCAAAATATCGCAGCGGCCGAGCTGCTCGAGCACAGCTGCGCTGGCTGCTCTGGTGCTTTCCGTGCTTGTCACGTCGCAAGCAACGGCAATCGCTATTCCGCCGGCAGCCTTAATCTCCGCGGCTACAGCCGCACCCTTCTCCGCCGTGCGATTGAGTATCGCAACCTTAGCGCCTTGGCGGGCCAGCTCAAGCGCCATTACGCGGCACAGCACACCGGCGCCGCCGGTTATGACGGCTACCTTGCCAACAAGCGATTCATGCTTCGGAAGTTGTGTCATCGCTGCGCCACCCGCTCTCCAGCGGAAGCCGCCGCAAGCTGATAAGCATCCCAAAGCCCCCATAAGTACATAATGCCGAGAGCGCGATCGTAAAGGCCGTATCCCGGTCTGCACTGCTCATCCCAAATATGGCGGCCGTGGTCGGGTCTTGCATAGCCCGTAAAGCCGATTTCATGATAAGCGCGTACGATTCCGGCGATATCGACTGTACCGTCCTGCGTCCGGTGGGAGGTCTCAATAAAGTCTCCGTTTTCGTAAACGCGAACGTTACGGATATGCGCGAACGGAATACGATCCGCAAACTCATGGATCATTGCAACAATATCATTGCTTGGATTCGCGCCAAGCGAGCCGCTGCATAGCGTGATGCCGTTATACGGGCTGTCGTACAGCTTTAAAAACGTTCTGAAGTTTTCCTGACTGGTCATGATGCGCGGTAAACCGAACACTGACCACGGCGGATCATCCGGATGAATGGCCATTCGGATGCCGCAGCGGGCAGCTACAGGAATAATTTCATTCAGAAAATAACGAAGATTTTCCCACAAATGCTCTTCCGTCACGCCCTGGTAAGCCTCAAACAGCCTCGTCAAATGCTGAAGCCGCTCGGGCTCCCAGCCGGGCATCGTGAGCGCCGAGTTCGCATTAATCTCCTTGACCAATTGGAACGGGTCGGCATTAGCAATCCGGCTGTTCTCATAAAATAACGCCGTTGCGCCGTTGCCCATCGGCTTGTGCAGATCGGTGCGCAGCCAGTCGAAGATCGGCATGAAGTTGTAGCAGATCACTTTGACTCCGACACTGCCAAGCTTCTCGATCGTCCTCTTATAATTTTCGATGTACAAATCGCGAGAGGGCAGGCCAAGCTTAATATCCTCGTGTACGTTAACGCTTTCAACGACATCGATATGCAGGCCGGCTTGCTCCGCTTGCCGCTTTACTTCCAAAATCCGCTCCAACGGCCATTCCTCTCCAGCCGCCACATCATGCAGCGACCAGACGATACCGTCGGTGCCTGGAATTTGCTTAATGTAACTAAGGGGAACGGTATCGTTGCCCTCGCCGAACCATCTGAATGTCATTTGCATATGAATCGGACCTCCCGTTATTATTTGTAATAATTGGGGTACTTCACCCTCAGCAGCGCTTGGTCAGCGATATTCAGAGTAAGATGCTCGGTCATCAGCCGTTCGGCGGCTGCGCCATCCTGCGCCTTTACCGCATCGGCCATTAAGCGGTGCTGCTCATAAAGATGCTCCCAATTGTGATCGTCCACGAGACTCAGCATGCGGCTTCGGTTCAAGTGGGCGTTCATTTGCTTCATGATCGACCAGGTATTGCTCTTGCTGCAGCCGTCGAACAAAATGCGGTGGAAAGCCTCATCAAGCTCGAACATGCTTTTGTCATCCTTCTTGCGGACGCACTCCCGCTGCTGCTCAAGGTTCATCTCCAGCTGCAGGAGCGCTTGCTCCGGAAAATGTGCACAAGCGAGCAGAATGACAGCTCTCTCCAGCTGTTCCCGCATAAAACGGGCTTCTTCAACGAGCGCGGTATCGATCAAAGAAACGAATGTGCCGCGCTGCGGAAGCACTTGAACCAGTCCTTCCTGAGCAAGCCGCAGGAAGCTTTCTCTTACGGGCGTACGGCTGACCTTGAATAAAAGAGAGGTTTCATTTTCTGATAGAGGTGTTCCAGGCGGCAGTTCAAGCTTCAATATTTGTTCTCTTAGCTGCATATAGACTGCATCCCTGGTGGAAACGGGCTGCGGGCGTAGATTGAAATCCATGCGCTCATTCCTTTCGGCTTCTCACTACCATACTACCATACAAGTTAATTGGTGTGAAGATGGAAAAAGCCAGAAGGGCTGTCCCGGAAAGTAGATAATCTACTTTCCGGGACAGCCCTTCAATGATCTAAATGACCTGAAACATCCTTAAAGTTTTGAAAGGATAGGCTATTGATTTTAATATTGTAGGGCAAACTGGTTGTGACCGCGATGAAAGAGATGATGGACATCTCGATATTTGCTTTACTATTGGTTATCGATGTTTAGAATTAGTTATATCGGAAAGACATGAGTTTGAGTAATCTTAATATTATCGGATCGCGATAAGGAGGACAGTTCTATGAAGCGATTTCGCAGCCTGTGGATGCTTACGGGAATCTGGACTCTATTGGTGTCCGTTTTGGCGTCGGGTTGTACAGGCATCTCCCATTCCGGGTATAACCGGAAGGAGTCACCGCAGCCGTTTCAAGGCAAAACCATTACACTGGTAACGGCTAATCATCCTTGGGCGGATGCGATCAAGCCGCTCCTTCCCGAATTTGAAGCCGAAACGGGCGTAAACGTGATCATTCAAGGTTTTTTCGAGGACCAGTTGACCCAGAAGCTCACTTTGCAGCTGACAACCGGATCGGAAACGCCGGATGTATTTATGTATCGTCCCCTGCAGGAAGGGAAACTTTTTTATAAAAACGGTTGGCTGGAGCCGCTCGATAACTATGTTCAAAAGGATGCCAAGTACGATTACAGCGATTTTTCAGGTGAAGCAATCCGTTCTGCAACCGTTGATGGAAAGCTTGCCGGTATTCCGGTCATTATGGAGCAGGGAATCTTGTACTACCGGAAAGATCTGCTGCAGAAGGCTGGAATTCCGGTACCGGCTACGATTGACGAGCTTGTATCCGCAGCCAGGAAATTGCATGATCCGGAGAATGGGGTTTACGGCTTTATCGCAAGGGGCGGGCGTTCCCCGCTGGTCACGCAGGTTTCGTCCTTTCTATATTCCGAAGGCGGTGATTTCACCAATGGGCAAAAAGCGACCATCAATACGCCGGAAGCGATGAGAGCGTTCACCATATACGGAAGCCTACTGAGAGATTACGGGCCTCCGGGAGCGATCAACATGTCCTGGCCGCAAGCGAGCGCTCTTTTTGCCGAGGGCAAGGCCGCCTTTTATACAGATGCGAATTCGATTTATAGAAGCGCAAGCGATCCGGCGCGTTCAACGGTCACCGAGCAAATCGGATATGCTTCTTTTCCAGCCGGCAAAAGCGGATCGCGAACTTACAATATCACATCCTGGGGACTGGCGATGAATCCGAGAGCCGCCGATAAAGCAGCGGCGTGGGCATTTATCCGCTGGGCGACAAGTAAAGAGATTGTGCTCCAAACGCAGCGCAAAGGCAACCCGGGTGCGCGTCATTCGGTTTGGAACATGTCCGAGGGTACGGCTGGATTCCCGAAGGAGATGGTTGAGGTAATCAAAAAATCCGGCGTTGGCGGTGTAGACCATGACCGTCCTACAGTTATCAATGTGGCGGAGGCCCGGGAAACGGTCGGAGAAATCGTTCAACGCGTCATGATGGGTGATCCCAATCTTCAGCAGGTAGCGGACAGAGCGAATGCCGCACTGCAAGCAATATTGGATAAAGAAGCGGAATGAGAAGGTGATCGTCATACGTTACAGGCTATCGATATTCGGCAAGATTATTATGACGATCATTCTGCTGCTTATCCCCGTCCTATTCTTGTACAGCTACTCCAACCGGATTGCGGGCAATGTAGTAGAGGAGCAGCTCCGCTCATCCAATTTGAATGAATTGTCATTTTTTTTGAACCGGATGGATTCGAACATTGAGAATTTGTCTCTATTTCCCGTTATTTTAAGCTACGATCCGCATATTCGGGATTTTATCGGGGGAACCGGCGAGGCGGCGGGCAACCTGTTGAAGGCGCAATCACGCTTAACGGAGAAATTGAGCCTTCAGAGCGTATCCAGCAGCTGGACCAATGATTTGACAATCGCAATCCCTGCGAGCAAGAAGGTGCTGTCCTCTAATATTTATATTAACGGTATTGGGGAGTGGAAGTGGGATGGCCCCATCCGGAAGGAATGGTTATACGAAGAGGATCATTCCCGTGGATTTACAGTTGGTACTTTTATCCGGGAGACTAGCGAACCCGCCAATGCGGCAGCGGTCTTGCAAGCCGATGCGGTATTTCAGGTTCGTTTCCCGGTGGAGACCATTACCGACCTGCTGGACATTTACCGGAAGGACAAGCACAGCGATCCATTCCTGTATCATCCGGATTACCGGCCGATTAGGAACAGCACGCCTGACATGCTGATCGAAGAACCGATTATACAAAATGTGCTGAATAAGTCCTTGGCGGATGCAGGTCAGGAAACGGTTGTAATCGACAATCAATCGTTTTTGGTCAGCTATGTAAAATCACGTCAACTAGGCTGGTATTTGGTCGATTATGTTCCTGTCCAAAGGATATTGTCTCCCATTACATCGGCGCGCAACTGGTTCTACGGTTCAATCGCCTTTCTGCTTATGATCGGTTTATTCGCTTCGTTCCTGCTTTACCGTAACGTCCAGATTCCGATCCAAAACATGATCCGAGGCGTGAAGCGTATGAGCAGAGGGGATTTATCCTCGCGTATTGATTATAAAGCAAAGAACGAGTTTGATGATTTAATCCAACATTACAATGAAATGGCCGGCCGGATTCAAGTCTTGATCGAGGATGTTTATACGGAGAAGCTGCGGTCGCGCGAGGCAACGCTAAAGCAGCTGCAGTCGCAGATAAACCCGCATTTTCTGTATAATTCGCTGTTCTTTGTCATCAATTCTGCTATGTTGGAGGATCGCGATGCGGTAATCGCAATGGCCGAGAATTTGGCCGAGTACTATCGTTACAGTGCCAGGGTTGAGAACCAGCAGGTAACCCTTCGGGATGAACTCGATTTGGTACGTCACTACCTGAATATCCATCATTTGAGGATGCAGCGTCTTACGTTCACGATAACCGTTCCGGAAGAAATGATGGATGAGCCCGTTCCGCGCCTCCTTCTTCAGCCATTAGTGGAGAATGCCATCGTTCATGGTATTGAGCATCGGGTGGAGGGCGGCGCCATTACCATCACGGGCGAGCAGAATGACAGGTGGAACCGGATCATTATAGCCGATAATGGTTCGGGGCTTTCTGAGGCCGGATTGCGCAAGCTGGTGATTCAACTTAATGAACCGATGACCGATGAGCTCGGATGCGGGACGTGGAACGTACACCGGCGTTTACAATATCAATTTGGAGAGGGCTCGGGATTAACGTTCAGGCATACGCCAGGCGGAGGGCTGGCAGCCGTTCTGACATGGAACCGGACAAGCGGCCCTGCGAAACCGAGGCTGGAGGAGGGAGACGATGACTCAACTATTGATCGTGGATGACGAGGCTCATGTGGTTGATCGTTTCTCCACCACGATTGACTGGAAGGCCGTTGGCGTAGAGCAGGTTTTCAAGGCATATTCCGGTCTCGAAGCGCTCACGCTCCTTAGGCAATTTTCCATCGATATCGTCATCACCGATATTAAAATGCCAGGCATGACGGGCTTGCAATTGATCGCGGAGGTACGTCGGCTCTGGCCCAAAACAAAGTGCATATTATTGTCCGGGTACTCGGATTTCAATTACGCCAAAGAGGCCATTCTGTACCAGACCGAGGATTACCTGCTGAAGCCGGTAAAGGAAGAGGATTTGCTGACCGCAGTCAAGCGGGTTCTGGCCAAGCTGGAATTGGAATGGGAGGAAGTCATATCCAATCAGAAGCTGACCTATACGTTTAAGGAAAATCTTCCTTTGCTGAGGGCGAATTTGCTCCTTGAGCTGCTTCAGGGCCGAAGATGGGAGACATCCGCTCTTCAGAACAAAATGAAGATGCTGGAGCTTTCCGATTTCGAATGGCAATCCTGTTCGCTGATGGTGGTACGATTGGATGAGCTTTTTCTCCAGTATGATCTGCAAGATCTATCCTGGAAGGAATATGCAATCAGCAATATGGTCGAAGAGTTGTTTGGCGGGCGATATGTGATCTGGTATGCCAAAGATGCTCTTGATTATCTTGTTTTTGCGATGACAGCAAAACAGGAGGTGGCCGAGGAGAACGACACGGTCTGGTTCGAGCGTATGGCGGCTGCACTGCAAACGGCGGTTGGCACGTATTTGAAGGGCAGAATCTCCGTCATGGTCTGTCATGACGGGCGGTTCCCTCATGATCTGGCAGTGCTTTACAGCCGTTCAATTGGAGCATTCCGTAAACGGATCGGAAATGAACGGGAGCTATTTATGCGGCTGGAGGACGATCTTTCGGAGAAGGGGATCGAGTCGCTGAAAAGCCTCTACGAACCGCCTGCGCTCATCCATTTGCTGGAGGCGGCGAGGTGGGATGACATCACAGAGAAGCTCCGGCTGATCTTTGACGACATGGAGGATATCCAATCCGGTTCACAGGAGCATCTCCTTGAGATCTATTTCACACTCGCTTCCGCCTATTCGTATATTGCGCACAAAAACGGAAGGCAATTATCGGAATTGCTCGGAGATGAGTACGAGAAAATGACGGAAGGTCTCCCTTTTCGTTCCGTGAACCAGCTCCGCGAATGGTCGCTTCGGACGCTGCACAGAATCCGCGAGGACATGGATCGCGAGACGAAGGATTCAAGGACAACCTTGATCCGGGAAATCCAAGCTTTTATTGAACAAAACGTCCAGCAGGATGTTTCATTGCAAGCGGTCGCCGATCATGTGCATCTTCATCCGGTATATGTTTCGAAGGTGTATAAGCTGGAAACCGCTGAAAATTTAAGTGACTATGTGCAGCTTGTGCGCATGAACAAGGCGGAATATCTTCTCAAGCACAGCGCGGACAAAATTTATGAAATCGCTGCAAGCCTTGGCTATCAGCGTCCTCATTCCTTTAACCATGCTTTCAAAAAAAAATTCGGCATGACCCCTCAGGAATACAGAGACCGGTTCTCTTAAGACCATTTTGCATAGCGGTATGGGGCTGTAACAGCCGATACCTGCAATTTATTCATACTATATAGGGAGGTTTACTTATGTTATTATTAATCGTTTTAGCGGCCATTGTGGTACTGCTGCTTTTGATTACGGTTGCGAAGATGAATCCTTTTGTCGCCCTCATCGTGACGGCGATCGGCACCGGAGTTGCGGCCGGCATGCCGTTGTTCACTACCGAGGATCATCCGGGCATTATCGATTCGATCAAAACGGGCATGGGCAATACGCTGGGCTTCCTGGCCATCGTGCTTGCGCTTGGCACCATGCTGGGCAAAATGATGGCGGAGTCCGGCGGCGCGGAACGCATCGCACGGACTCTCATCCGACTGTTCGGCGAAAAAAATGTCCATTGGGCCATGATGTGCGTCGCTTTCCTCGTCGGCATTCCGGTGTTTTTCCAAGTCGGCTTCGTTCTGCTCATTCCGCTTGTATTTACGATAGCCAAACAAACCGGCGTATCGCTTGTTAAAATCGGCGTGCCGCTTGTCGCCGGCTTGTCGGTCGTGCATGGACTTGTTCCTCCTCATCCGGCTGCAATGGCGGCAGTAAACATTTTTAACGCGGATGTTGGAACAACGATTTTATATTCCCTTATTGTAGGGCTTCCTACCGCGATTATTGCAGGACCGTTGTACGGAAATTGGATCGGCAGCCGGATTCACAAGTCCGTTCCTAAGGAAATGGGCGAACAGCTGACGGATACGGGTGAAACCAAAAGTCTGCCTGGCTTCTTCAATACGTTGATTACCATTCTAGTGCCTGTTTTTCTCATGCTTATCTCCACAATCGCGGAGTTGGTGCTAGTCAAAGACACAATCCTGTTCCAGACATTCAAATTTATCGGCGACCCTATCGTCGCGCTGCTTATCGCTACTATCTATTCCTTCTTCAGCCTCGGCTTCTTCCGCGGCATGAGCCGTGAATCGATTCTCAAATTTACGAACGATTGCCTGGCGCCTACGGCTACGATCCTGCTCGTTATCGGTGCCGGCGGCGCATTTAACCGGGTGCTGCTCGATTCGGGTATCGGCGATTATATCGCGGAGATTGCCACTGCTTCACATATATCGCCGATTCTTCTCGGCTGGGGAATCGCGGCTATGATCCGTGTAGCGACTGGCTCGGCCACCGTCTCGATGATGACGGCAGCAGGTATTGTCGCTCCAATCGCGGCCGTTGTGCCGGGGGTAAATGTCGAGCTGCTTGTTTTGGCTACCGGCGCCGGTTCGCTCATTTTGTCCCATGTGAACGACTCCGGGTTCTGGCTCATTAAGGAATACTTCGGGATGACTGTCAAGGAGACGCTTATGACATGGACGGCCTTAGAGACGATTATTTCTGTCGCAGCGCTCGTGTTTATCCTTGCGTTGAACATGTTTGTTTAATCGAGGGAAAAATTTAGAACGAACTGTAGGGGCTGTCTCTCAGGTCTTTAGACCTTTTGAGACAGCCCCGTTTTTTGTTCGATTTCACAAAACTAAATCGCGCTTGGGGTGCGAATACGGCGGATTAGCTCTATTTTGCAAACGTAATTGGTCATTTTTAGAAGTTGCTTTCCCAATACCGCTGTTTAATTAGGCAAAATCAAACTAAAACGCAGTTTTCGGATACAGATCTGCAAATAGTTTTATAAAATCGAATTAAACTGCCGGGCGGTGAACGAAGCTTAAAAAACGATTTATGTTCAAACGGTTAATCCGGTTTTTCCTTACGTTCTCGTTTTCTCCCGCTCGAGCAGCGTCTGCAAATAGGTCGAGATAACCCTTGCAAGCTGATCGGATACTTCGACAAGGCTCATATGCGCGACATCCTCAAAGGTTGTTTCCATTATATGAGGATATTTGTATGTCGTTTCAGGATGGCCCCGGCCCGATACCGAGAAGGTGTCGTCCGGCTTAATGACTGCATCCTTCGCGCCTGCTACAAGCAATACGGGAAATTTGGCCTCGGCCAGCACATGGCTGCGGTCAGGGCGCATCATCATTCCTTCCAATGTGGCAATTGCAGCCTCGGCTTCCATCTGTTGACCGACTCCGATCAGCTCATTAACCTCATCGCGCATTTCCCCAAGCTTCTCGCCCGGAAACAATTCCGGAATGATGCTATAAAGGTACTTCGATATCCCTTTTTCACGAATGTATGCAATGTCCGCTGTTCTTTTTTCTATTGCTTCCGCCGTATCCGAAAGTACGGTGGAATGGATGAGGGCGAAGCCGGAGAGTTTGTCCGGGTATTTCTCCGCGAAGGCAGCCGTTACATAACCGCCTAAGGAATGGCCGAACATGACGACCTTTCTGGTCCCGAGCGCATCCAAGAGTGCTTTGATATCCTCGGCCATCGATTCCATGGTGTAGGGTCCCTCGGGAGCCGTGGTGCCGCCGTGGCCGCGAAGGTCCGGGATAATGACCCGGTATTCGTCACTTAGTATCGGACATATTTTTTGCCAGTATAGAGATGAGCCGCAAAAGCCGTGGAGCAGCACAATTACATTTCCATTACTGCTGCCACATTCTTCATAGACTAAATCGATGCCATTAACGTGAATACGCTGCTTTTCCATCGATCATCACCAGCCTTTTCTTATTTCGATTTGTTTGGTGTAGTCTCTTAACCTATTCTCCAGCTTCTGAAACATATAAAAATCTGGTTGAATATTCCTTCATTAATAGCTCCGATTTCGACTGCCGGGCTTGAAAAAACACTGTTTCAATGGGGGCGAGGCTGGTTAATAACATGTCAAGTTAACAAAAACAGTTAGGAAGGAAGGGTGATTCCAATGCTAGGATGGGCATTTTTATTTTTCGTCTTTGCAATCGTCGCAGGCATATTTGGCTTTCTAGGAATTGCTTCCGCATTAGCTGGAATAGCAAAAGTATTGTTTGTCATATTCATCATTCTCTTTATTGTATCTCTCATCGTCGGCCGAAGACGGGTCAGTTAACTTCGCTAAGGGAGGTGTGGGTCCAATTAGTAAGGCAGAGCAATATCAGCATCTGCTTAATGAGAAGGACAAAAAAATGAAAATGAGGAGGAATTACTATGATTAATCTATCGCATACAAAGGTGCACACGGTAAATAATGTTGTTGAGGTTAAGGAGCAGGTGTATAGGTTCCAAATGGATGGTTATGTGAAGGACAAAATTTTTGTGCTGACGCATGATAAGGACCGGACAAAACGGATTGTGGACAATACGGAAGCAGAAAAAATCGGCATCGCGGAGGAAGGCTTCGGAACAGCAATCGCAAATATTTTTCGCTCGAACGGTGACGAGCTGCGGGCCAAGATGAGATCGCTCGGCATTTCCGAGGAAGACTCGCAGCGTCTCGAACGCGAGATGGATGAGGATAAAATCTTGGTCATCGCCTGGGGAGGCAAGGAGTATTCGGGCGAAGAATTCGACCCTGCCGTATACTACTATCCTCACTACGCCGTATAGGAGCTCTGACCTTAAATTCACACGATGTATGCCAAGGCCTATCCGCGAGGGTGGGCCTTTTAATAATTATCTAACGTTTAAAAAGTTGACTCTACTCAACGATACGCTCAAAATATGAGTAGTAGTTACTGGAGCAAAAGGAGCCTGCTTATGAGTATTATAATCGTGGATGATAATGCGACGAATCAGCTTATTATTAAAGCTATTTTAAATAAAGCGGGGTATGAGGACCTGAAAGCCGCATCTTCGGCGATAGAGCTTTACAGCCTGCTCGACATAGAGTCTGATTCGGCAGCCGAGTCTAATGTGGATTTGATATTGATGGATATGATGATGCCTGAAATTGACGGCTTGGAGGCGTGCAAAACCATTTTGCAGGTTGAGCGCTATAAGGATGTTCCGATCATATTTGTTACTGCGCTGGGCGATTCCAGCAAAATGGCGGAAGCGCTTGATGCCGGCGCCAGCGATTATGTTATGAAACCGATCAATAAAATGGAGCTGCTGGCGCGGATTCGTTCAGCATTAAGGCTGAAGCGGGAAATCGATTGGCACAAAGAGAGAGACAAGCAGGTGAAGTTCAAGCTGGAGCTTGCCAAAAAAGTGCAAAGGAATGTATTAAGCCAGCCGATTAATGATGAGAATATTGCTATCAGCGCGGTTTATCAGCCTTCCTCCGAGCTTGCGGGCGATTTTTACGCGTGGTATCGGATAGACGACAGCCGTTACGGTGTTATTTTGCTCGATATGATGGGGCATGGCATTGCTTCTTCGCTCGTTTGCATGTACATATCCTCGGTGCTGAAGGATACGATTACGCGGATTACAAAGCCCAATCTCGTTGTGCAGGAGCTTAACCGGTATATGAACCAGCTGTATAAGAAGGAAGAACTTCTTAATTACTATTTTACCGCTATTTATTTAGTGCTGGATACGGATAAGCGGACCGTTGAATACGTAAATGCCGGACATCCTCCGGGCAAGGCGCTGATCGGCGACCAGGTAACGCTGCTTACTGAGGGCTGCTGCGCGGTCGGTTTGTTTGAAACCATCGAAATCCGTCAAGGAATGATTTCATACGAGGATCATATGAAGATTGTTCTCTATACCGATGGATTAAGCGAATCTATGGGCGATAACGGGGAGGATAAGCTGAATCTGTTAGTTGAGCAGCTAAGCGGCAGCGAAAGCGCTGAACCTGCGGCGATCGTCCGTGATTTTATTTCCGGGCAAAACAGCGACAATCAGAAGGATGATATATGCTTAGTTATGATTGCCGCGAAGTAATATAGCGCATCCTGTTTCAACGGGCCGGGAACGGTTTATATATACCTATAACGAAAAAAGGAAGAAGGACATTCCCGCATAGGAGGGAGAACGTATGAAGAATATTATTTTAATCGGCTGTTTGATCGGAGGCATTTTCGCTTTTACGGGAGAGCTCGGGCATGAAACCGTTAGGTATTCCCAGGCGACTGATTCAAGCCCGGCTAAGGCGGAAGTATCTGCCGAGGCAGTGAGTAAAATAATAACCGCTTCTATGTTTCCTTCGACAGTAACAGAAGATAGCTATGCAGCAGAAGCAAGTGCTGCTGAAGCGGCGAAACCGGATTTTAAGCTGCAAACGGTAAACGGCCTTTCGCTTTATGATACCCCAAGTACCGTTGCCCGGAAGCTCGGAGAGCCTAAGAGGATTACAGCGGACCCGCATTTAAAGGAATTGCTGATTTATCAATACCCGAATATGAATGTCGTCTTTAGCGATGGAATCGTTAATTCCGTTGAAATTGCGGAGGGCTCCAAAACGCTGCAGCTCGATGGCGTTGAAATTCCAGCTACGATTGAGGCCGTAAAGGGAGCGCTGGGACAGCCCGATTACATGACGGAGGACGGTATCGTGTTCGAGAGGAATGAAGCCTTGTTGAAGCTTTTTATCGATACGGATACAAAAAAGCTAACATCCATTCATTACTTCTACAGCTTCTCCATGTAAGGAGTCGCTTGTACATCTTGTACAAACAGAAGGTTCTTGATACTATTTACTAAACAAACGCGAGCGGAGTGAATTGAATGAAGACTGAGCCATTTCAAGTCGTGCTGGAAGAGACGCAGGAGCAATTTGTTCTTTATGTGAGCGGAGAGCTCGATTTATCCGTGGTACCGCAGATGAGGGCAGCTTTAGTACCGGTAATGAACCGGACGGATAAAGCATTGATTCTTAATCTTAAACAATTAAAATATATCGACAGTACTGGTATCGGCATTATCGTTTCATTGTTGAAGCTTCGCGATGAGCTGAAGGCGCCGTTTTTCGTTCGCGAAATTCCGTCTGCCATTCAACGCCTGTTTGATTTGACAGGCATATCCAGATACTTAACCGAAGGGACAGAGGCTCAAGCATGAATGCCATTCGTTTACAAATCCCGGCCCATGCAGACTATATCGATCTGGTCAGAATTTGTCTATTTGGAATCGCCTCGAAGATGAGCTACGCCTTTGAAGAAATTGAAGATATAAAGGTAGCTGTTTCGGAGGCATGCAATAATGCTGTTATCCATGGCGCTCAAGGAGCGGATCAGGATGTAATTGACATTTGCTTTGAAACGGGCGACGCCGGCCTCACTATAAAAGTGAAAAACAGCGGGCCGGCGTTTCTCGTTCCGGATGCGCTGGAAGAGGCTGCTCCGCTGCCTGATGCAGACGTAAGCGGGCTCCGCGTCGGCGGTCTGGGCATTTACTTGATGCAGGCGCTGATGGATGAGGTTGAGGTTAACGCATCGGAGAGTGGAACGGAAGTTGTGCTGACGAAATATTTGAATGTAATAGCAGGTCAGTAGGCCGATAGTTGCTGAAGCAAAAGAGGAAATGACACCATCGTCATTTCCTCTTTTGCTTTTTCCACTAGCTGCACACCTTGCGGAAAATACGCTCAGGCGGATTGAAATCCTCGTATTTATTCTTGTGAGTGGAGAGTAACGATTCCATGCTTCCCAGTCCCAAGAAACCTTGGTGAGCCAAGCTTTCAAAAAATAAATCATG
>DATJKM010000081.1:0-13296 GCA_035491515.1 Candidatus Udaeobacter sp. | reverse complement strand
TACGCAGCGCTTCAACCGAATCGTCCAGCCTCCGAAGGAGTAAATCCGCAAATCCATCGGGACGGTCATGCTTATTTGGGTTCAGCAGAGCCGTTTTCTGATCAAGCTCCTGCCTTAGCTTTTTATTTAACGCTTTTTCCGATTGAATAAGCGCTTCCAGCTGCTCCGCTTCACTGTCATACAGAGCGTCGCGTTTGCTCAAATAACGCTCCGTTTCCCTTATATCCAATCCGAACCACGCAAGCCGCAGCTTATTCTGATGCTTCATTATTCTGCACCTCTTTCCCAGCATGAGCGCCAAAATTACCCTTCATTTGGCGCTCCACGCGTTCAAGCAAGCCGTTACATTCGCGCTGCTTATCCTCAAGCTCCAATCGATGTTCCTTATCCAGCTTGTCCAGCTGCTTCATGGCTTCCCATACGATAACGCTCTGCTCGATATGCATTTGCAGCAGCTTTTCTTTAGCCATTAGCTGGACAGGATCTTCGTCCGGGGCTGAGCTAGCAGCCGGCTCAGCCGGGTCAAACTCCTCCAGTTCACGTCGCAATCTCCCGTTGTCTTGCTGCAGCATCAGCAGCTCTTCATTCAGTCCCTGCATCCGCAGTCGATGGGTTTCCTGCCTGAGCTTCAGCTCTTCGCGAACGGCGGATTCAGCATAGCCGCGTACAGCTCTCTTTCTTATTTTCATTGCGGCCGCCTCCTCTCTTCTCACTTATGAAATTTCACGGTCAGTGATTAAGCCGACATACGCTTCGCATCTGGCAAGCTCCACCATCGCTCTGTCATACTCGCCAAGCTTATTGTACAGTCCGGCGATCTCAGTCAAGATGTACGGAACGCTTGAGGATCTGGGCAGCAGCTTAAGCGCTTCCCTGTACTGGGCAATCGCTTCCCTGTTGAAACCGAGTGCGGCGAGCGAGAATGCTTTCTCCATCACATGCCGCTGCTTCTCGCGCGGAGTTACTTTGATTAGCGGCGCAGGCTTCCGCTCAATAGCGCGGGTCGCCAGCTTGATATAGCTTTTCAAATGCAGCTCCAGCACTCTATCGAGGGTAAAGTAACTTAGCGCGCGTTCGCGGCCTTCTCTTCCGACCTCGGCCCGCAGCTCCGGATTCGTGACATAGGTCATAATCCCTTCCGCAAGCGCCTCGGGATTGCGAGGCTCGACCAGCACGCCCGTATCGCCGAGCGCTTCCTTGATCCCCCCGACATCCGTTGCAACAACCGGCTTTCCGGTCATCATCGCTTCGACGACCGAATAAGGGAATGCTTCGGAGATACTCGACAAAACGACAATATCCCCGCTATGGTAGGCCGCCGTCATCTGTGTAGCATGACCTGCAAAGATGAAGGAATCCCCCATCTTCAATTGCTCCTTAAGCGCCAAGCATTCCTCGTAATACGCTTGTACGCTGACCGAACCGTATACGATAAACTTTGCATCCGGCTGTTTGTCGAGAACGAGTCTGGCAGCTTTCATGAATGTCTGAATATCCTTGATCGGATCGATTCTGGCAACCATGACGATGACCGGAGGCCCCGGCGGACGTGACGGCGCTTCGACGAAAACGCTTTTGTCGACCCCATTATAAATAACGTCAATCCGCTTCTTGTTAACACCGAATTCCGTCTCCCAGCGCATATTATATTGGCATACCGGAGAAACCTGATCCGCAAACGAATAGTTCAAGCTGGTGATCGAGTGCACCATCCGGATCAGAAACTTGCTTAGAAACGAGGAGTAGCCCCGATTGGACAACGATAAGTATTGTTCGCGCAAATAGATTCCGTGTTCGGTTAGCAGATAAGGCGTTTGATGCAGCAGCTTCGACAGCACGCACGGTATGCCGCAAAACGCAGCCGCCGAGGAGTGGGCCACATGTACCTTAGGAATCGGTGTATTCACGATATTAAAAAACCGGTACAGCCATCCTAAACTTTGCACCAGTCCATAGACATCGGGTTGGCTGAGCCCCGTGCTTTGTTCCGCCGCAGCGGTCAAGATAATCTGCTTATAGGTGTCCCACACGATCTCGGATTTAAAGCTTTCCTTATATTCATAGGTTTGAAAAAAGTGATACAACCCTAGCAAAATATCCGCAAATCTACGAGGATCTTTCACTTCCGCAATAATTTCGTACACCAGCGCCTGAAATAAAGGGATAAAGTGCTCCTTGATTTCATTTAGTCCGGTTTGCTTTTTCATGAGGTAAATATGAGGAAACGGAGTCGACAAATGCTCGCTCGGTTCTTCCGTCCCCCAGAGAGGGACCGTATAAAGCGATGCCCCTTTCGGAAGCTTGAACTTCTGCGTCACGAACGGGTTGGACAAAATGGAATACACGACATAATCCACAGGCTCCAGCTTGTTGATCAAGATATCACACCAAGTGCTAACGCCTCCTTGATGAAAAGGATAGGTTCCTTCCGTCGTTAGCAAGACTTTCATTTTGTCGCTCATCCGTTATCCCTGACTTTCTAGAAAAATATGAGTTAATGAATTAGGAGAGTCACGACCGGGAATATATTCCTAGGAATATGATCTAGTAGTCCTATTATATCTTCCTATTACTAATTCTTCAATCTACTGTTAAATCCAACAATTATTTATCTTTTTCGACAAGTTTTTATATCTATCGTAGCATAAAGTGATAACGGACATAAGTACTTAATTACTAGTTTTGTCGAATAAATGGCGTTTAATTTTATTCATGCAGCAGAAGATCATTTAATTCATACCAACCGTCGTTTCTCTTTCCTTCTATTCCCAACTGGATGCCGGGTTTCCCGCTGTCCGGATCGATAATCGCGACTAACAACTTATATTTTCCTGCAGGCAATTGATCCGGAACCTTCATGACAGCCGTCACTTTTCTTTTCCCGGGCAGCCACTGCCGAATATCGGCATTTACAGCCGAACGCGTCGACGGCAGTAAGCCTCCTTCGGCGTCAGCCAAGGCCAATTCGACCTGCCACGGGTAATAGAACGGCGCGACCCCCTTATTGCTCCATGTCATATCCACCGGCAGCGTTTGGCCTGCCTTAACGGTGCCAGCATGATTCACCGTTTCCGGCACAAAACGGTACCCCATCAAACGAAGCAAATAATCGGCATTGGCTTGTTCGCTCAGCGTAAGCCCGTCTCCTTCGCCAAGCACCGCTAAGGCCGTTGCACCGATCCACGATGTATGGCTTTGTCTAATTTCCTCCGCCGCTTCGAGAATTACGCCGTCTTCCACATGCGCGGCAGCCGGCCTGTTGCTGCTGAATTCGCCTCCGGAATAAGCCTTTTTCCAAAACTCCGGCATACGCGATTGAGACTGCAGACGGTCAGGATCATCATTTGGGCCTATGTAGTCATGGATGCCGGACCAGCCCTGACGGGTCCATTCCAGCCATGTCTTCGTCGAATCGGACTCGCCGAACATATCGTTGAATAGTCCAAGACCGTTCGACGCCGCTATAGGAAACGGCTTGCGCATGCCAAGCTGCTTGCTGCGAAAGGCATCGATATAAGGGCGAACGTATTGATCCGTTACCGAAACGGCCGGAAAAGGATCGTCGGTCAGCGAGCTGTGAAATTCTCCGAAATGGCCAAGGCTGCCGATTTGGATGAAAGCGATTCGCGGATCGCGGTCGTAGCGTGCCGCTAAAGCGCGGATCATTCTTGCGTGCTCGCGAATCAGTATTACACTCTCATAGTTCGGGCTGTAGCCTGAACCGGAATCGGTGGCATACCAATGCTTGGCATTGGCGTAGCCTTCCTCCGCCTTCAGCTCCTTATAAAGCCAATCCGGTATGTCCATATGCTGCGGATCATCGCCGGGAATGTCCATGACAACTCTAAGAATGACCCGCTTCCCGCTGTCCGTCCATTTATCGATATCGTATTTTTTTTCAATCGCTGCCCAATCCATTTTCCCCTTGCCCGGCTCCAGATCCCGCCAGCTGATGTTCGCCGTTACAAGCGAGAAAGGCTGTTTATAGCCGCCGCCGCGCGATGAAGGAGCCCAGCCGGCATAAGGATTATCAAGGGAATCGTAAATCTCCTTCGGCGTATAATCGCCCTTCTTCCGGCCGCTCGGGACAAAAGTTTTCGAAACGGGCATCGGCTTCCCCGCTTCCGGCACGATCGCCCCGTCACCGCCGCGATAGCCGATGGTCATCGTTGACGGAGCCTCTAAGCCCAGGTCCTCCAAGTAAACGGCAAAGCCGGCCGAGGCTGTGTGCAGATCGGCGAATGCGGCTCCGCGGTCATCCCAAACAGAAGAGCCGGCGTCATATTTCCATAAACGATTTCGTTCGATTTTATAATCCATACCGGAGTCCGGCCAGTCCCCTCCGCGCATGCCGGTTTCATTATTGTTATCGCTGTCGATGTAAATCGTATGAGCAGCAGGTAAACGCATGCCTTCCAGCAAAATATAAAGCCGGCCGTCCCCTTGTACAACCGATAGCTTCCGCCGATTGCTGCCAAGGAATGCCGTCAGCGTGTCGCCTTGCCCAGCCGGATCAACACCGTCCACCGTAGGCGCAGCCTTCTCGGCAGCGCCGTTTTGCTGCGGTTTTGCCGCTGCGGCCGGCACATAGCGGAGCGCCATATCGTCGGCCACTACAATTCCCGATCCGCCCTCGGCCGTTGCCTGCAGCCTGATCAGCGCAAATACGCGATCCGCGTTTTTCGGAACGACGCCCTCGAGTTTGTATGCAGCGAATCCTCCTGCTGCGTCCAAGCTTTTGCTGTTCTCGCCGACCCATTTTCCCTGCGAATCGAAAAAATCCAGAAACAACTGCACCCGCAGCTTTGTTTTTTGCTTCACGAATAGCTTGCCTTCATATAGATACGATTTGCCCGCTTGAACCTTAACGCGCTGATAAACAGCGGCATACCGGCCTTTAGCCAGTTTTGATGCCGTTATCCGCTGAGCGAATTTTCCTTGAGTGACGGGATTTTTGATGACAGACATGCTTCCGCTGTCATAAGCCCAGCTGTCCGCTTTGCCATTGCGGTCCTCGTCGTATTCGAAGCTGCTGTTTGCGAGCAGATTGCTTATATCGGCTTTTGCGGCGCTTACGGTTACGGATTCGCTCGGCCTGGATTGTTCCGTTTCATTGTAATAGAAGAAAGATGTCAAAACGATGCAAGCTGCGATGAACCATATACTCAAAGTTAGCAAAGACTTTCTGCTCTTAGGGCTATACATATCGCGAAACAAGTCCTTTCCTATTAAATCGGGAGTTCCTAGTCAAAATTCAAAAAAGCTGATATCCTTTAAATAGGATATCAGCTTTTTCAACTAAAAGTACTATTTTACGACACTTTTTTTGATTCTTCAGCAGCATTGACCGGGAACATTGGTTGCCATTTTCCGCAGTCTTCCGTATACTCCTACATCTCTCTACTTGCTTAAGCTTTGTAAAAGTTGCGAATCCAACGGTGGGACTTGAGCTTCTTAAGCTGCTCTTGAGGCAGTCCGCGCCCATCTCCTGCCAGGCAGTTCCGTTCCACATTACGGATCGAACGCATGCCCGGAATGACGGTAGACACAGCAGGATGGCTAAGGATATAGCGCAATGCCGTTTCGGCCATCTGATCCGGAGAAATGTCGATATCGGAAGCAATCTTCTGAATGCGGTCAAATACTTCCTGCTTACGGTTATCTCGGAAGTAGTTGTTGCGGAAATCGCCTTCTTCAAAAGTGGTGTCGGGCGTAATTCTGCCCGTCAGTCCGCCTTCATCCAACGGCACCCGGACAATAACACCTACATTGTGGCGTTCACACGCAGGCAAGAGCTGATCTTCAGGGCTTTGTTCGAAGATATTGTAAATTACCTGAACTGTGTCCACTACGCCGCTTTCGATCAATTTGATCGCATTTTCCGGCTGATAATCATTAATCGAGACACCGAAGAAGCGAATTTTCCCCTGCTCTTTGAGCTTGCTGACCGCTTCGAGCCAATCTCCCTGGTTGACCCATTCATCCGACCAGACATGAAACTGCTGAACATCAATGGTTTCCACTCCCAAATTACGCAAGCTTTCTTCCGTGCACTTTATCACATGCTCCGCAGGGAATGTTTCTTTTGCCAGAATGCCCGCCTGTGCCGGCCACTGACTATTTTTTGGAGGGATCTTGGTTGCTATGTAAATTTTTTCGGAACGTTCCTTAACCACCTGCCCAACCAATCGTTCACTGTGCCCGTCCCCATACCCCAATGCGGTATCGATGAAATTTAATCCTAAGTCAACCGCCTTATGAAGTGCCTTTAGCGATTCTTCATCTTTCGCTCCAATCCAGCCCGTGTTGCCGATCCCCCACGCGCCATAGCCGATTTCAGAAACCTTCATTCCCGTTTTGCCAAGAGTTCTATAATTCATATATAATCCCTCCGTTAGTATTAGATTCCTGAATTCCACTACTACACCATAAAACAAAGAAGATCATCTGAAAAGTAGGCACTTTTTGTTTACTAGATTACCTGGAGGTGACTGTTGTGATTCTTATCTTCTTTTCCTGCTTAGTTTATCTTTCTAACCAAACCCGGATAAGAGATATAAGCCGGTCTGGATCGACCGGCTTGACGATATAATCGGAGGCGCCTGCTTCTGTACACTTTTCCCGATCTTCTTTCATCGCTTTCTCCGTTAAAGCAATAACAGGCACGCTATCATTGTCCGGATTTTTACGCCATTTCTGCATCGCCTCATACCCGTCCATCCCAGGCATCATCATATCCATTAGGATCATATCGAAATGCCCCTCTTCCTGCAAAGCCTTGAGGCTCTCTATGCCATTTCGAGCAAATTTCACCGACATTCCGGTCCGTTCAAGAACATCCGTTAATGCGAATACGCTGCGGACATCATCATCCACAAGCAAAACTCTCTTTCCTTTGAGATCATCTTGCTCGGTGATCTCTATGGGAACGGCCGCTTCATCTAATAAGATTGAAGCATCGTTTACAGCCTCTTCCGCACCTTGATAATCACCTGCCAAAAAAGTAAATGTGCTTCCCTTCCCCTCTTCGCTTTCTACGGTTATTTCCCCGCCTAAGAGAGCTGAGATTTCCCTGCAAATAGATAATCCCAGCCCCGTTCCTCCATATTTGCGGCTGATAGTGCCATCCGCTTGTTGAAAGGCTTCAAATATATGCGCCTGCTTCTCTTTAGCAATTCCTATGCCGGTATCTTTAACTGCGAAATAAATACGGTTGCTTAATCCATCAACAGCTCCGATTTCTAAACTTACTTCTCCCTGCTCAGTAAATTTAAATGCATTGGACAGAAGATTGTTCAATACCTGCTGCAGCCGTTTTTCATCACTGATTATGTAACTGGGAAGCCCTTCCTGAAGCTGAATGTGAAAACCAATATTCCCAACCAAAGCCCAAGGCCTAAAGCTTTTCTCCGTAAAATCGATCAGATCCTCTATATACAACCGGCTTGGTGTTACTTCCATTTTCCCTGACTCCATCTTGGCTAAATCGAGCATATCATTAATCATCGTCAACAAATCACAGCCGGAGGAATAAATCGTCTTCGCATATTCGACTTGTCTGGCAGTAAGATTTCCTCCGTGGTTCTCAAAGAGCATTTTAGAGAGAATTAATAAACTATTTAACGGCGTTCTTAATTCATGGGACATATTCGCAAGCCCTGACGGCAACTTCGTTCCAATTCTCATCATGGGTACTCCTCTATAACTTACTCGCCGCGCAGCTTCTGACTTTCTTCCATACAAATTTGATACACTTTAGCCATTGCCTGCAGACGATCCGTTACGTTCAGTTTTTGAAAAATATGTGTAATATGATTTTTTACCGTATGTTCACTAATAAATAACTGATCTGAGATCTCTTTATTGGTTAAACCGTCAATAATCAGCTTAAACACATCAAGCTCGCGCGATGAGATCGCATACAATTCTTTCGTATTATTTATGGCCTCACTTAACAATTCTTGACTTAAATCTGCAGATCTCCTCTTACTCTTAGGGGCCGGCGCTATATGATTTTTGTTAGACGAAGAGTCTTTCTTAGACCTTTTGGATGTGCCTTTGAGAGGGGTTTTTAATAGAAACTCTTCAAATTCTTCTACCGATACCGGCGGACAGAACAAATAACCCTGTATTTCTTTGCAATTATTTTTTCTCAGAATATCTAATTGGTCCTCAGTTTCAACGCCCTCGGCGATGATCGACATGTTCAAACTATTGGCTAGCGAAATAATCGAAGCTACGAACGCAATGCTTTCTTGCGAATGAATAGACATATCCTGTATAAAGGATTTATCAATCTTTATCGTATGGACAGGAAAACCTCTTAGATAACTTAAGGAGGAATAGCCTGATCCGAAATCATCAATGCTGATCATAATGCCCATCTTCCTGATTTGGTTTAGCACATTCGTAATGCTCAGCTCATTCTTGATGACCGTGGATTCCGTGATTTCAATCTCAATTAAGTGGGGGCTAATTCCCGTTTCCTTTATAAGGCCGCTTATTTTTTCGATTAAATCTTTCTGCATAAACTGTTGGGAAGAGAAGTTTACGGCAACACGAATAGGAGCAAGTCCGGCCTCTTGCCATAACATGCTCTGTTTGCACGCACTTTGAAGAACCCACTCGCCAATCTCAACAATTTGGCCGGTTTCCTCCGCTAACGGAATAAATTCCGCAGGGAGTATAATTCCCCAGTTCGGATGGTCCCAACGGATCAGAGCCTCCACGCTTTGTATCATTCCGGATTCGAGATCCACCCGAGGCTGATAATAAAGTGTTAGTTCCTTGCGTTCTAAAGCCTTCCGCAAATCATTTTGCAAAATAAAGGTTCGATAGGAATGAATATTCATCCCCGAGTGAAAAATTTTCACTTTGTTTTTCCCTTGCTCTTTCGCCCGGTATAATGCAGCATCCGCATTTTTCATTAAAGTAATAGAGTCCTCGCCATCATAAGGAAAGACACTGATCCCTATGCTTGTCGTTATGAAAAACTCATAGTTATCCAAATAAAAAGGACTATTGAACCTATCCATAATCGTCTCGGCAATCTCCAGGCCGCTTTCTCTGCTCGTTTCCGGCAATAAAATATTAAACTCATCTCCGCCTATCCTGGCGACAAAATCATCTTCGCGGACACTTTCCTTCAGCCTCTTCGCAATATCTTGAAGAATCCGGTCACCGGTATGATGCCCTAGCGAATCATTAATATATTTGAAGCGATCCATATCCAGATACATCATCGTTAACGGCTTATTATTTCCCTTCGCTTGTATGATTTTCGCATTTAAATGATCGTTAAACATTCTTCTGTTGGGGAGATCGGTTAAACCGTCATAATAAGCCATATGCGTAATTAATTCTTGATCTTGTTTTTGCTTCGTAATATCGCGTATAGTACAAGCGACAATACATTTATTTTTAACATACTTCTTCCCGATATGGATTTCTGCAGGAAATAACCCGCCATTTTTTCTTGTTAAAACAACCTCTTTCAGCCCTATGTTTTCCGCCATGCCTTCCAGATTGTTCAGCGCTTCGAAAATATGATTAACTTGACTCTTATTTATTTCACATGAAACTAACATACATGCACTTTTACCCAATAACTCCGCTTTATCATAACCAAACATGTTTTCGGCGGAAGGATTCACTTTAAAGATGAACCCGTCAGCATCCACTATAATCATGGCGTCAATGGATGTTTCGTTGATCACGTTCGCTAATGCTTCCGATTCATGCAATTCGGCGGCCAAGCTTGACAGCTCTTCGTAGGCTTTATTTAACTCTTTCGTTTTCTCGTCCAGAATGCCGGCTTGTTTAATAAGCTTTTGATTCAATCTATACATGTCCACGAAATTATCAACCTTCGCTTTCAATATAAACGGGTCAAAAGGCTTCACAATATAATCAACGGCCCCTACCGAATAACCTCTAAAAATATGCAAAGAATCCATGTTGTTCGCCGTAACAAAAATAATCGGAATGTTTTTCGTCTTTTCACGCGCCTTTACTATTTTTGCGGTTTCAAAGCCGTCAATTCCAGGCATCTGGACATCCAATAAAATGACAGCAAACTCATATTTCAACAAGCTGGTCAGCGCTTCTTCACCTGAAGAAGCGCTGACTAAGTTATAATCATTGCGATCAATAATTGCTTCTAAAGCTAGTAAGTTTTCCGGCCTATCGTCGACTAACAATAGGTTTACTTTGTCCGCATCCACCTTTATCTTTCCTCCTAAATACCTAACAATTTTTGAACGGTCCTTATTAACTAGTTCAAGAATAACACATTGTTAAGTGTCTTGACATTTCCACATCAATATATAGTCCGTAAGGATTAGGATCAATTTCCTATATAGGAGTTCGCTCTTATTTGTCCGTCAAGGAGGAGAAATGAGAATACCGATTGATTCTTTAAATGTTATTAATGCTGCATGCTATAGTAGCGAGATCTTCTATTTAAACCGAGGGGAGGAACACCAGGTTATGGTCCATGTAGAAATGTCGGGTGAACTATTAAAGTTCCTAAACACGAATCAACTCTATCAACATATTTTTGATCATTCCTCCGATACTGTATTCTTTATTAGTTTAGATGGCATGATCGTTGAAATGAATGCCGCTGCCGGGAGGCTTTTAAACTTCACCAAGGAAGAGCTTCTCCATACTGCAATTATTAATCATGTACACCACGAGGACGTAAAACTCATTTCTCAAGCCTTTCATCCATCCCGGTCCAACACGAGTACGGAAACCGAAATAAGGCTGAGACATAAAACGAATGGTTACTTACCCGTTAAACTCACTGCCATTCCGATCGTGGTCAATAACAGCATGATTGGTTTATGCGGTATCGTTAAACATATATCCATGCAAAAAAAACTGGAAGACAAAATGGTTCAACTCGCTTTCTACGATCAGTTAACAGGTCTTCCAAACCGAATGCTATTCGAAAGAAAACTAAAAAAGAGAGTGCAGGATGCCAAATACGATCCGTCATCCTCCTTCGCGCTCGTACTGCTGGATATAAATAGATTCCATACGATTAATGAGACACTTGGCCATATGGTAGGAAATCACTTAATCAAAGAAACGGTAAAACGCTTAAGCACGGTTGTGAAACCGGGAGATTCTCTCTCCCGCATTGGGAATGATGAATTCGCGTTTCTCCTCACCATTGATTCTCAGCTTAATGGGCTGCTGGATAAAATTCATCTCATCCTCCGCACTTTAGATGAAGAACCCTTTTTGCTGGAAAACATCGAGTTCGTCATAACAGCAAGTATGGGAATCAGCTTATTCCAGGAAACCGGACTTGATGATATGACCTTGTTTAAGCATGCTGAAACCGCATTGCGCCGGGCTAAATTCGAGAAAAAGAAAATGGAGATCTATAACCAGGAAATGGACGTTCAGACGTATAAATCGTTTACGCTGGAGAATGATCTAAGAAAACCGCTGAACTGGGAAGAGTTTGAAGTCTACTATCAACCGAGAATAAATACGGCTACCAATCAAATTGTAAGTGCAGAGGCTCTTATAAGGTGGAATCATCCGAACTGGGGAGAACTAGCGCCGGGTGAGTTTATTTCCTTATCCGAGAGGAACGGATCCATTCACTCCATTGGAATGTGGGTCCTTGAGACCGTTTGTAAGCAAATCAAATGGGGGGATAATGCTGGTGTTCCAATGCGAATATCAGTAAACTTTTCCGCGCTGCAGCTACTAAAGCCAAGTATTGTTCATGACATTATGGAAATGATCCATAAATATCATGTAAACCCGAATGCCATTGAAATCGAAATTACGGAACATGCTCTTATGAGTAACAAAGAGTTAATGCAAACGGTAATCGCCGAACTTAATCAGCAAGGCATCCATATTGCGATTGACGATTTCGGAACGGGATATTCATCTCTAAGCTACCTCTTAAACTTTAAAATTAACACGTTGAAAATCGACCGTGCTTTTATAAAAGAGTTAGCAGCCAATGAAGACAGCAAGGAAATTACCAGCGCTATTATTAAGCTTGGCCAGAAATTAAAGTTAAATCTGGTCGCAGAAGGCGTTGAAACGCCAGAGCAGTTAGCCATTTTACGCAGAGTGCAATGCAATGAAATTCAAGGTTATTTGTACAGCAAAGCCGTAACCGCGCAAGAGCTTGGCCAAATGCTGAAGAAAGGAAAGCTCGAGCCTAAACAGACCGTTTATACTGCTGACGTTATTAATCAACGCAATTTTTTCAGAGTTTCTTTCCCTAGTCCCCTGGAAGCCGATATGACGATAGACGAAATAAACAACGTAAAAGTAAACGTCGGCAAAACATTGATCGCAGTCGAAAACATCGGCCCGGGAGGCCTTGGCTTCCATTCAAGCATCAAACTTCCGAATAAGCGAGGAATCGTCCTAGCGTTCGATACCTCTATCCTTGATCATGCTTTGAAATTATACGGGCAGATTGTATGGTCCCGGGAAGCCGGAGAGCATAATTACGAATACGGCGTAGAGCTTATAATTGATGAAGCTGATCGGGCAAATCTTACGAAAATACTGAATCAGCTGCAAATCCTATTTCGGCACAAGCAGCCTGCGCGCTACCGTGTTGCAAAAAATGCTGATGCCCCCTAGTTAGAGACATCAGCATTTTTCCTCAAATCGTTCTATTTCACAATACTCATTGACTCTTCGCTAGCCTCGTAACCGTTCGGATTATTCAGCTGCCAGCGCCAAGCATCCGCGCACATTTCTTCGATCCCTCTCTCAGCAACCCAGCCTAGCTCCTGTTTCGCTTTAGACGCATCAGAATAGCAGATCGCAATGTCGCCCGGTCTCCTGTCAACAATCGCATAAGGAATGCTCCTGCCCGATGCTTGTTCGAAGGCATGAATCATCTCTAGCACGCTATAGCCTTTACCGGTACCAAGGTTGTAGGCTTCTACGCCGGCGGTTGTCATGACCTTATCGATGGCCTTCAAATGCCCCAAGGCAAGATCCACCACATGGATGTAATCCCTTATCCCTGTTCCGTCTGATGTTGGATAGTCGTCGCCAAACACCCGAAGCTGTTTCAGCTTGCCTACCGCTACTTGAGTAATATATGGCGTTAAATTGTTAGGAATGCCGCTCGGATCCTCGCCAATTTGGCCGCTTTCATGAGAGCCCACCGGGTTAAAATATCGCAATAGCGAAATGCTCCAGCTATTATCCGATACATAAAGATCGCGCAGGATCTCCTCAATCATCAATTTCGTGCGTCCATAGGGATTAGTAGCACCCAGAGGGAAATCCTCGGAT
>DATJKM010000080.1:0-6001 GCA_035491515.1 Candidatus Udaeobacter sp. | reverse complement strand
TGAGGAAATTGTTGCGGCCGCATCCTCCACAGCGAAAAAAATAGTTTGTTCACTAGGAGGATGAGGTCAATGAGCCCGCTTAAAATACTGCTGCTGTCGGCCGTGATCATCACATGTCTTACAGGCTGCTGGAACCGTATTGAAATAAATGACATTGCGATCGTTACTGCAACGGGAGTAGACAAAATAAATGACAAGAATATCCGGTTATCGCTGCAAGTCGGAACTCCCGCGAAATTTGGAAATACTGGAACTGGAGGCGGAGCCGCCACTGGAAACAGCACATTTACGGTTTCAGCGACAGGAGAAACGATATCGGACGCCTACCGGAAAATTCAAGAAAAATTGTCGAGACGAATATTCCTTTCCCACAGCCGGGTCCTCATTATAGGAGAAAGGCTGGCAAAGGAAGGCGTTTTATTTATCGTTGATTTTTTTGCAAGATATCAGGATCCGCGCCTGAACAGTTTTATTATGTTTACAAAAGGGGAAGCCTCCGAATTGTTAAAAAATAAATCGCTGCTGGAAAAAGTCCCTTCCGAAGAAACGAGAGAACTGATCAAACAAGGCATAGGCCTTAAAGTGACGATTAAAGATTTTTGGGATATGATCATCGCGGAAGGAATCGAGCCGGTTGCCCCCCGATTTAAATTAGTGCCCTTAGAGGCAACAAATAAACAACCGGAAGAAGAAAGCTCTTCTCCTCAAAAAGTACAAGCAATATCAGGGGCAGCCGTATTTAAAAATGATCAATTAGCCGGCTGGATGAATGATGCTGAAACGCGGGGCATTTTGCACCTTCGAAATGAACTGGAAATCGGCGTCATCACGGTAAATATCCCTCAGGAAAAGGGAGGCGGCAAGGTAAGTGTGAAGATGACAAAAGTGAAAACTGCCTTCAAACCAGTCCTTCACGACGGACAACTAACGATGAAAGTGACTTCCCGCACTGAAGTGACTGTGCTGGAGAACGCCTCCAACATAAATCTCGGTGATACAAAAGAGTTGGCATTTCTGCAAACCAAACTGGAAGAGGATGTTAAGCAGAGGATGCAGATCGCTTTGCATAAAGCGCAAAAGCAATTTCGGTCAGACATATTTGGCTTTGGAAGAGTGGTATACCGGGCATATCCGAAAGCATGGAATAAGACCTATAAAAAGAAGTGGGATACGACGTTTCCGGAATTAGAGGTTATCATTAAGTCTAAAGTAGAAATTAAACGAATCGGTCTTACAAAAAATACAAAATAACCGGGGGGTAGCTGATGGGCCAGATTATATTAACAGTTATTTTATTCGGATCGTTGATCGCTTGGGAAACTCCCCGGTTGAGGGAAAGAAAAGAGAAAAAAGAATGGATCGTTTTCGGGCTCCTTATGTTTATAGGATTTGCACTAAGTATTTTGTTCGCTTTTCACATGTCTGTGTAGTCCGGCAATAGCCATTACATATTTAAACGAAGTAAAGGGCACAATGGAATTTGAATTAAAAAAGAGGAGGAAAAGATGATGTCTAGAAATAACAATACCCCGACAAAAACAAGCCCTGGGAATAACAAAGACTCCGAAGTCGCCGGTTCGAAAAAAACAAAAAAATAAGATTTCAAGCAGAAGTGAGCCGACAATAAAAAAGACTGGCATTTATTAAAAATGCCGGTCTTTCTACTTAAATGAAAGTATTTTAACACGCTGCAAAATTAAAAGTCCGGATAATCCGTTATGATCCCATCGACTCCCAGCTTCTTCATCCGCTCCATATCCCGCTCCTTCCGGATCGTCCAAGCCATCACTTTCCTGTTCCGGTCATGGATTTCCCGGACGATCTCCTTATCAAGCAGATCATGGCTGTAGTTAATGTATGATGCATAAGAAGCGAGCTTATCCAGCGTTTCGCCAGACAAAGGGTGCTGACCCGCATGGATAAGAACGCCGACGGAAATGTCCGGCAGCAGGTTATGAATTTTACGTGCCGATTCGAAATCGAAGGATTGAATGATGATGCCTGCGCTGCCTTCTGTACCAGCACTGTCCTTGGTTCCTTCCATATCCTGAAGAAGCTCATACCGGCGCACAATCTCAGCTACCTTCTCTTCTATTCCGGGATAAGCGCGCGGATCTTTAATCTCGATGAGCATGCCGATTTTTCCGGCAAAACGGTTCATCACTTCGGAAAGCGTTACGATAGGCTGCTCTGCATATAAGGGGTGGAAGTGACTAGCCGCATCCATACCTTGGAGCTCGCGCAGCGTATAATCCATTACATGACCTGTAAAATTCGTCGTCCGGTCCACCGTTTCGTCGTGGATGATGACGAGCTCTCCGTCCTTGCTCATCCGCACATCGAATTCGATGAAATCGGCGCCTAGCCGCTCTGCCAGCTCGAAGGCGGCCATCGTGTTCTCGGGCGCAAAGCCTGATGCGCCGCGATGCGCGATAATCAGAGGTTCTTCCGCCGCATAGCGGCTAAAGGCGGACACGGTTAACGCCGCGCCGCATAGGATCAACAAGAGCAACCCGGCACGAAGCCATACATAAGTTGCTTTTCGGTTTGCCATCATTCCACCCCTTCCTGACTGAATCGCCGACTTAAAAGGTTACGCGATCTTGTCTCACAATTCGGAGCACGCGGTCCGGATAGTTTGTCGTAATGCGCATATCGGGATATTGCTCGATGATGCCGGCTAGAATGTCCGGGTCATCGACGGTCCACACGCCCATGTCGATCCCATTCTCGGCCATCTCATTCACCAAATCACTCGTAACGAAAGCATAATGCATCGATACGCTCGCAGCGCCCGCATACCGGAGCTGTTCGGCGAGCAGCATCGGTTTGCCCATGAAGATCAGCCCCGTCCGGATGGACCGATCGATCTCGTTCGCCCGCTTCATAGAATCATGGTCGAAGGAGGAAAGCACGACCTCGTCCTTTATGCCATGGCGATGAATGCTCGCTATCACTTTTTCCTCTATTCCTTCATACTCATCGCCCATCGTCTTAAGCTCCACATGCAGCATGCGGCGCCCCTTCGCGAGCTCCAGTACTTCCTCCAGCGTCGGAATCCGCTCATCCGCAAATTGTGGATCGAACCAGCTGCCTGCATCCAACCGGCGCAATTCCTCTAACGTATAGTCTTTTACCCGCCCTGTGCCGCTCGTCGTGCGATCCAGCGTGTGATCATGGATGACAACAGGAACTCCGTCCTTTGATAAATGCACGTCGAGCTCGATGATAGCGATATCCGGCTCCGTTAAAGCCAGCTCGAAAGCTGCCATTGTATTCTCGGGCGCTTCTCCCGACCATCCGCGGTGAGCAACGATTGTAATCATAGTGTCTCAGTCCTTCCGTTCTTTTATTTAACGCCGTTATACACGAATGCTTTAATAATTTGACGCTGCGACATGAAAAATACGGCAAGAATCGGTGCCACCAGAATCAGGTTGCCGGCCATTAGAATATTCCATGTCGCGACACCTTCCACTTCTCTAATCTTCGCGATGCCGAGCGGCAGCGTTCGCGCCGTTTCATTCGTCGTCATGACGAGCGGCCAGAAGTAGTCGTTCCAATGGGCAATGAAGCTAAACAAGGCAAAGGTGACGAGCACCGGCTTCACCATAGGCACCATGATCCGGACGATGATTTTCCACTCCGCCGCCTGATCGAGCCGCGCCGCTTCAAGCAATTCATCCGAGATTTGCATGAACGCCTGCCGCAGCAGGAAGATGCCGAAGGCGCTCGACGCAAAGGGCAGAATGAGACCGAGATGCGTATTAAGCAGCTTGAAGGCGCTCAGCTCCAGGTAGACGGGCAGAAAGATTAACTGCGCCGGAATCATCAGCGTCACCATAACGATGCCGAACAGAAAGTTCGAGCCTTTGAATTTATACCTTGCAAAAGCATAAGACGCCGGAATAATCGTCAGCATCTGCAGAATGAGTATACCGACCGCGATCACGATGCTGTTCACGAAATAGTTCAAGAACGGCCCCGTGTTCCAGGCATCGGCGTAATTTTGCCAGACGGGATTGCTCGGAATCCACTCCGGCGGAAATATCATCGTCTCCGGCAGCGTCTTGAGCGATGTGGAAATCATCCAAACGAACGGCATGGCGAAGATGATTACCAGCGTAAGCAGACCGGCTGCATTTAATGTGGCGAGTGCAATCCTAAGCGCTTTTCGCAAAATCGCCGGTTTACTGCGCGAAATCGTCCACTTGTCTTCGGCAGCAGACCCGATTGGAGTTCCGCCGATCGTATTGTTTGCAGCTTTCAACAGCTTCACCTCTTTCTAACGGTAATGAACGCGATTCGACAGCAATTTGAAGTAAATCATCGTTAATATTCCTACAATGATCAGCAGGATAACGCCGGCAGCGGAGGCATAGCCGATCTTGAAGAAACGGAATCCATACTCGTAGATGTAATACACCAGCGTGTTGGTCGAATTAACCGGCCCTCCCTGCGTCATGATCGCGATGGTCTCGAACACTTGGAACGATCCGATCATGTTGATGATCACAAGGAAGAAAATCGTCGGCGACAGCATCGGCAGGATCAGCTTCGTGAAGGTCGTCCAAGGCTTGGAACGGTCCAAGGAAGCCGCTTCGTAAATATCGCTCGGGATGCTCTGCAGACCTGCGATAAATACAAGGGCGTTATAACCGAGTCCTTTCCATACGGCCACCATGACCAGCGAGATCAGCGACGTGCTCGGATGGGACAGCCACTCCAGCTTGCCGAAGCCGGCGAGCCCAATCACCCAGTTCAGCAGCCCGTATTCGGGATCCATCAGCCAGCTCCAAAGCAGCGAGATAGATACGAGCGAAATAATATGCGGGCTGAAGATGGCGCCCTGCACGAAACCATGGAAGAAGCTCTTCCTGTTCAGCCACAGCGCAAGCAGTAAAGCGAGCCCCGTCGTTAACGTCACCGTCAATACGGTATAGATCGTCGTATTGGATAACACCTGCCGGAAATCCGGCTCCGTCAGAAGATCTTTAAAATTCTGAAGGCCGACGAACGTTTTGGTCGGGCTGACAAAGTTCCAGTCGAACATGCTTAAGTAAATCATGTAAAAGATCGGATAAATAAAGAACAATGAAAACATGATAATGGCCGGGGCCACCATTCCGTAGGGCCGCAGCTTTTCCCATACTGTCATGTCATTTCCCTCCGGCGGCAACCAGCCGTTTCGGGCTTGCCTCGATGCCGCGCAGCCTTTCCCCGCCATGCCCGAAATAATAGAGCTGATCGTACGGAATCGTTACCTTCACGCGATCGGCGGTCTCTAAGGGCGCAAGAAACGTTTTGACGAAAAACACGCCGGTCCGCGACTGAATCTGATAAATGCTTTCCGCCCCCAGGCTCTCGCGGGTTAGGATGCTGCCTTCTATGGCGTAACCTTCGGTATCCGCGCTTGCGTTAATGATCGCTTGCTCCGGACGGAACCCTACGTGGCCGATACCTGCGGCCGTCTGAATATCCAGGCCTTGCACATCCCTCATATTCATCATGTTCATTGCCGGGGTCCCGATAAACTCAGCTGTAAATAAATTGGCCGGATCGTGATAAAGCTTCATCGGAGAGTCGGCCTGCTGAATGACTCCCTTATTCATTACGACGATCTCATCCCCCATGGACATGGCTTCCACCTGATCATGCGTTACGTAGACAAAGGTCGTTCCCAGCCGCTTGTGAAGCTGAATCAGCTCCGTTCTCATTTGGTTCCGCAGCTTGGCGTCAAGATTGGACAAAGGCTCGTCGAGAATGAACACCTTCGGCTGCTTAACCATCGCGCGCGCAAGGGCCACCCGTTGACGCTGTCCTCCGGACAGGTTTTGCGGCTTCTTATCCAGATGCGGCATTAACCCGACAATCTCCGAAATGTCCTTCACCAGCTTCTCGCGCTCGTTTCTCGCAACGCCTCGGTTCTTCAGGCCGAACTCGATATTGCCGCGAACAGTCATCGTCGGATACAGGGCATAGTTCTGAAAAACCATCGCCA
>DATJKM010000079.1:0-2761 GCA_035491515.1 Candidatus Udaeobacter sp. | reverse complement strand
CATTTGGTCCCGGCTGTTGTTTCCGCAAGCGGCCAACAATAACATCGGTATCGCCATTAAAACAGCTAAAGCTTTACTCACGTACTTCCACATCCTCTACATTTATTTTCGAACTCCTATAAGGCTAACATCTATTTCCAGTGAGGTCATTTCCAGAATTGCGTGATAATTCGGCAAATATAAAGCTCTCCTTGTGAGAGATGAGGTCACCCGACTGATTCATCTAGTTCCTCCCATATCCTCCCACATTGTAAGCAAAACGGTATTTTAAAAATCCGAAGACTTATGTTATATAATTTTTATTTATAAATCAAACCTGGTTTATTCACACATTCGTTGTTCATAACAGAAAATGGACTTCGATTTGATTTTTTACTGCCTTCTTCGAAAAGTGAGTTATATTTATTATTTTTTTTTATAAATTGATTAGCATATTCAAAAGAAAAAAGGAGTTATTTGTCGAGATGACAAAAAACTCCTTAATTCAAGTTTTAAAAATATGACAAAAGTACGGCTATCGTACCCTTTACTTCTCATATGATAATATGGACTAAGATCGATCACTATAGAATGAATGTTAAACTATTTATAGCATATGCATCAATAAGCATGATCTCCTCGCATTTTTTCAGAACGGAGGTATGGTAGCCATCGCTGCGGTAAAACACTGGGACCTAAAACCACTGCTTTTCGGGCTTTTGTTTCTATGCTTTGCCGATGCCGCTTTTACGGACATCGGACTTCGACTCTTCCTTATTGATGAGCTTAATCCGCTCGTAAAACGTCTCTACGAATGGAATATTATCGGTTATTACGCGATGAAGCTGTTGCTGCCGCTCTTTCTTATTCTGATTTACTACAGAACGAACAACCGAGTATGGCTTAATCCTTGCATTCTCGTTACGGCTTTGCTCTATTTCATCGTCAACATCTATCACTTCATTTGGATTTCTTATGTCGCTTAGTTAGGCTTGTCATCCTCCAAACCATTGTGATGATTTTCTTTACCTCTATCAAGGGTGCTGTATAATAACTAATATATGTTTACCTGCAGCACTCTTGCACAGAGGAGAATAAAGGAGTTTATCATCATGCTTGATGCACGACAATTAGCGCCGCTCAACATCGCCAAATTTATGTTAAAATGGCTCCTGATCGCCGGAACGGTCGGCATTCTGTCAGGCTCTGCCTCCGCCCTTTTCCTTACGAGCCTCAACCTGGTAACGGAGACGCGAATCCAACATCCATGGCTGCTATGGCTGCTGCCCGCAGGCGGCGCTCTAGTGAGCCTCCTCTATCTTAAGATCGGAAAAGATTCGGGAAGAGGAAATAATCTGATTATCGAGCAAATTCATTCCGGTAACGGCGCGGTTCCCTTAAGAATGGCTCCGCTTGTCTTTTTCGGTACGCTGACGACACATTTGTTCGGCGGATCTGCAGGCCGGGAAGGCACGGCCGTTCAAATGGGCGGAAGCTTGTCCGAATGGGTAGGCAAGCTGTTCAAATTACAACCGGCCGACCGAAAAATCATTCTCATGTGCGGTATTAGCAGCGGCTTTGGCGCCGTGTTCGGCACGCCGCTTGCGGGTACAATATTCAGCTTAGAAGTGCTTGCAATCGGGGTCATTAGCTATGAAGCACTGCTTCCCTGCTTTATAGCCAGCTATGTAGGCCATTTGGTCACTACTGCCTGGGGAGTTAGCCATACTCATTATTCGATAGGGATTGTTCCTGCTCTTGAATGGCTGCTATTGGTTAAGATCGTTGCCGCTTCTGTATTATTTGGCCTGGCTGCCCTGCTTTTCACCCAGCTCACCCGATGGCTCAAACTGTTATTCAGCAAACGGATTACCAATCCGGTATTCAAAAGCGTGATTGGCGGTTTCATAATCATCGCACTTGTCTATGTCTTCGGAACCCGGGAATATTTAGGGTTAGGCATCCCGCTCATTCAGCAATCGTTTCAAGAAGCGGTTTCTCCCCTTGTTTTCCTGCTGAAAACATTATTCACAGCCATTACCTTAGGATCTGGCTTTCAAGGCGGCGAAGTGACGCCGCTATTCGTCATCGGCTCAACGCTGGGCAGTGCGCTTGCTGGCTTGCTCGCGATGCCAATTCCGTTACTCACAGCTATTGGGTTCGTCTCCGTATTTAGTGGAGCTGCCAAAACGCCGATCGCCTGCTTTATAATGGGGATCGAGCTATTTGGTTCCGAAGCGGCTGTCTATTTGTTTATAGGCTGCGTGATCTCTTTTCTCTGCTCGGGTCGAATCGGTATTTACGAAGCGCAAAAGCCTTGATGACACCTCTACTGCGCATAAAAATGGCCTGTTTCTCCATCCGGGAAGCAGGCCATTTCTCTTTTTTAGAAATAAACGATATAGATGATCGCAGCGAGCACAATCCGGTAAATTGCGAAGGGTACAAGCTTGATTTTGTTAATCAGCTTCAAGAAGAAACGAATAGAAAGCAGTGCAAATACGAAAGCGCTCAAGAATCCCGCAATGAAGAACGGCAAAGTTTCTAACGTGAAGTATTGCCAGTTCTTCGCTAACGATAGCAAGCTCGCTCCAGCCATAATCGGCACCGCCATAATGAACGTGAAGTCAGCCGCAGCGCGGTGGCTCATCCCTAGCAGAACCCCGCCTGAAATCGTAGAGCCGGAACGCGAGAATCCAGGCCAGAGCGATAAGCATTGGATCAGTCCGACCGAAAGAGCCTGCTTGTATGTAATTTGGTCGACCGTCTCCACTTTTGTCGC
>DATJKM010000078.1:0-7473 GCA_035491515.1 Candidatus Udaeobacter sp. | reverse complement strand
TCCATAATCTCCCGAAAGAATAAGCGAATAATAGCCTTTGTCCGTCTTCAGAATTAAAGTCGGGGCTGTTTGTCCAATCTCTATACCAAAATATTCAGCGCCTTCTTGTGCGCTATGAATTTTCTTGCCGTGCTTAAGAATTTCGTACTCGATCTGCCGATTGTTCAGAACTGTTATTAACTGCTCCATGATAATCCCTCTTTCATACGTAATCTATCTAACCTCTTTAACTATTCTTCAAATTGAATATTTTCCCTTTTTTTGAAATATTGCGCCAGCAAATCCTTGCATATATGAGAGAGCTCCCCCAATCATACGCCTGAATAGCGCCCTCTATCACACAATACGATTAGCTCGTCTTGTACAACTAGTACTATGTACTTTTTTGAAATATTGGCTATAAACAAATTAAAACACCTGTCAATACTGGTACATCCAGTACGACAGATGTTTTAATTGAGGGTTTTTGCATAATTGTTTAATAGTAGCGAAAATAGTCACCACATTCTCCACACGTCAACATAGATCACTTCTTCGCCTTATAAAACTCATGATACAGCTTCATCAGCGCCCACTTCTCAATCCGCGACACGTAGCTGCGGCTTATGCCGAGCTCTTTCGCGATCTCCCTCTGCGTCCGCTCTTCCCCACCATGCTCCAGACCAAAGCGGCCGATAACGACTTCCTTCTCACGGTCATCGAGAATATCTAAATTCTTATAGATCTTCGATTTTTCGATCTTCAGCTGCACCTTATCAACGATATCGTCGGCCTCCGTGCCGAGAATATCGATCAGCGTAATTTCGTTCCCCTCTTTGTCCGTCCCAATCGGGTCGTGCAGTGGCACATCCTTGCGGGTTTTCTTCAGTGAACGCAAATGCATCAGTATTTCGTTCTCAATACAACGAGCTGCAAACGTCGCAAGCTTCGTCCCTTTGCCCGTCTGAAAGCTCTCGATTGCCTTAATCAATCCAATCGTGCCGATCAGATCCTCGAGATCCTCACCTGTATTATCGAATTTTTTGACGATGTGGACACAACCTGATGTCAATCAACAACAGCTAGTCTATAAAATAGATTGTAGAAACTCCTATCCTTTCATCGTTTTTATTATAAATGTATTGTTCTTGTACAAATCACTTTGGCCAAATTCTCATTATGAGTGGCCGCTTACTATTATCGAAGAGAAGATGGGATTTCCAAGTATCCATGCTTTCAGCCGTTTCTTCAAAACAGTCGAGGGTACCGTACCTTCCTTTTACCGCAGCAGCAAAAATTAATCCGGTACCCAAAGCGGGCGCCGGATTCAGGCAATCAGATCGATAATCGTTTAATAAATTAAGAAACGATGGTATGTTGTGGAGGGAACTGTTTATTCTTCTTGGAATAATTTTTTGTAGTTATCATATGAGTTCTATTTTCTCCGTGGGTAACTGTACAAAAGTGGCCATCACTTCAAGATCAAGTAATGGCCACTTTGAGTGCTTAATCGTTCATGATGGATTCCCAAACCCGATACATGATAACCGCGGCTTCCGCGCGCGTTGCTTTGCCTTGCGGATTCAGATTACCTTTATCGCCTTGGATAAGACCCATTTTGACCAGAACGGACAATGATTCAAAGGCATAACCAGATACTTTGTTCGCGTCGGAATATTGACTCATATCTGCCGATTCGACCGTTCCGAGTTTCCCTGCCGCTTTAAGCGCCCTCGCCGTCATCACCATCATATCCTGTCTTGTAATGAGTGCCTTCGGATTGAAGTTGTTATCGCCACTGCCTTGGGCGACGCCCAGCTTTTTGGCAATCCCCAACGCTTCAAAGTAATAATCACTTGGCTTAACATCATTGAAATTGGTTGTGCCCTTCACTTTTAACTCCAGCGTTCTTATCAGCATCAGCATGAAGTCTGCCCGCGTAATTGCTCCGGAAGGATTAAACGTATTCGCCGATGTGCCGTTCACGATTCCTCTCGAAGCGAGAACTTCGATCTGATTCTTGGCCCATGAATGACGGTCTAAGTCCCCGAAAGACTGCTGTACGAAAGCAACGGCATAAGTGCTGAAGTGCGTTGTGGTAAACACGACTTTCCCGGATTCTTTATCATATCTGCCGTTTGGTACTGAAGCTGCTTTTCCGGATTCATCGATATACAGCACTACGATATGCTCCGAATTTCTTTGCTCTTCCAAGGTTGGAGAATAGGCGACCGCAACCGTAACCGGTGCATCGGGATTGTTCCACGAAATCGACTTTCCGCCTGCGCTTATGGAGAAATCCAACACTGGACGGTTGCCGACTCGGCTGCTCGTATCCGCCTCAACTTTGGCAAGGCCCGCTTTACGGACGGTGATCGAAATCGCGCCTGCTCCATTCACGTCCGTTGCGATCAACATGTCGTTGCGCACGTTCAAAGTACCCAGCGGTGTGCGGATCTCGAATTCAGCCTGCATCTGCGTCGAATTGAGATAGGCGACCGGAAGCTGCAGCGTATATCCATCCGCTCCACCGACACTCTCGATCTCAATTGCCACCCGCTTCGTTCCTCCGCTGCCTGCATCCGTCGAATTCAATGCTTTTTGCAGAATATCTGCACTTATCGAAGCCTGTGCAAGATTGGAATCGTCTAGCTTAGCTTTAACCGCCGCTTTGACCGTGCCGTTATTGTTCGTAACCGTTTCGCCTGATATCGGTGTCGGCGATGGTGTACTGCCCCCCGGGTCGCTGACAGGTTGTACCGTTACATTCGCGGTAGATGTATACCCCCCATAAGTAGCCTGGATAACCGATGTCCCTGCGCTCATGCCCGTAACCAAGCCGCTTGCGCTTACCGTAGCCACAGCCGGGTTAGAGGAAGTATACTTGGCATCAGCCGTCACGTCGATCTGCGGCGCTCCGAGCGTATTTATCGCATCGGTAACGGATACGGCGCGTATAGCCGATTGATGGCTTTGCGATACCTTTAACTTGTAATCGCGATTATCCATCCTAATTTTGCTGATGGATTCGTCTCTCCAAATGCTTTGCATGTCATTGATTTGCAGAGACAACACTTTAACGTTTCCGCCAACCGCATAGACTTCCAGACCTTTACTTCCCGGGCCGGGGAAAATCGTATCGGAAATGACGGCCTTCCCGTTATTGCCGAACACCTCTACCGTTGACCAGTCTACAAAAACCGACATCCGAATACGGTTATTCTCAGGCGTCATCGCTGCCTCATGCTTAGCGGCAAAATCCGGATGGAAATCCGTCGCGCCTGAATTTGTTCGGTCGACAAACAATTGCTTGTTATTGACATCATATCCGATAGTCGTTTCCTCTTCTGTTGATTTCCGTACCTTAAACCCGAATTCGGTTGCGGTCCCCAATTCGAACTCTGCAATGATTTCCGCTTTGGCCGTGGATACGTCAGCCGTCGGATTCATGTCAGGCTGTAACGTCAAGTCTTGCAGCGTCTTAATCGGCTTCCTAAGGTCGCTGAGCTCCTCTACCGGCGATTGGATCAGACGGAGGCCCTCCGGATAAGACTTCAGCTTGATTTCACGCGGAATCGACATGTTGCCGAGCCATTCTTCTGATGGCAACGTTCCGGCATAACGCCAGTTGTTCATCCAGCCCACCCATAATTTCCGTCCGTCCTGGGGAGGTATGCCGCCCCATGTTACAGCCGCGTAGAAGTCGGATCCGAAGTCGACCCATTTTACATCATCAACCGAATCAATCGGCTCATCCGGCGTGAAGGCCGTGCCGTCGAAATTGCCGACAAAGTACATCATGCCTGATCCGCCTGCGGGCGTATCCGGGTCGTTCGGATTCACGCCGTTACGGTCACCGGCACTGAGAATCAGAACCCATTTCTTCTTGGCCTGTTCCCCGTCGACATAGATGGGGAACAGGTCAGGACATTCATAGATTCCGCGATGCGTTCCTGCCGTATCGGCCCCGAATGAGCTGGCAAAGGTCCATTCCTTGAGATTCGGTGACGTATAGAACTCCACTTTTTCTTTGACGGCAAGCGACATGACCCACTTGGACGACTCTTCATGCCAGAACACTTTAGGATCGCGGAAATCGACTCCCGACTCAGGGAATAAGACAGGATTTCCTTCGTATTTCGTCCATGTCCGACCTTTATCCTTGCTGTATGCAATGCTTTGGACTTGTGGTTTTCCTGGCTTCGCCTTGTTGTCATTATTCGTATAGATCGCAACCAGCCCGGATCCTTCCTCGTCGAAAAAGCCGCTCGTATTGTTCGTATCGACCACCGCGCTGCCGGAGAAGATGGCTCCGTCCTCACCCGGTGCAATTGCTGGCGGAAGCTCTTCCCAATGCACAAGATTTTTGCTCACGGCATGTCCCCAGTGCATCCTGCCAAAGTCAGGCTGCGTGGAGAAAGGCGTATTTTGGTAGAACAGATGGTATTCGCCCTCGTAATAGACCATACCGTTCGGATCGTTCATCCAGTTCTTCTCGGGCGTGTAATGGTATTGCGGTCTGTAAGTCTCGCCGTAACGCACGGCAGGCGTGTTCATGACGAAATCGTCGATGCTGATGTATCCGAACGGGCCCTCATTCTTCTGATCCGAAATCATCAGATACACTTTTTGACCAACATAAGCAGACGCATCCCAGGTCACTTCACGGAACTGATCCGAATTCGAGCCGGTAGCCTTGAGGAGAACCTCATCGGTGTCTGCTTTGATAAGCGCCGCATAGAGCTTGTCGGCATCGCTGCCGCCTGCAATAAGGAACGAAATTTTACCGTTGCCGTTCAGTTCAAAATCTCTCGATTTCAAAGCGCCTGTTAACGCGTCACTTTCTGTTTTTTTGCCTGACAAATAATAAGCGCCCTCATGCCCGAAACCTGCGGCATTGCTTACCGCTTGGCTGAATGCATTTCCTTCAACTGTCCAGCCGGTCAAATCTCCCGATTCGAATCCGAGGTTGAGCGCGGAGCCGAACGGATTAATTGTCCGGACATCGTCTAAGTTGATATGACCCCAACCACCAGTAGTACGGTCTATGACTCTGAAATAGAGCTCTTCGCCAATATATTGCTTTGCATCCCAATCTACGCGCTTATACTTCTCGTCGTCATACCCGGTTTGTTCAAAAATCACTTCACCTGTGGTATCGCGCACAAGCTGTACCCCCAGCTCGCTTGCAGACGGCCTGCTGCCGCCGGCGATCAGGAACGTGATTCTACCGGTGCCTTCCAGCGTAAAGTGAGCGGATTCCATGACTCCTGTTGTATCGTCGCCGCCGTTCAGATAGCCCCAAATATGGAAATTGCCATGATGAAGGAACGGCTCTGTTCCATGATGCGTGATCTTGGAGTCCGCGATGCTTTCATTCACGAATGCGGTCCCTTCAAGAACCTTCCAACCGCGCAGATCTCCCGATTCAAAGTCAGGGTTGATGATCGTCGAGGAAACATAGTAGTTAAAGTCGTCCACATATAAGCGGCCGGTCGTTGATTGATCGACAACCTTGAAATAGAGCTGTTCATCCATATAGGGAGACAGGTCCCATTCTACCGTTTCGAAAACGTTCTTTCCTGAAGAGGCCATACGCTTTAATTCGATGTTGTCACCTGCAAGGTAAAGTGCCACATAAAGATCGGCTTCGTTATCGCCGGCTAGCTTGAAGTTCACTTGTCCCGTTCCCGCAAGCCGGAATATGCTGGATGTTAGCGAGCCCACTCCTTCTATGCTGCTTTGTGCGTACACATGACGCTGATAACCGGGAATGACAGCCGTATTGCCTTCTGCAGCCGTGAATGCATCACCATCCGCGATCCAGCTCTCCAAGCCGTTTCTTTCAAAATCTTCGTTCAGCATCGTATAAGAGCCCTTGTTCTTATTCTGTACATGAAAATCATCCACATTGACATGTCCGGCCCCGCTGTCGACTACGCGGATAAACAGCATCTTGCCGAGATAGGCTTCGGCATTCCATACGATCCGTTTGTAGCGGTCCGAACCGCTGCCCGTCGCTTTGAAAACCGTTTCCCCCGAATCCTCCCGCACAAGTTCCACATATTGGCCATTAAGATCGTTACTGCCGCCGATCAGAAAGTCAATTTCGCCCGAACCGAAAAGTTTAAAAACCGACGAGGTTAAGGTCCCGCTTCGCTCATCGTCCGCTCCGGCAGAAGCGTGGTATTTTCCACTATGGCCATAAGCCTGTCCTTCGCTGCTCGCGGCTTCGTTTGAAACCGTAAAGGCCTCTCCTTCTGTAGTCCACCCGTTAAAATTACCTTCCTCGAAGCCTGCATTCACAATGTTGAGCTGTTCCGTATTATAAACGTGAAAATCGTCCGCATTCACATGCTGCCAGCCGCCGGCGGCAGCCTTATCTGCGATCCGGATAAATACATGCTCGCCAAGGTAAGCAGATGCATCCCATACAACACGATGATAGCCTTCGGTGCCGGCAAAGGCTGTATGCGTGCTTTTGATGAGCTCCACCCCATCTGATTCGCGAACCAACGCAACATACTGCGTATCAGCCAAGTTACCTCCGCCGATCAGGAAATTGATCTCACCCGTACCCCCTAGTTGAAAATGGGTCGATTCGTGAACGCCTGCTTTTAAGTCGTCTCCCCAGAAGTGATATTCGCCTGCTTTATTGATCGGATCCTTATGCCAGTAATCGACGTCCGAAGTAACACGCCCCGGAGCCTCCCCTTCTGCCACGGTCCAGCCGTCTAAGTTTCCCGTCTCAAAACCGGGATTCACGATTTCATGAGTAATGGCGGAAGCTTCTTCCGCAAAGGCAAGATCATACGGTGCTCCCGGAGCAATAACTCCGGTAAAGGTTAACAACAAAGCCAAAAGGAGCGATACTGACTTATTTGCCTTTCGAAATTTACGAATATTCGTAATCATAGAAATGGTATCCCCAATCCTCATATTTTAGCTATTCATTATGAAACAGTTCAAGCAATCGTTTACGTAAACGATTATGTTCTAGGCGTGACCCTGAATCTACTGATCAAAACTTTCATATCGTTAGCGAGCGAAGCAAGCGTATGGGCTGCGGCTGTCATTTCCTTCATGGATGCCATTTGCTCTTCCGCAGCAGCAGACACGCTGACCGTCTGAGTGGCGGTTTCCATTGAAATGACTGTGATTTTCTTAATGGCATCTTCCATTTAACCGGAATGTCCATATAATAAATCCGGTTCAGGCCACTTGTATCCCCATAAGTCGCGTAACCGCTTTCTTTTTTGAGCATCGTCTGACCTGCGTTTGCCAGGTTTGCGTTCGGATCCTGCGTCAATTTCATTTTCAACAGCTTTTGCTCATCGCGGTCTGCGATGTACGTGCCTTCGCTGTCCGCAAAAAACGCTCTTGCCTACCTCGATTGATGATATCATTTTCTGCAAGTTCTTCAGGTCGATATTGGCTGTTACGACACCCCGGAAGTCACCGTTAAAATGATAAAACGGCGCTGTCGTTGTCAGC
>DATJKM010000077.1:0-4262 GCA_035491515.1 Candidatus Udaeobacter sp. | reverse complement strand
CCGCCTTTAGCATGTTAATTTGAACAATCCGTGAAGCCGGAGCGAATAAGGCATTTTCGATGGATGGCGGACTCGTTTGCCGGTTGTTGATCAAGGGATTATGCCATAGCGAGCCGCTGAAGAAAATAACCGCTGCCGCTGCCACAGCTATAATAGGCTTCCTCCAGTTGGTTTTACGGGAGGTTGCGGGACGTCTTGGCACCCTTCTGGCAGCGGACATAATCTGCTCTTTCAAATCCTGCGGGGGTTCAATTCTTTCTATATCCAAGGGAAGCGCCTCCCATACGATTTGCAATGCGGCAAGCTCCTCTCTGCAGGATTTACAATGAGTCAAATGACGCTCGAATGCCTGTCTTTCCTCCTCGGTGCAAGCACCGGAAAGATAGTCAAGCACGATGCCGCATTCACTGCCATATGTTTCGTCACTCATTTTATAGATCCCCCTTTGCCGCAAGATGCCTTCGTAATATTTTCAAAGTTTGATGGAGCCTGTTCTTGACCGTTCCGAGAGGCTGATTATACAGCTGCGCCAGCTCGCTGAGGCTATAGCCCTGCCAATAAAAATGCTCTAACAGCGTTTTCTGAGGATGAGATAAATGCGTGCACGCCTGCTGAATTTGTTCTCTTAGAGAATGGCGAACGGCATGTTCCTCTGGTGAGAGTGCGATCTGATCCGGCAATTCATTAAATCGTTCCTCCGTTATTTGTATAAGGCCGGAAGCATTTCTTCTTTGTTTTCGAATATGGTCCGTCGTAATATTGCGAGTTAAGGTGAGCAGCCAGCTTGTAAACCGCCCCTTCTCCGGGTTATACTCCGCTTCCGTTGTCCACAGACGCATGAAAACCGCCTGCGCAATATCTCTCGCGGCAGCTTCATCCCGGACGGCCTTCATGGCAAAGGAATAAATCAAAGCGCCATACCGGTCATAAAGAACGGATAGCGCTGATGTTTGCCGCTTCTAATGAGCTGCATGAGTTCATGATCGGTTAGATTAAGCATTGAATAGCGCCTCCACGACAGGCTTGTTTTGTCTATCTTATCAGAAGAAGAAGCAGCCGTGAACAGCTGCTCCTTCGTTCATAAATACGACGACTTATTTCTCCTTCACGACGATTGTCCCTTTCATGCCGGGATGAGGAGCGCAATAGTAGCTGAACTCTCCCGCTTTAGAGAAGGTAATCTTCTTGCTGTCATTTTGAGCTAGAATGCCGGTGTCAAAGTCTTCATTATCTGCAGTTGCTGTATGTCCTACCTCATCCTTATTGATAAAGGTAACAGTATCGCCTTCATTTATTTCGAGCTTGTCCGGTGAAAACGCGAAATTCGAGATCTCGACCGTGTGAACGGTCACCGCTTCAGTCGGCTGATCCTTGTCTTTACCCTCGCCCTGCCCCTCAGACTTTGCCGGGGCTTTGGAAGGTTTGGGAGTAGACGTAGATTTAGGCAGCGGCGTACTGGTCGGCGACTTGGTTTCTACCGTTTTCTCCGTTGCAGCAGGCTTCTGCGTTATTTTCGGCTTATCCGTCTCCCGGGGCTTCTCAGTCGCAACCTGCTCGTCCGAAGGGGCGACAACGGACGCGGGACTAGCAGAGGGAGAGCTGGAATGATTCGCATCCATCGTCTCCTGTACATTATTATTGGCAGCATCAGAGCTAGCGGGTGAAACAGCCATATCCATTGTGTGCTCAGGCGGTTCGTTTGCCGAAGCACCGCAGGCCGATAACAATAAGAGAAGCAGGATGAGAAGCGGCCATCCATAAATACGGGATATTTTTCTCATATCAGCACGCTCACTTTACGATGATTTGCCCGGTCATAAATGACATATGGGGCTCACAATAAAAATTAACAGTACCGGGTTTATCCAAGGTTATCGTGTACGATTCGCCTTTGGCCAGCAACGGTGTTGAGAATGAACCGTCCACGGCTACCGCATTATGCTTCATATCGTCGTAGTTTGTGAAGGTAATTTTGGAGCCTGCTTCCACAGTGGGCGGTTCCTTGCCGAATGAAAATTGTTTGATGTCAATGCTATACGTCTTAACAGTGACAGTTGAAGCTGTCGTTCCATTGAATTTCACCGGATCAACAGTAAACCAGACATCGTTGACGCCCTGCCCTTTCAAATCTCCATGCTCCTTGTCCTGGATAAAATAATAGAGCGGGAACCCTTTAAATGCAGCTTGCTTACTTCCATCCGAGCGTGTAATCGTTCCTATGTCACTTCCTTTTAACGTGGACGGAACGCTTGAGCCTGATAATGAATAGGCTGGCCAATTAACTAGACAATTGCCTTCGCAAACGCTGGTTTGGGACGGGTCTTTGTCAAAATAATAAAGCGCACGGCCGTAGTCGTCGGTCAAGTAGCTGCCTGCTGACTTCGAGGTACCGAGCATGACCGAATAATCCGACTTCGCGGCAAACCATACGCCTCCCACTCCTTCTCCGGCAATATCCCCGGCCGCGGTATCCTTTACAAAATAATAGAGAGGCCAATTTTTGTAGGTTAGCTGCTTCGTACCATCGGTGCGGGTAATTACAGCGAAGTCATCCTTATTAAGCGATGCAGGAATTTGTAGATGCTCATCATAATAGATCGGCCAGTTCTTCAAGCAATCCGCCTGGCAGGCATTCACATTCTCCGCATCTTTCGTGAAGAAATAAAGCGTACGTCCGTTTTTATCGGTGAAAAACGTCCCCAGCTTGTCGTTTTTGCCAAGCTCGATTCGCTCGCCCTGCGGCAGCGAAGACCCGGCAGCGATTACGCCGCTGGCTTGCAGGGAATCGAAAAACACCTTTCCGCCCTTCGTCTCGGCCGATAATGCTTCGATGAGCGCCGTTGCCAAGCTGGCATTGAGTAAAGACCCCGTACCGGCAATCCGGTTCAAGCCATGGGAGGCAGCGAATGCTTCTGTTCCTTGGTATGTAAAGTCTGATCCGGATTGGTAGCCAAGGTTCTCCAAGATTACCTTGTAAAATTGCTTGGAGCTGATTGCGGCGCTTGGATCAAATCGATTGTTGCCCGAGCCCTGCCAGCCTAATTCCGGTTTATTCTTCAAATAGGCGAGAATGGACTGGTTCGCTTTACTAACCTTTGCAGCATCCGAGAAATTGGATTTGCCGGTGTAGGACTGCGCTTCCTTTAGTTTTCCATTGAGACGAAGCGAGATGATTGCAGCTTGCATTCGAGTAGATGCTTTGTTCAAATAGGCAGCATTCATGCCATTGCCATCACCAATAAGCAGGCCAAGCTCGGACGCCGTATCGGCATCTGATTTGATCGCGGCTGTGGCGTCTGCCGATGCAGTGCCGAGCGGGGCAGCTGCGAGTGTCGTGCACATCGCAGTAATTAAGAACATTTTCTTCAAACTTGTTAGCATCAATTAACCCTCCTTAAGTTCTGTTCACTAGAGATAACGCTCCGGAGGACAAAATGGTTTGATCTGTAAATCTATTTTTTTGTAAGAGGTTCATATAATGGATCAGCAAAAACAGCCTATTCCCCCGAAGAGAAATAGACTGCTTTCGTCAACAACCAGAAAAAATCTGTTGTTATTTCCGACCCCCTGGACCGCGGCGGCCTAGTGGACCTTTTGGACCTCTGCCTCCGCTTTTGCCTCCGCTGCGATTGCCGCCTGAGCGTCTGCCTCCGCTTCTGCCTCCGCTTCGACTGCCGCCTGAGCTGCTGTCCCCGCTTTTGTTCCCGCTGCTGTTGCCGCCTGAGCTGCTGTCTCCGCTTTTGTTTCCGCCGCTACTGCTGTTTGAGCTGTTTCCTTTTGCGTCTGTGGTTTCTTCCATTGCGATTTCCATTTCCATTCCCATTTCCATTTCCATTTCCATCTATACCTCCTTATTGAAGCTACTTTCAACATATGAACGAACTCTATGATTCGCAACTAGACATCCGATTGTTTTATAGAATAATAGATTCATGCTTAGATTTCAGTGCGAAACATCGAGGTAAAAAACGTTTCTCTACCTGATCCGCGCAATAACCAAAAGCCTTCCTCCTTCTAAACTCAAAAAACGACAAACCCGAACGTTCCAGGCTGTCGTATACTTGCATATATGATCTGCCGTTCTTATTGCTAATGCAATAGTGGTAAGAGTCGGATTTGCAGCTCCAATAGTTGGCAGGATACTGTTATCAGCAACGTAAAGTCCATTGACCTCGTGGGCGTGTCTAAGCAGTTGGCTGTTCCTTTTTTTCAAGCTTCAGGCTGCTGCTGTGCCCTGGAGACAACTTCGCGTCAGGATTGAT
>DATJKM010000076.1:0-12545 GCA_035491515.1 Candidatus Udaeobacter sp. | reverse complement strand
GCAGCTATAAACTTCATTGACGAGTTTTGGCAAACTTACTTGGACCGATTAGGAGTCCCGGTCATTTATTTCGGCTTGTTCTCGGCATCGCTATTCCTGATTAGACTGCCGGGCAATATGATGGCTTATAAATTGAAGAGCCGGTTCAGCTACCGTTTATTGTTATCTGGCGTAACCGCGGTATTAGCCCTGTGCTTCATCTATATCTCGATCATAAAAGACTACAGCGGATTGGCAGTTATATTCATCATCTGCTTGTCCGCCGGGATGATCGAGCCGCTTGCAGCCGGTTATTTGCATCACCGGATTGATTCCTCCATGAGAGCGACAATGGGCTCGTTTCAGTCTTTAGGGGAGAATGCGATACTCATTGTTACAGGATTAGGCTTCGGATTTTTTTCTTCCAAATATGATGTGTTTGGCGGGTACGGTTTTATTGGAATGGTGTGCAGTGTATTTTTCGTATATTTTACATTCGCATCCAACAAGATTCACATCGAAGGTTGATTGAGACGGTCTGAGAAGATGCTCCTATAAGCGCAAATTAATTACAAACAGGCTGCCGGCAAAAATAATTGCGGCAGCCTGTATGGTTAATATTGGCACGAAAGGTGCCGCGTATGCTTCTAAGCTCTTTGTTCGTACAGCTTAACGATTTCGATTATCGTATGTACAGCCTGCTCCATCGTATCAGCCGAGACATACTCAAATCGGCCATGATAATTTTCTCCGCCTGTAAATATATTCGGTGTCGGCAATCCCATGTAGGATAGCTGAGAGCCGTCCGTACCGCCGCGAATCGGTTGAATTATCGGCTGAATGCCGAGATTGTTCATGGCATGCTCCGCGATATCCACGACTTCTTTGACAGGCTCGATTTTCTCCTTCATGTTGAAGTATTGGTCTCTGATTTCAAGCGTTATGCGCTCTTCTCCGTATTTTGCTTTCAGCTCCTCGACAATGCGAGCAAGCTCCGATTTTCTCTCGTTAAACCGATTACGGTCGTGATCGCGTATCAAATAACGCAGCTGCGTTTGCTCGACGTCACCCTGTATGGAGGTTAGATGGTAGAAGCCTTCATGCCCCTCAGTCCGCTCAGGCGTTTCATCCTCAGGCAGCTTTGCATGAAGCTCCATCGCGATTTTGGCGGCGTTAACCATTTTACCTTTAGCTGTTCCGGGGTGAACGTTCTTGCCCTTGCATGTAATAAGCGCAGCCGCCGCATTAAAGCTCTCGTACTGAAGCTCGCCGAGCGGACCGCCGTCCATCGTATAGGCATAGACAGCGTCAAAGGCGGCCACATCAAACTTATGCGGACCTCTGCCGATTTCTTCATCCGGGGTGAAGGCGACTCTTACTCTGCCGTGCTTCAGCTCGGGATGTTGAATCAGATAGGCCATTGCTGTCATAATCTCGGCAATGCCGGCTTTATCGTCGGCGCCAAGCAGGGTGGTACCGTCTGTTGTAATCAACGTTTGGCCTTTATAGCCGGCAAGCTCCGGAAAGTCGCGCGGCGACAGAACGATGTTCAGCGCTTCATTCAAGACGATGTCCTGTCCATCATATTTCTCTATAATTTGGGGCTTTACGCCGGCGCCTGTGAAATCTGTGGCCGTATCCATATGGGCAAGGAAACCGATTGTCGGGATCTCTTTGTCGGTATTGGCCGGAAGAGTCGCCATGACATAGCCGTTCGAATCCATCGTAATCTCCTGCATGCCGATGGCTTTCAATTCTTCCACGAGCATACGGGCTAGCGTCAGTTGTCCCGGTGTGGAGGGGCAAGTGCTGCTTGACTCATCGGACTGTGTCTCAACTTGTGCATAAGAGATAAATCTGGATATCATCTCGGTTTTCATTGTCATTTCACCACTCCAGTTCAATTTGTCATATAGCAAAGTATAATACAAATGAGGGTGGCATCCAAAATGTTAAGGCATAGAGGTCCAGTCGGTTCAGCCCCATTCTTAATGGATAGGATTATTCACCGGGCAGCCCAAACCATTCCCCGCTGCATCATAGTCAGGACTTCAGGTTTGGTTACAACATCCAAGGAGTGTCCTAAAGAATTATAAAAAACGCGGCCCTTTCCGTATTTTTTTGTCCATACGACCGGCATGACTACTTCTCTCCAAACCTCCGGGGGACGCGCCTGATTGAAGCAGGAGGTTGCAAGCACCTCGTTGGCCGGGTCAACAAGCATGTAATATTGCTCGCTGGTAACGGAAAAATTCTGAATTCCGGCCATTATAGGGTGATTCCGATTGCAAACGCGGACCTCATAGGTGATTCCCGCCCCTCCGGGATGAGCGACAAATTGTCCGCCTACCATGAGCTGGTATTCGATTTCACAACGAAACGCATCCCCCATGCCGCCGTGCATCCCGGCTAAGCCGGTTCCTCCATTGCTGACAGCGTCAAGCAAGGAAGCCAGCTGCTCTTTCGTTATCGTGCCAGCCGTCCAATCGGGAACGATCAAATCCGTCTGCCGTAATTTTTCCTGGTCAAGCAAAATGTCCAATGTATCTGAAATTTCGACCTCAAAGTTTGCCTGGCGCAGCAATCCTGCAAGAATTTCCGCAATTTCTTTAGGTTTATGCGGCGGATAGCCACCTTGTAGGATTAACGCCTTTTTTGGCTTGCCAAAATCATTTCGGGATGGCCGCGATCTTATATTAATAACTATTGAATGATTATTCATCAGCATTCTTCCTCTTGGTATAGTGTCTTGAAGTGAGTCATATACCCTATAAAATATGCCCAAATAAAATTTCGGTGATTGTTCCTGTTTTATTGAAGAAGCATGTGGATGAAATGTGGCTGCATTAAAAAAAACCTCCCGGCCTTCTTTGAGGCTGAGAGGTTTTTTTAATTCGGCGGTTAGGCCCGTTTTCTTGAAATAGAGCTCCCGTTCATGAAAAGCTTGGAAGTGCTTTTGTCTTGCGAAAGCTGCTTGGTGCAAGGTCTATGAATAATAAAGGCAAGCAGCATAGCCGTGATGGATATGGTAGCAGGTTGATAGACTAAGTAGACATCCTCCCACTTGGGCGCGAATTTATTTTTATAATCATACAAACCTTTAAAGTTATACAGCTTGTTCCCATACTTGTAGAGCAGTTTAACGATGAGCAAATCACCCGCGTTTGCCAAGGGGGCCATGCCCAAGCTGCAGAAGTCATACTTATTTTCTTGGGCCCACTTGAATAATGAAATAAACAGAACATCCATTGTTCCATGCGGGCATGCTTTCGTATAGCGCATCAAGTCTACCGTTAATTTCCGGCATACCGGCGCTTCTTCCTGAGCGGCTTGGAGCGGGTAATGGTCGCCTGCGATCGAAACGAACGCTTCGTAATTTCCATCAGGACCAACCAGTACGGCAACGGGAAAACGGCTCACATAATCCGGTGAAAAAGATCCGACAGAGAAGCTTTTCTCCTTTCGGTCACTGAGCCACTCATCCGATATAGCTTGAAGACGATTCAGGAATGGATCTGAATAAGGCGGGAGCATGACTTGAAAGGAATAACCATTGCGCAGAAATTTATTTATGCGGTTTCGCAGCTTAAGCCAGTGCTTGCCGTTCAAATGAAAGCTGGACAAGTCTACTTGAGCTTCTTCTCCAATTTTGACGAATTGCAGCCCCAGTTTCTCATACAGCGGTAGAAATGCAGCTTTTGCCTGGTAGAAGACGGGTATCCGCTTATTTTCATGGCAGTCTGCGATAAACTGCTCGACGACTCGTTTAGTAGACTCGGGGGATTTTCCAATAGGGTCGCCGAGCACGATTCTTCTCTTACCGACCGAGCGATATACGATTAACGCTTCGTGTTCAGTATCCCAGAACCATTCCTTATCGCCAAGATAGTATAAATGCGTGTGTGAAGTATGACCGCAGCTTTTAAGCAGATGATGAAGACGTTTTTCTTGCGTAATATCGATCAAAAGAAAATCCTCCAAGTTTGCAATATCTATGCTGACGCCAGTGTCGAATTATGTCTATGACTATATTATATCGGCTTTTTCTTTATCTTTGAAGTGTTTCTACCGATTTTCATTCGTTGTGCGGCATTCTATTATTCGATATACTCTCCCTTTCGTTAAAGTGGATAATGCGTATGCCACCCATTCCGAAATGCTTTCTTCACCGCCGAGCAAAAATAAATTCGCTGAGCAGCGCCTCATAATCTCCGATTTTGTAGCAAAAGGGATATATCCTGTTCTGGTAACATACAAAACGGGGTATTTCGATAATGCCATTATGTCCATACCGATTTCCGGCAATCGCTCGATAGGGGCAATTAGTATATTTAATTCAAATGGAGCATAGATTCTTGCGTAAGCGGCAGCTTCCGTAAAAGTATTTTTATACACCATTATCACCTCGATACATGATATGACGGAACCTAAAATATAATTTAATTAATTGAGGTTGTAGATAAGGGGGAAAGCACACTGATTCCCAATGAAGAAATACAAATGATCCAGATGTTGACGGAAACTATTTTTCCCGGTGCTTGTGAGGCAAGGGTGTATGAGTTTATTTTGAGGGATATGAAGAGCAATCCTTTTTTTGTTGAAATTTACCATAGAGGGCTGCGCCAGCTGAATGAAGGAGCCGAACAACTATATCAAACGAACTTGCTTCAGCTTAACGGGGATCAACTGACCGACTTGCTGACCATGTATGAAAGCAGTGAATTTTTTCAAATATTAAGGGATCATACGCTGGAGGGAATGTTCAGCGATCCGATTTACGGCGGCAATTACGAGGCATTAGGATGGCGCATGCTCGGTTATGCAGGACCGACCTTTCATCCTCCGGAAACCCTTAATGAAGTCAAGCTTCCGACGGTGTACTATTCGCTTGAAGGGATCGCGTATGAAGAAGAAACCTGATTATGACGTGATCATTGTCGGAGCGGGCGCGGCTGGCGGCATTCTCGGCAGGGAGCTGAGCGATTCGGGATTATCCGTTTGCGTGCTGGAACGGGGCCCGGTGCAGGAAACTAAAGACGCATCGATGGATGAGCTTCGCTTTCCGGTTCGCCAGAATCATCTGTGGGCTACGCCGAAGACCGGGGGCATGACGTGGCGTCCGCATTCTCGCGAAGAAACGCAAAAAATATTCCCCCGTATTACTTCACTGCTTGACGGATGGGGCCCCGGCGGCAGTACGAATCACTGGGGAGGAGTAAGCTTTCGCTTCGAGCCGTCCGTCTTCAAAGCGCTGGATGTATGGGGCCAAGTTCCGAACGGAGCCATTGCTAATTGGCCGCTTTCTTATGAAGATTTGGAGCCTTATTATACCAAGTTTGAATATAGGCTGGGCGTCTCCGGTGATGCCTCCCGCATGCTGTACGGGCCTCCAAGATCGAAGCCGTATCCGATGCCTCCGCTTGAGCAAGGATTTGCAACCAATCACTTTGCGCAGGCGAGCAGGGAGCTGGGCTATCAACCGTTCCCCATGCCGGCGGCCATTAACTCCCGCGATTATCAGGGGAGGAAGCGAACGGGATACTGCGGCTTCTGTATGGGCTATGAATGTACGGTGGATGCAAAATCAAGCACAAGAGTGACGGAACTCAAGGAAGCGCTGAAAAATCCGAATTTCACGATGCTTACGGACCGTTACGTATACCAAATTACGATGAGCTCTTCGCAGCAAGCAGACGGAGTGGTCTGTATGGATTCGTGCGGTATGGTCTATGAGCTCACAGCAAGCATTGTCATTATTGCGGCCAATACATTTTATAATGTCTGGCTGCTGCTTCTGTCAAGAAATCAATATGCCCCGGACGGCATTGGTAATCAGTTCGGTCAGGTTGGCAAATATTTTCATCATCATCCGTTTACTGGAGTGGCCGGTTTGTTTGATGAACGGATGAATGTCCATATCGGACCTTCCGAGCCGCTTATGGCCATTACGAATTATACGGAAGACCATTTTGACCATTCGGGGCTTGGGTTCATTATGGGTGGTTTTATATACGGAGCTAAAGCAGCAGGAGCTGCGGGACAGCCAATTGAATTCGTGAAAAATATTCCTCTGCCCGAAGGCGTACCGGCCTGGGGACCGTCATTTAAAGAGTTTGTCACAAAAACCTTCAGTCGTTATTATTCTATTTTTTCACTGATGACCGATCCTCCCTTGCTTACGAACTTCATCGATCTTGATCCCAAAGCGAAAAACGGGCTCGGACTCCCTCTCCCGAGGCTTACCTTTAGTTGGAGCGAGCAGAAGAATGCGATGCATCGTTTTTTTTATTCGAAGATGGTCGAAATCCTGCAAGCAGCCAGAGCGCAAAAGATATGGGGGGGTCATGACTTTCAGCCGCCATGGGTACTTTCGCATCCGAGCGGCGGAACGAGAATGGGCGAAGACGAGAGGACATCGGTAACCGACAGGTATGGCAAAGTTCATGGCGTCCGAAATTTGTTCGTTGCCGGAAATTCCTTATTCCCGACAATGTCCGCATATAATCCAACGGAGACGATTGGGGCTCTTGCTTATTGGCAGGCTGAATATATTAAGCAAGAGGTGTTAAGGGGGAACTTGATATAGCGCCAATACCTGCTGCAAGAAGTAATAGAGCCGCTTGCCCGAGCAGGCGGCTATTGTGCCAATGCTTTTCATTTAAAGAGGGAGTGTCCGGATAGTCAATCTGCCTGAATAGGACTCATCGCTTTAGCGCGATTAAGGTTAAACAACCTTTCCGTCCCCAAATATCGGTCTAAGCTTAGGTGGTAAATATACTTTCGTCCAAGCAGCAAAGTAAAGGCACTCGTATATAAAACGAGACTAATTAAATTTATATTTCCTGATAGAATAAAATTAATATGCATATAAAGGCAAATAAATATAGAGGGAATTGTCATTAATCCGATTAGTATCACAACCCCTACTGCTATTTGTACAATAGGGATAACGTAATTAAAAAACATAACATGCTCTAATGCTATATTTTCAATAAAATGCTTATGAAATATAGGAACATTTTCTTTGTTCAGCGCATGGAGCAAATAATCCGTTAAAAAGACCCCCGGCTCACTAAACCAAGCTTTATCTGTAATTTTCGTAACGCCCGCTAACAGCCAGCCAAACCCGAAAAGCACCCGCATTGCGATAAAAATGATGGGTAAAATAATCACTGCTAATTTTTTGTTTTGTAACATTCTCTACGCCCCCATGTTTGAATGAAAATCTCTTCCTTTGCAAAAGTTCGATATAGATGAAAGAACTTAATCGAAAAAAAAGTTTCCTCGATGCAAAATATTTTACCATATACAAATAAATTTTGGATACCATTTTTTGAAAGCGGAAAACTCATTTATTAAGCTGCTTGATTATGTATAGACATCTATATATAATTGGCATATGATTAAATATAACGCAGCAGCAATGATTGGAAAGATTAAAGATGCAGTCCATAACAGGATTGTATCTGACCTTGGAAAGCATGGCATTGAAGGTATTGTCCCGTCTCACGGTGATATTTTAGTGTTCCTTTATCAGAAAGATGAACTATCCATTAAGGAACTCGCCGAAAAAATACACCGTACACAGCCGACTGTCACTGTATTAGTGAACAAGCTGGAAAAACTGGGTTATGTAGAACGAATCAAAAGCGAGGAGGACGGCAGAATAACTTCGATAAAACTCACGGAGAAGGGCATCCAATTGGAACCCGTTTTTCGCGATGTTTCGGGTTCGCTCAATGATGTCATCTATGGCGGGTTATCGAGTGCGCAGAGAGAACAGCTTGAATGGTTATTGGATCACGTTCATAACAGGTTCTAATTTTGCTGGAAGAACCTATTTTTTTTGGAGAATGAATAGATATCTATGCAGTTGGGGAGAATGATGGCAGTATTTTTATTAAAATAAACGGAGGTTTTTTGAAATGAAACATCTTATTGTCTATGCCCATCCACACCCTGAAAGCTTTAACCATGCTATATTGGAAACTACCGTTCATGCATTAAAGAAAAAAGGCCACGAGGTTACCGTGCGTGATTTGTATGACATCGATTTCCAGCCTGTACTGAAACCGCAAGATACCGCAGCTATGAAAGCCGGACAAACGCCAGCGGATATTAAAACAGAGCAGCAATTTATCGAACAAGCGGATGCGATTACTTTTATTTATCCGATCTGGTGGACGGGGTTGCCCGCTATTCTTAAAGGTTATGTAGATCGTGTATTTTCATATGGTTTTGCTTATGCTTACGGTGCAGAAGGAATCGACAAGCTGCTGACAGGCAAGAAAGGTCTTATCATTAACACGCACGGCACGCCTAAAGAAATTTACGATCAAATCGGAATGACGGCCGGGCTTAAAATCACGTCCGATACGGGAATCTTTGAGTTCACGGGAATCGAACCTGTAGCGCATTTGCTCTTTGGAAGTGTTTCTAGTGCAGGCGAAGCAGCGCTTAAAGATATCCTGAAGCAGGTTGAAGACACCGTTACTTCCGTCTTCTAAACCCATTCCATCATCATTTAAAAATGCCGGGAACAGAAATCAAAATGATTTCTGTTCCCGGCATTTTCTGCTATTCATCCGATTTCCCGTTTAGGTGATTAAGAAATTGAACGGCTCGTGAAGTTTTGGGGTTATTAAGCACCTCTTGCGGGGAGCCTTGCTCGATAATAAGTCCATCGTCCATGAGAAGAATATGGTCGGCAACATCCGCAGCGAATTTCATTTCATGCGTTACAATCGCCATGGTCATACCTTCGGCTGCCAACTGCTTCATAACCTTTAGCACTTCTCCGACCAATTCGGGATCAAGTGCAGACGTCGGCTCGTCGAACAGCAGCACTTCCGGATCGATGGCCATGGCCCGGGCGATAGCTACCCTCTGCTGCTGTCCTCCCGACAGTTTATGCGGATAGGAGCCGGCTTTATCGGCCAGACCCACCTTCTCCAGCAGAACCTCTGCACGTTTCCGGGCCTCGCTCTTGTTCTTCTTTTGTACGGTAATTTGCGCTTCCATCACGTTCTCAAGAGCAGTCATGTGCGGGAATAAATTAAACGACTGAAACACCATTCCCGTATTTTTGCGCAAAGCTAGAATGTTCTTTTGGGGGATTCTCGCTCGCTCATGAAACTCAAAGATGTTCTCCCCGAGCTTAAGTGAACCTCGGTCGGGCATTTCCAGCAGGTTTAAGCAACGCAGCAGCGTTGTTTTACCCGATCCGGATGGACCGATAATGACAAGCACTTTTCCTTTCGACAAGGTGAGGTCAATACCCTTTAGCACTTCCAGAGAACCGTAAGCTTTATGCAAACCACGAATTTCGATCATGCGTACAGTCTCCTTTAGCTGGCAGAGAAACGTTCGAGGCGTTTTTCCACGTAATTTTGCAGTAGTGACAGAACGGAGCTGAATGCTAAATAAATGACTGCCACTTCACAATATAAAAGCAATGGTTCGTAAGTAAGAGCCACATATTCTTGTGCGGTCCTGAACATTTCTACAAAGGTAATGCTAGCCACAAGTGACGTATCCTTAACAAGACTGATAAAGGAGTTACCGAGCGGAGGAATGGACACTCGTGCGGCTTGAGGGAGAATAATACGCCTCAGCGCCTGCATACGGGACATCCCGAGCGAATAGGCAGCCTCCCACTGACCCTTCTGGATCGACAAAATTGCCGCACGTACGATTTCCGAGCCGTAGGCACCCACGCTTAGCGAAAGCCCGATAACTGCCGACAAATACGGACTAAGCGTAATGCCCACACTAGGCAGCCCGTAATAAATTATAAACAGCTGCACCAAGAGCGGAGTTCCCCTGATGACCCAAACGTAGAAGCGTGCTATAAACTTGGGGATTGTCCAAGAGGACAATCGGATAAGCGCAGTAAGAACGGCCAGTATTAAGCCAAGAGCAAATGTAATCAAAGTCAACGGAATGGTTAAAACAACCCCTGCTTTAAGCAGGGGCCAGAATGAATCCATTATAATTTGGATTTGACGGTCGTCCATCGTATAAACATCCTTTGAACCGCTTTTTTTTTATTTAGAAACATCGGCTCCGAAATATTTCTCGGAAATGGTCAGATAAGTTCCATCACTTTTCATCGCAGCCAGGGCTTCGTTTACGGCTTTGATCAGGTCGTCGTTCCCCTTCCGAAAGAGCGCTGCGCTATATGAAGCCTCGGCTGTTTCGTCTACCACTTTAATTTTCACATCAGGCTTCTGCTTCTTTAGATCGAGATAAGACAGGCCGTCATTAATGGTAGCATCTGCACGTTTCGATAGCAACAGGTCGATCGCTTGATTAAAGCCTTCCGTGCCCACAATCTCGGCGCCGTTCTCTTTGGCAATATCCGTCAGATTGCTCGTTAGCGATTGAGCGGACTTCTTGCCTTTAAGATCGGCCAGGCTCTTGATTTCATTGTTATCTTCATGAACCAGCAGCACTGCTTTGGAGACGATGTAGGAATCGGAGAAATCGTACTTTTCTTTACGATCATCCCGAATCGTAACTTCATTAAACACGGCGTCGAATCTCTTAGCATCAAGCCCCGCAAAAATACCATCCCATGGCGTCTCTATAAATTCAGGCTCGACACCTAGACGTTTACTTACTTCTTCCGCGATTTCTATGTCAAACCCAGTCAGCTTCCCGTCCTTATCATGGAATGTAAACGGAGCGTATGTCCCTTCTGTGCCAATTCTTAGTTTGCCACTGGCCTTGATTGCTTCCAGCGAGTTTTGAGTTTCCGGGTTCGACGTTTCAGCTGGTGATGCGGAATTCGAATTTTTGCCGCATGCTGCCAGTAAAACCAAGGTTAGCGCGAGCACTAATGTGACTAGGCTTAATTTTTTCATATAAAAATCCCCCTTCATCTATCCTTTTTACTGTATCCGACTAGGTCAGTAAACTGAATAGTACACCGTATGCACAACAAAATCAACCTTATCCGATAAAAAACATAGGATTACATTGAATTAATAACGAAAGAAAACCAACAGCGGCATTTCGAAACAGAAATCAAGATGATTTCTGTTTCCGGCAATTATGCTGAACTGCAATAATAAAAAAGGCATGAGACACCTTTGAGTTGGAGTCTCATGCCTTTTTAATGTTTAGATTTGAGAAATTGTTAGAAAGTGTTGGACACTGTGATCTGATCCAACGAGAGTCTTGAGGACGGTCTAGCTGGTGTGGCTGCCAAGCCTACGCTGATCAGCATAACAGGCACGTAACGCTCAGGTACGTTGAATTCTTTAGCGAAACGAGCGGCGTCGTATCCGCCCATTGGGCATGTATCATAACCAAGCGCCTTCGCAGCGATCATGAGCTGCATAGCAGCTAGAGAAGCATTGCGGATAGCCTCATCGCGGGGAACTTGGGGATGCTGGTATGCGCCTTCGATTTGACCGGCAAGAGTATCTTTAAGCTCTTTAGGCATATGGCCGGCAGCAACAAGAGGACCAAATACGGGCTCCACGTTTTTGTTCGCTTCCAGATCGCCTAAAACCGCGATAACGACGGAACTATCAATAATTTGTTTTTGACCGTATGCAATCGGGTGCAGCTTTTCTTTATAAGCCTGATCCTCGATAACGATGAATTTCCAATGCTGCAAATTCCAAGAGGATGGCGCTTGTGCAGCAGATAGGAGCAATTGTTCCAGATGCTCCTTAGGCATTTTATGCCCGGCTTGATATTCTTTGACCGAGTGGCGTTCTGCAAGAACTTTCAAAACTTCCGGTTGTACAGTTTGTTGACTCATTCTGGTTTCCTCCAATTATAGTTTTTGTTTAGTATGATACTGCAGCAATATTGCAATTCAGCCCAATCCGATGCAAGTCAAGCGGCTGTGATGTATGTAGTAACTGTGGGAAAAATAATAACAGTTTATTTGATCATAAATGTTGTAGATTTGGATGTCAAGTACCATATTCCGCCCCCAACTTTCGGCTAACTTTCAGGGGCAATTTATCTCTGCAATTAATAAAGAAAGCATGATAATGTACGCTGCTCAGCCATATCATTGTATAGATATATCCTAACGAAGAACGGGTGAGCTATATGATAAGAATCTATATGGCTGGTGAAGACAAGTGAACATTCCTCAGGGGAGACTGGCGGACAATACACTGATCATAAACACCGATATTGTAACAAGCACAATTAATAAAAATATTTACGGTCATTTCGCGGAGCATCTCGGCAGATGCATTTACGAAGGCATTTGGGTGGGAGAGTATTCACCGATTCCCAATACTTATGGCATTCGAAACGATGTGCTGAATGCGCTGAGAAGGATCCAGGTTCCTGTGCTGCGCTGGCCGGGCGGATGCTTTGCGGAGTATTACCACTGGATGGACGGCGTCGGTCCGCGGCAATACCGCAAACGGACGGTGAACTCTTCATGGGGGGAGGTCGTGGAAACCAATCATTTTGGCACGCATGAATTTATGCTTCTATGCGATATGCTGCAGTGCGAGCCGTATGTTTGCGGCAACGCAGGAAGCGGCACGGTGCGGGAAATGTCGGAATGGATCGAGTATATGACGTATCCG
>DATJKM010000075.1:0-15317 GCA_035491515.1 Candidatus Udaeobacter sp. | reverse complement strand
AAAGATTTTCGCGATCCGAAAGTGTTCTGGCACGACCAGACGCAAAGATGGACGATGCTTGTTGCTGCAGGCGATAAAGTGATGTTTTATGCTTCTAACGATCTAAAAACCTGGACCTATTTGAGCGAATTCGGTGTGCGGGAGGGGGCTCACGGCGGGGTTTGGGAAGTTCCGGATTTGTTCGAACTTCCTGTAGACGGCGATCCTTCTCATACCAAATGGGTATTGAAGGTGGACATCAGCCCTGGCGATAGGAATGAAGGATACCAGGGGCAATATTTTATCGGCCGGTTCGACGGGACGAAATTTGTCAATGACAATCCGCCCGAAAAAGTATTATGGATCGAGCACGGGAAAGATTTCTATGTTCCCTTGTCATGGAACCATTTGCCAAGGCGGCGCGTCTGGCTCGCCTGGATGAATAATTGGCAGTATGCGGAGCTGACTCCTACCTCTCCTTGGAGAGGAGCGATGTCGATTCCGCGTGAGGTTGCTTTAATAACCGTACCGCAAGAGGGAATCAGACTGGTGCAGACCCCGATTCAGGAGCTGCAGCAGCTTCGAATGAGCGGCGAAAAGTGGAAAACGCCGCAAACGATCACTCCGGGATCGAATCTGCTCGCCGGGCTTCAAGATGATACCTATGAAATTGAAGCCGAATTCGAATTGGACACGGCGGCGGAATTTGGTTTTAAAATACGAAAAGGAGATGGTGATGAAACTATTGTCGGATACGATACAACAGGCTCGCAAATGTTCGTAAACCGGACAAAGTCGGGGAATACGCAGTTTAGTCCGTTTTTCCCTGGCGAGTTTCGGGCTCCTTTGGCCCCCGTCCGCAACCGGATCAAGCTGCATTTGTTCGTTGACCGTTCATCCGTGGAAGTATTCGGAAATCGCGGCGAGCAGGTAATCACGAGCTTGATTTTTCCTTCTCCTGACAGTCGGGACGTCGAGCTTTACGCCAAAAACGGTAATGTCAAATTGATCGCCTTGCATTTCTTTCATTTAGAGAGTGCGTGGAGGGACGAACAGACATATCCGAAATGACGGAAGAAATGGACGGACTCTGAAAGTGGCTTTTTACGGTTGGATGTACAAATAGGGTTCATAGAATAGCTCTCCTTTACAACAGGGAGAGCTATTTTTCGTTCATCCCAGCTGCAAACTGTTGCTAATGACATAGCTGACTGGAAAAGTAAGCGTTCCATTCGGCTGCTTGTTTATGTTATTTTTTAATGGAACGATACCATTTCATATAGAAGAGGGAGCGATTTAGATGTCAGAGCAGTCGAAAGAGTGGATTTTGCATTCGGTTATTTTTAGCTTGAAGCATGAGCAGGGCTCAGAGGCGGAACGTCAATTCTTGGAGGATGGTAAGCGCATACTTTCATCGATTCCAACCGTAACGAACTTTCAAGTCTATAAGCAAGTAAGCGCGAAAAATGAGTTTCACCACGGCTTCTCCATGGAGTTTGCGAATCAAGCCGATTACGATGCATATAACGAGCATCCGCTTCATGTGCAATTTGTGAATGAGCGCTGGGTAACGGAAGTCGAAAATTTTCTTGAAATCGATTACGCGAAGTAGAACAACAATTGAAGATTTGTGCGAAACGGCATATAATGAGCGGTATAGACAGAACATTTTCGCACAAATATGAACAAAATGGGAAGAGGGACTGACGGATGAAAAAGCTTAAAGTGCTGCAGCAGCTGACGGAAGCAGGCGTTGTGGCGGTATTGCGCGCGGATTCGCCAGAGGAAGTCGTAGAAATGTCGCGCCGCGCGATCAAAGGCGGAATTAAAGCGATTGAAATTACGATGACGGTACCATTCGCGCTTCGCGCGATCGAGCAATTATCGAAGGAATATTCAAGCAGCGTGTCTCCTGATGCGGATAACTTCGCCATTATCGGCGTAGGCACTGTGCTTGATCCGGAAACGGCGCGCGCAGCTATTTTGGCTGGTGCTGAATATGTCGTTTCTCCTGCTCTTAACCCGGATACAATCAAGCTTTGTAATCGATATGCGATTCCGATTCTGCCGGGCACGATGACGATTCACGAAATTCAAAGCGCATTAGAGCTTGGTGTTGATATCGTGAAGCTGTTCCCGGGCAACCTGTATTCTCCGAGCGTGATTCCTTCTATCAAAGGACCGCTTCCGCAGGCTAACGTCATGCCGACCGGCGGTGTATCGCTCGACAATTTGAAGGACTGGATCAAGGCCGGCGCGGTAGCGGTCGGCATTGGCTCCGATCTGACGAAGGATGCCGTGAAAACCGGCGACTTCTCGCTAATTGAGAAAAAGGCGGCTGCTTATATCGCGGCTTACCGCGAAGCGAAAGGGCTTTAGCATGAAACCCTGATGGAGAGGAATAGCCTCTGTCAGGGTTTTTTTACGATGACATTGCAAGCGTTTTAAATGAGATGAGGGGAAGTCTCAGCCAATGATTAAACGTGAACAAATTCGAATTCGCGATCCATATACAGTGGGACGGACCGTACCCTGCCTTCAGACCGGAGCCGGGCTTTTGGGCAGATCATCACTTCTGGGCGCCTGAGGTATATTTTATACCGGAACAGCTATTATATGTTCGCCTCCTTTACAAGGAGACGCTGTTCCCCGAGGAAGGCGTACATGGGATGCTGTTCCGATCGCTGGAGGGGCGGCTTATGCTGGCGATGCATGCGCCCAATAATCAGCCGGACGAGCGGGCTGTATTTATTGAGGTAGAAGAGAAGAACGGCACGCTGCGGAGAAAGGCTTAACGGACGCTTGTCCGTTATAGCCGGATACGACGGAAAGCGGAATAAATTATCGCAGCCGATTTATGCATCATTGCTTGATTCTCGGCTGGAATAGCGTTATAACAGAAACAGGGTCATGAAGAGACAAACCAATTGATTAAAGGAGTCGTTCAATTAATGGATTATCGGATTGAGAAGGACACGATGGGTGAAATTCAAGTTCCTGCAGACAAACTGTGGGGAGCGCAAACGCAGCGAAGCCTGCAAAACTTTAAAATAAGCGGAGAGCGCATGCCGATTGAAGTCGTATATGCGATGGCTTATATTAAAAAAGCTGCCGCGTTGGCAAACGAGAAGCTCGGCGTTTTGGATGCGGCTAAATCGGCGATCATCGGCGAAGCGGTAGACGAAATCGTTGCCGGCAAATGGGATGACCATTTCCCACTCGTCGTATGGCAAACGGGCAGCGGCACGCAAACGAACATGAACGTTAACGAGGTCATTGCGAATCGTGCGAACAGCTTGCTGGCTGAACGCGGCAGCGACGTGCGCATTCACCCGAATGACGACGTAAACCGCTCGCAAAGCTCGAACGATACATTCCCGGCAGCTATGCACATCGCCGGCGTAATCGCGCTGGAGGATCGCTTGCTTCCATCGCTTGATCTGCTTAACGGTACGCTTCGCGCGAAAGCGGAGAAGTTCAACGATATTGTAAAGATCGGCCGTACTCATCTTCAGGATGCTACTCCGATTACGCTTGGCCAAGAAATCAGCGGCTGGTATGCCATGCTGGACAGAACGCGAGCGATGCTCGTGCAAAGCGTAGATACGATGCGCGATCTAGCGCTTGGCGGTACAGCTGTAGGTACGGGGCTTAACGCGCACCCTGATTTTGCGGTTGCGGTTGCGCAGGAAGTGACGGCTCTTACAGGCAAAAACTTCATTACGGCGGAGAACAAATTCCATTCCCTAACCAGCCACGATCAAATCGTTTACACACATGGCGCGGTAAAAGCGCTTGCGGCTGATTTGATGAAAATCGCCAACGATGTCAGATGGCTGGCAAGCGGTCCACGCTGCGGCATCGGCGAAATTTCGATTCCGGAGAACGAGCCGGGCAGCTCGATCATGCCGGGTAAAGTAAATCCGACGCAAAGCGAAGCTTTGACGATGGCGGTATGCCAAGTTATCGGGAATGACACTGCCATTTCGATGGCGGCGAGCCAAGGCAACTTTGAGCTCAACGTGTTCAAGCCAGTTATCATTTATAACTTCCTGCAATCGATAGCGCTGCTTGCTGACGGCATGGTATCGTTCAACGACAACTGTGCGATCGGCATTGAGCCGAACGAAGCGGCAATCAAGCGCAATCTTGATCAATCGCTCATGCTCGTTACGGCGCTTAATCCGCATATCGGCTACGAGAATGCGGCTGCGATTGCGAAAAATGCACACAAAAAAGGACTTACGCTGAAGGAGTCGGCTATCGCGAGCGGTTTGCTGACGTCCGAGCAGTTCGACGAGTTTGTCCGTCCGGAGAACATGATCGGAAAACGCTAATAAACAGACGAGATAAGAAGGGCCGGCGCCTGTCATGTCATGACGTAGCGCCGGTCTTTTTTCTGCATTTCAAGACATGCGTATGCTCACAAGTGCCGCGTATTTTATGGTATGATACGAGGGGCTGCTTATGCAGCTATACTATTCGAAAAAGTAGGTTTTTCTTATGCATTTATTGTCTGTAGAACATATAACAAAGAGCTATGGCGAGAAGCTGTTGTTCGAAAATGTCACGTTCGGCGTAGAGGATGGCGATAAAATCGGCATCATTGGCGTGAACGGTACGGGGAAGTCGACTTTCCTTAAGGTAATTGCCGGCTTGGAGCCGGCCGATTCAGGCACCATATCGATCGGCAACCGGGTAACGGTAAGAATGCTGGCGCAGGACCCAGCGTTCGCTCCGGACGAAACGGCGCTGGAGCATGTGCTTGGCGGAGATTCGCCGCAGCTGAGAGCCGTCCAGGCTTATGCGTCGGCAATGGCGGCGATTGAGCTGAAGCCGAGCGACGAAGCGCTGCAGGAGCAGCTGATCAAGGCGAATCAGCTTATGGATGAGCTGGATGCGTGGCAGCTGGAGAGCGACGCTAAGATGGCGTTATCCAAGCTCGGCATTCATGATTTTGAGGCGAAGGTTGAGACGCTTTCGGGCGGTCAGCGCAAGCGGGTCGCCATGGCGGCGGCGCTCTTGCTTCCGTCAGATGTGCTCATTCTCGATGAGCCGACGAACCATATCGATAATGATTCGGTTGCCTGGCTGGAAGGCATGCTGCAAAAGCGCAGAGGCGCGCTGCTCATGATTACGCATGACCGCTATTTCCTTGATCGAGTCAGTAATCGTGTAATCGAGCTTGATAAGGGTGGGGCCCATTTCTATCAAGCGAACTACAGCCGGTTTCTTGAGCTGAAGCTGGAAAGGGAAGAACGGGAAGCGGCAACGGAGTCGAAGCGGCAAAACCTGCTGCGCAATGAGCTCGCCTGGATTAGACGCGGCGCAAAGGCGAGAACGACGAAGCAAAAGGCGCGTATCGACCGGTTCGAGGCGCTGAAGGCAGATGCGCCGAAGCAAGCGGGCGGCAAGATGGACGTATCGGTTGCGTCATCTAGATTGGGACGGAAAATCGTCGAGATCGAAGAGGTGACGAAACGGTTCGGCGATCGGACGTTTATTCGCGATTTCAGCTATATCGCGGTTCCTGAGGATAGGGTCGGCATCGTTGGACGCAACGGAAGCGGGAAGTCCACGCTGCTTAAGCTCATAATTGGACAATTGCTGCCGGATGAAGGAACGGTCGAGCTGGGCGCTACCGTTAAGCTGGGATGGTTCTCGCAGGAGCATGAAGATATGGATCAATCGCTGCGCGTAATCGAATACATTCGCGAAGGCGCCGAGCAGGTGAAGACGGCGGACGGTTCGACGATATCGGCAGGTCAAATGCTAGAGCGCTTCTTGTTCTCGCCGACGATGCAGTGGACGCCGATATCGAAGCTGTCCGGCGGCGAGAAGCGCCGCCTGCAGCTGTTGCGCGTGTTAATGAACGCACCGAATGTGCTGCTGCTCGATGAGCCGACGAATGATTTGGATATATCGACCTTGACGGTGCTGGAGGATTATTTGGATGATTTTCCGGGCGTCGTGTTCGTAGTCTCTCATGACCGCTACTTCTTAGACCGTACGGTTGATAAAATCGTCGCATTTGAAGGTGACGGCATCATTACTCACCACACGGGCAACTATTCCGACTATCAGGCTTTTGTCGAGAAGCATGGTTCTGCGGCGCCAGCTGCAGCTGCATCGAAGCCGAAGCCGGCAGTAACCGCTGATTCAAGCAGCGCGGCTGCACCTGTGAAAGCGGCGGGCAAAGAGCGCGCACTGAAAATGTCGTACAAGGAGCAAAAGGACTTCGAGCAAATCGACGGCTGGATCGCGGATGCGGAAACGGAACTTAGCGAGATTGCGGTGCGCATGGAGGCGGCAAGCAGCGACTCCGCGCGGCTGCAGGAGCTTATGGCGGAGCAGCAGCAGCTTGAAGAGAAGCTGGAGCAGCTGATGGACCGCTGGGCGGAGCTGAACGAATTGGCAGAGCGGATCGCGGCTCAGAAGTAAGATGGAGATCGTTAACAGCAAGAACTATTAATACGATAAAACAGGCTGGGAGGCGGAATGGCTAATGAGCGCTAACGGGATTCGCAATATCTATTGTATTGGCCGCAACTACCGGCTTCACGCTTTGGAGCTAGGCAACGAGGTGCCTGAGGAGCCGCTCGTATTTACGAAGCCGTCTCACGCCGTTGTTCCGATGAACGGAAATGTCGTCGAACTGCCGGGCAATGTGGGAGAGGTGCATTTTGAGCTGGAAATCGTGCTGAGAATCGGCCGGGCTTATGAGCCGGGCATCGATACCGAGCTTTGCATCGACAGCATGGCGCTGGGCCTAGACTTAACGCTTCGCGACGTGCAGTCCAAGCTGAAGGCGAAGGGGCAGCCTTGGCTTGCCGCCAAAGGCTTTAAAGGCTCTGCTCCGCTGGGCGAATGGCTGCCATATCCGGGCGCGGCAGCGCTTGAGGAGAACGAGTTCGTGCTTTTGCGGGGCGGAGAAGAGGCGCAGCGCGGACAGGCAAGCGACATGCTGTTCAATGTGGCGGAGCTTATCAAGTATGTCGGAGAGCACTACGGACTTGGCGCCGGCGACATCCTGTATACGGGAACGCCGGCAGGTGTAGCTGCTTTGCATGACGGCGATCAGCTGCAGGCGTTATGGGCGGGAAATACGGTTGGCAGCTGCAGCGTGAAGCTTGTCTAACATAAGGCGTAGGGTATTGGCGTAGATTTACAAATGAATGACGAACAGCTCTTCCATTGATGGAAGAGCTGTTTTTTTGAAGGATAAGATAAAACTTTCTGATCCTCTGTCCGGATTGGCCGGGGTTTGAGTAATCGAACGAGGGTGCCCCGGCAGCGATTTCGCTTCCGGGGCACCCTTGTTGTCATAGCTACTGCAGCTTATTTGCCGTTAAATGCGCTCAGCATCCACACATGTTTCTCGAGCGTTGTATGAATCGCAAGGAGCATGTCTGCCGTTGTTTCATCGTCAGCCTTCTGTGCCGCTTCCATGCCTTCCTTCAGCTCGCCGATGATCGTCGTGAAATCCTCGATTAATTGATCAACCATCTGCGTGGCATCCTCTTTATTCGACGCTTCTTTAATGCTCGAGGTATCCAAATAATCCTTCATTGATGCTATTGGTTTGCCCTTCACGGCCAGCAGACGCTCTGCAATCTCATCGACGTGAAGCGCAGCCTCCTCGTATAACTCTTGGAACTTAGCGTGCAAGGTGAAAAACTGGGAGCCCTTCACATACCAATGGTAATTGTGAAGCTTGATGTAAAGCACGCTCCAGTTGGCGATTTGGCGGTTTAAGTGCTGTTGTACGGTTGTGGTTGCAGTTTTAGTTGTCATCATAATCATCCTTTCTGATGGTAGTCTGTGCGATTAACAGTCTGCGAATACGAACAGGGCCAGGCTGACATTGAAAACATTAATTAGACTAATTACTTATTTATAATTATTACAAACTAGTAGGGGTTTGTCAATATCATTACACCATTGTGCTAGAAATGAAACGGGTTTATGCATAGCGGTACATCATTTTAATGTAAAGCCAATCTTCTAACGGCTATCGCTTCACATCGTTCTAACCACGAGTATTGATTTATACGAGGAAAAAAGATAACGCTTACAAAAATATGATTGACAAAATTATACAACGTAAAATATAGTATGATCTATAAGATGAAACGTTTAATCAAATAAGAGTAATATTTATTTCGAATAACGAATATTATCTTTATTTGTGTGGAAATAAATTTGATAAAACGTTTAATTAAATCAAGGGTGGTTTGTTATGAATCAGGACAGAGTAACGATTAAAGATGTAGCCAAAACGGCAGAGGTATCCATTGCTACCGTATCCAACGTATTAAACGGCACGGGCAGAGTGTCGCCCGATACCGTGCGGAGGGTTACGGAAGCCATTACAAAACTAAACTTCGCGCCGAGCATGTCCGCGCGTAATTTGAAGGATAAAAAATCTTCCTTGATTGCTGTTATCGTTCCTTTCCTGGAAAAAGGGAGGCTGCACGACAATCCGTTCTACTGGCAGCTCGTAACAGGAATCGAGGAGGGAGCGCGCAACGAGAAGCTGCATGTCATTCTTGTCGGAGTAGAGCCGGATGAACAATTTTCGTTCGTTCGAGAGCGCCATCTGGACGGCTTGATCGTCATCGGAATATTCGAGGGCACCGATATTTTTGAACGAATATTGCGCTTGAACGTTCCTTGTGTGTTTATGGACAGCTACCTTGAGAATGATGAGTTGTATCAGGTTGGTCTTGATGACGAGCTTGGCGGATACATCGGCACGAAGCATCTCTTGTCGCTGGGCCATCGAAATATCGCGTTGCTGACCGGTACATTAATGCACGGCGGAGTTAATTACAGACGGTGGCTCGGTTACTGCAAAGCGCTGAAGGAATCGGATATTTCGTACCGTGAAGAGCTGGTGATCGAGGTGCCTACCTCATCCGCGAGCGGTTACCGCACAGCGTCTATAATTGCTCCAAAGGTGAAAGACATTACTGCCGTATTCGCTTTGTCGGATGTTACAGCAATCGGACTAATCAAAGGGCTGTATGATTTAGGATATGTGGTACCGCGCGATATATCTGTCATGGGCTTTGACGACAATCAAAACAGCCGTTATATGGTGCCCGCTTTAACGACCGTTCATCAGGATATTGTGCTAAAGGGCCAGACCGCTGTAAAGCTGCTGATCGCTCAAATGGAAAACGAGCAGGAAATGGACCGGAAAGTCGTCATAGGCGTTGAGCTTACGATTAGGCAAAGCACGGCAGCGAGGATATGAGATAAGCGCTTGTAAGAAGCGATGGCTGAAAAGGTGATGGAGCAGCCTGACGACCGCAATAAATGGTTCAAGTTGTCGAAATGGTCTTGTATTCGCTGAAAGAAATAGCTGTATTTCAATTTGGTGAAGGAGTGTTTCATTGATGAATTCTCTTTGGAAACGTTTGGCCTTGTTCGCAATAGCTATGGCGCTCGTATTGCCGACCGTTAGCTTACACCCGCGGGAAGCGGAAGCATTGACGGCTTCCTCAGCCCTAAGTCCTGTTACGCCTAAGGATACGGTGTATCAAATTATCACAGACCGGTTTGCCGACGGCAACACGGGCAACAATATTCCTTCCGGCTTCGATTCGACATTGTTTGATGATGCGAACAGCGATGGGAAAGGGGACGGCAATGATTTAAAGCTTTATCAGGGCGGAGATTGGCAGGGCATTATTGATAAAATTCCTTATTTGAAAAATATGGGCGTTACAGCCGTTTGGATATCAGCGCCTTATGAGAACCGGGATACGGTTATTGAGGATTATCAGCCTGGCGGCGGCATGGACCGGTGGACCAGCTTTCACGGCTATCATGTGCGCAATTACTTTGCGACCAACAAACATTTTGGACTTATGCAAAACTTCGAGCAGCTGCGCGATGCGCTGCATAATGAAGGAATGAAGCTTGTGATCGATTTCGTTACAAACCACACAAGCCGTTGGCAAAACCCTACAAACGGATTTTCCGCCGAAGACGGCAAGCTCTATGAGCCGGATAAAAACGCGTCAGGCAATTATACTTTTGATGTGAGCGGCAATCCATACGATTATAACAGCGATGGCAAAATAGAAAATTTAATTGCCGATCCGAATAACGATACGTTCGGCTGGTTTCACGGATTAGGCGACCGCGGCAGCGATAGCACGCCTTTCGGCTTCCGTCATAAAGAGCTGGGCTCGCTTGCTGATTTCTCGCAAGAGAATGCGATCGTAGTGGCGCATTTAGAGAAAGCAGCGGCGTTCTGGAAATCAAAAGGCGTCGACGGCTTCCGGCATGATGCTACGCTTCATATGAACCCAGCCTTTACGAAGGGGATTAAAGACGCCATAGATTCCGCAGCGGGCGGGCCGCTCACGCATTTCGGCGAATTCTTCATCAGCAGGCCAGATCCTAAATACAACGAGTACCGTACGTTCCCTGACCGCACAGGTGTCAATAATCTCGACTTTGAGTATTACCGTGCGGCAACCAACGCATTTGGGAATTTCTCGGAAACGATGAGTTCCTTCGGTTCTATGCTGACACAAACCAGCAGCGATTATTCTTATGAGAACCAGGCGGTTACTTTCTTAGATAATCATGACGTCACGCGCTTCCGTTACATTCAACCGAACAATAAGCCTTATCATGCGGCGCTCGCTGCATTGTTGACATCCCGCGGCACGCCGAATATCTATTACGGCACCGAGCAATACGTCTCTTCGGTGAACAGCAGCGACATTGCCGGCCGCGTATTTATGGAACAAGAGGTTTCATTCGATCAAACGACGACAGCTTACAAGGTCATCAAGGAGCTTTCGGCGCTTCGTAAGTCCAATGAAGCAGTCGCTTACGGCACGACTTCCATTCTATACAGCACGGATAATGTTCTTGTCTATCAACGCCAGTTCTACGACAAGCAGGTGATCGTAGCCATCAATAGACAGCCGGACGTTTCGTATACCGTTCCTGCGCTCGATACGACTTTGCCGACGGGAACGTATACCGATGTGTTGGGCGGCCTGCTTTATGGCGCATCGAACACGGTAACGAACGTCTCTGGTCAAAATAAAATGTCCAGCTTCACGCTGTCAGGCGGCGAAGTTAACGTCTGGTCTTATAATCCGGCGCTTGGCACGACCATTCCGAGAATAGGCGATGTAATCTCGACTTCAGGCCGTGCAGGCAATACGGTATATATTTACGGAACTGGCTTAGGCGGAACGGCTACCGTGAAATTCGATACCGTGACGGCAACCGTCGTTTCTAACAACGATACATTTATCGAGGCTGTCGTTCCAGCTGTAGCGGCTGGCCCCCGCAGCATCACTGTCACAAAAGGCGCAAATGTCAGCAACGGTTTCACATACGAGGTTTTGTCGGATGATCAGGTGCAGGTCATCTTCAAAGTAAACGCGACGACGACGCTTGGGCAAAATATTCATATCGTCGGCAGCATTCCGGAGCTGGGCAGCTGGAATCCGGCGAAATCGACCGAAGCGATGATGAATCCTAACTACCCGGTATGGTTCCTGCCGGTCAGTGTGCCGAAAGGGACGACCTTCGAGTTCAAATTCATTAAGAAGGACAGCAGCGGCAATGTCGTTTGGGAGAGCGGAAGCAACCGCTCGTACACCTCTCCTTCGAGTTCGACGGGAACGGCCGATACAAGCGTATACACGTGGCAATAATGCTTAGCTTCTGAATACGAAGGGGCTGTCTCAAATGGTCTAAAAACCTGAGAGACAGTCGTTTTTTGTTTTTTGAATTTGTGCAAGCGGATGAAAGCGGCCGTTTCGATGATGTGAAAAGTGATTTAGTTTCATTTCACAAAACTAAATCGCGCTCGAGATCTGAGAACGATGGATTAGTTCTATTTTGCAAACCTAATCGGTCTTTTTTAGAATCTGCTCTCCCAATACGCCGTTTAAGCAGGCAAAATCAAACTAAATGGCCGCTATCGGATAACGATCTTCAAATAGTTTCAGAAAATCGAATTAAACTGCCCAGCGAAGAAAAATGCTTAGGCCCGGTAATGGAAAGAGCTTCAGCAGCCATTTGGCTTCTGAGACAGCCTCTTTGATATTTATTGGTGCTGTCTTCGCAGGTTAATTTCAAAATCCGCATAAAAAACCGACGGTAACAGGTACCGTCGGCAAGCTAGCAGTCAATTTTGAGGTGAAATATTATGCGCGGATTTCGGATGCTGCTTCAGCTTTAGCTTCCGCTTCCGCAAGCATGAAGATGGTCAAAATAAACATCGCGTGCGACCAGGTAAGCGGCACAACCCATGCCGTTTCGCCTGTGTGTTTATCCACCTGCTCAGGGAGCAGGCCAGTCTCGGTACGGTGATCGAGCGCCCATTTCAGCAGCTGCTTCGCTTCGTCAACGCTTCCGGTTTGAATGCGGTAATGAGCGAGCCATAGCGTGGTGAGTATCCACGGATTGCCTCCAATATAGTTGTCATCCTCATAGCGCTTAATGCCGCCTACGCCATGCACGGTCAATGCGGATTCCACAGCATCGGCTGTACGGCGCATATAGTCGTGATCCGCCGGAACGGCGCCGAAAGGAACGGCGATGCCGAGCAAGCTGATATCGATTACGGCATCGTGGTCAAGCGTATATTTTTTGTAACCTTTTATGCTTTCAGCCACATACCCGGTCGCGCCGGATGCGATGGCTTGCTCGTACTTGCCGGAATGAACAGTTAAATCGACGCCGCGGTAGAAGCTTCCTCTATCCTCATTCCAGCAAAGCTTCTTAATCGCAGCTGAAATCCGCCCGGCAGCAGCCGTCCACTCGGATGCCAGCTCAGGTCTGCCGGTTAGTTCGGCAAAGCTGGCAGCAGCCGTTAAACCGCCGTATACAGCGGCAGAGGAGTAAGTATGCGATGCTTCGCGTTCTTCCCATAGGTCAATGCTCGGCTTAGGCAAGCCGGTTTCCGCATGAAGGAAGCCCATGAGGAAAGAAGCGCCCTTCTCGACAGCAGGCCATACCTGCTCAGCGAAGCGGCTGTCCTTGTTCTCTAAATAATGCTGCCACATTCCCCACAAAATCGATGCGCCTTCATCAATTTGAAGTCCCCAGGACGGAGCCAGGCTGCCATCGTGATAATGGCGCTGCTGCCATGAGCCGTCTGGCGATTGCGCGGTAAGCGTCCATGCATAAAAGCTGTCGGACAGTGATCCAAGACCTGCTTTATCAAGCGCCGTCGTAATGAATGCGGCATCCCGGCCCCAACAGAACGAATATCCGCCGCAGCGGGCAAATTTTTCGTCGAATTCCGGAGCTGCAATAATGCTGCCGGTTTGCTCGTCGGCCATGAGCTTGAACATCAGCAGAGAGCGGTCGTACAAATCGGAAATGTCCGCATCTTCAAGCGGGCAAGGCGCGGCCGCTGCCAAAAACTCGTGCCAGTACGCTGTCGTTTCCGCGATCCATTCGGAGCTTGCTTTGCCTTTTGCAGTGCGCATTTGCTGCAATGCGCACTGCTCATCATGCCCTGCTGTAAGGTACACGGGGATCGTTACGGACGCTCCTGCTGCAAGCTCACCAATATGCCATTTTAAAGCGCCGTCCGGCCTCATATCGATGTTGTTGCCGTTCAATTCACCATGCTGAACGGAGTCCCAATGGAGTCCTGCCTGATATCCAGTGCATACGTTTGCACTCGAAAGCGCAAAATAATACTTATGACGGAAATGAACCAAGGAATCGTCCGCAGCATTAAACAAAGTCGTATTGTACAGCTGATTTTCACTGACGAGGAAGGAAGAATGAACGATAAACGAGAATGAAACGGACTGTTCACTCACGTTCGTAAACGTGTATTCACGAACGATAACATCCTGTCCGGGAACGGCAAGATGCAAGCTTTCTACTTGAACCGGCTGCTGCTCGGAACGGGCGCTAACACGAAAAATGTTGGTTTTTGCCACATATTGTGCCTCATGCTTCCAGCCGTCAGCTTGTTCATCAAACCAAGAAACGGGTGAGTGTCCCGTTTGAATACCGGTGCGGATGGCGTCTACATGCTGCGGCAAATCGATATTCGGCCACCACAGGCGGTACATTTTACCTGTGCGGCCAAGCGATGCGAGGAACTTCGAATTGCCAATAATGGCGTCTACGAGAAACGGTTTTTTATTTGACATGTTGTTAACTCCTTTTGGATACGGTTAGTATTGAAGATTCGCGTACAATCAGCCTGTGCGGAATAATCATGCGGTTTTGATGCACGCTTCCTTCTTGAATGAATCGGATTAACATTTGCGAAGCGGTGTAGCCGAGCTGGTATGTTCCGATATCAATGGAGCTGATCGGGGGAGTGGCAAGCTCGGACAAAGCAATATTATTGAAGCTTACAATGCTTAGATCATCCGGTACTTTATAGCCAAGCTCAGTCAGGCCGCGCAATACACCGAAGCCGACGACATCATCAATGACGACTAAGCCGCTTGGTCTCTCGGGCAGACTCATCATGAATGACATGGCGCGATAGCCGCTTTGCTGCAAAAACTCGCCCTCAACGATCCATTCCGGTCTTATCGGCAAACCGGCTTCGCTCATGGCTCTGCGGTAACCTTCCATCCGGTCATGGGCAACGGTCAGAGAAGGCGGTCCGCTGACGAAGCCGATTCTTTCATGGCCTTGGAGAATTAAATGCTGCGTCGCGTCATACGCGGCGATCTCATTGTTATTGTCGACAGATAAAATATTAGGATGATCATCGGTGCGGCCAATTAATACGGTAGGGAATTCATGCTTGTTCAACAGATCGATCAAAGGGTCATTTACCCGGGAGGATAACAGAATAACGCCATCTACCCGTCGTCCGAATACGAGGCGGGATACCGTTTCGGTCTCATCGCTCGGCGAGGTGGCTGCCGTCAGCAGCATATCGTAGCCCGCCCGCGTCGATTGCGTCAGTATTCCGCGCAGCAATTCACCGAAGAAGAAATCCTGAAACAGCTCTTCGGCAGGACGGGGCAGCATAATCGCAAGCGTTTGAGTCGTCTTTGAAACGAGACTTTTGGCCATAGCATTCGGATGGTAGCCCATTTCTTCCATGAACCGTTTAACCTTCTGCGTGGTAGCTTTACTGATTCGAGGGTGATTGGAAACGACCCTGGAAACTGTTGAGGGAGATACCCCGGCAGCTTTTGCAATATCTTTAATGGTTACCATATTAATTTGAGCCCCCAGTGCGCAATCGTGTGTGCTTTATATGCTTCATCCTAATGCAACTGTTGTCTAAAAGTAAATATATATCTTAGGAAAGCGTTTCACAAATGTTAAAAAACTGAATACGAAAGAGAAAATCGATGAAAATC
>DATJKM010000074.1:0-4566 GCA_035491515.1 Candidatus Udaeobacter sp. | reverse complement strand
GCATTGATGTCGACCTTTCGGCGCTCAATAGACGCTTCGATCGCCTCGCTTGATAAGCCGCTTTGCCGAATAGCAGTTTTCCACTGCGTCATGTAATAATCGTCCCAATATGGCGTCGTGCCTGCCGCCTGATCGGCGTTAACGAAGCACCCGCCGTCGACTAACAGCTCATGGATGGTGCGCATCAGCGCACGTTTGGCAGGATGCGTCAGGTGATGAATGGACAGCGAAGAGATGACGGCATCATATTTTTCCGTATAGGAGTAGCTCGCATAATCAGCCGCTATATAGCGGACGGCAGGATCGCTGCCGAAGCGGACGCGTGCTTCCTTCAGCATTTCCTCGCTCAGATCGATTAAGGTGAGAGCGGCGCCGGGATATTTGCTGCGTATGAAGGATGAAAAAAGGCCGGTTCCTGCTCCCAAGTCCAAAATGCGGGGAGCAGCGCTCACGCAGTTTACGGAGCCTGCTGCGATTCCGTAAAAATCATCAAAGCAGGGAATAAGCTGACGGCGCTGACGATCGTAGTTTGGCGCGGCCGCATCAAACTGTTGTTTTACAATATCACTCATAGAAATGCCTCCTCGAAAAGATGATGGAATAGCTGCTCTGATGTGTTTCCGTATGAAGTTAAGTTGTATATTACAGCGGCTTCCTTCATAAAGGAAATATATAAATCAAATAAACTTTATAGGTACGGACTATTAACGAGCAGCTTTAATGGCTGAAAAATACATATTGCGTTTGCTGGTTTTTGGTGTTATCATTGGAGAAAATTTTACGATTATCGTTGATTCTATATGACAAGCTAAATAGCTTTTACATTCGATGACGAGAAAGAGTACGTAACGGGCCTGATCGAACAGAGAGTTGGGGCAGCTGAAAACCAACGTTCGGGCGTTTGCGGAAAGCCATCTCCGAGAAGCAGGCTGAACGAGAGTAAGCTCTGCCGCATTTCCAGCGTTAACGGGAACATGTATTGATGGATACGTGAGCGGAGTGTCGCGCTTTGGCGTGAAACTAGGGTGGTAACACGGGTGGAGACTCGTCCCTTTATAGGGATGGGTCTCTTTTTTGTTTTCTCAATTTATTCTAGGAGGAACGGGAATGAAAACATGGTCTATGAGTGAGCTAATCTCGCCGATGGTGCAGCAAATTCCGCCTTCAGGCATTCGTAAGTTTTTCAGTATGGCGGAAGGCAATAAGGACATTATTTCGCTTGGCGTCGGGGAGCCTGACTTCGTAACGCCGGAGCGGGTTAGGGCAGCCTGCGTCCGGGCATTGGAGCTCGGCAGAACCTCCTACACGCCAAACGCGGGACTTATGGAGCTTAGAGAAGAGATTGCAGCCTATTTATACAATGGCTTTCAAATCAAATATGAGCCTGCGAATGAAATAATCGTTACGGTTGGAGGGAGCGAAGCGATTGATCTTGCACTGCGGGCATTAATTGGGCCAGGCGATGAAATCATTGTGCACGTTCCCAATTATATTGCGTACTCACCGATTGCGCAGCTGAACGGCGGAAAGGTCGTCCAGGTCGAAACGTATGCGAAGGATCATTTTAAGCTGACGGCCGAGGCTTTGAAGGCGGCGCTTACGCCGCGCTCGAAGGTGCTTATTATTAACTATCCGAACAATCCGACAGGCGGCATCATGACGTATGCGGATTGGCTGCCGATCCTTAAGGTCGTGGAAGAGCATAACCTTATCGTCATTTCGGATGAGATTTATGCGGAGCTCACCTACGATGAGAAGCATGTGAGTTTTGCCTCGCTGCCGGGGATGAAGGAGAGAACGCTGCTCATAAGCGGATTCTCCAAAGCGTTTGCGATGACAGGCTGGAGAATTGGCTATGCTTGCGGCAATCATGAGCTGATTGCCGCGATGCTGAAAATTCATCAATATACTGTAATGTGCGCACCGATTATTGGTCAAATCGCTGCGATTGAATCGCTGCGGAACGGCTTAGAGGATAAGGACATGATGATAGAGTCGTACGCACAGCGCAGACGGATGTTTGTGAAGGGTTTGAGGGAAATCGGCCTTCCCTGCCACGAGCCGCGGGGGGCATTTTACGCGTTTCCGTCCATTAAGCACACGGGTCTTGATTCAGACGCTTTTGCGCAAAAGCTGTTGTTCGATGCAGGGGTGGCTACCGTTCCGGGACATGTATTTGGCCTTGGCGGGGAAGGGTTTATCCGCTGCTCCTACGCATCCTCCGTACCAAGACTCACCGAAGCGCTGGATCGTATCGACCGCTGCTTGAAAGCCTCCGGTCTGTCAGGGTAATTTAGGAGCGCTGAACAGCTTACTCAGAAGCGCTAAATCGAATATCATGCGTGCTGGATGAATCTGCCGCAAACTCCAGCAGCTTAGCGCCTTCCACGGCTAGGGCGTCGCGATCCGTCTGCCTGAGCGGCTCGAACGGATGGATGATAAGAGCAGCAGATCCGCGGGCTTGCTCTATTTTCCAAGTGCCCCGCACAAATCCGTCGATAAGGAAAGTTGAACGAATGATGCCGTTTACCGTAAACACAAGGGCTTTGTACTTCTCATCCATGATGCGGCTGCGGTCGGAGTATGACAGCAGCATGTTGTCGAATTCGGATAGAAAGCGCGGCGGAGCAGCTGTGTCGGCAGCCGGCAAGGAAGCATCCGGTACATCAAACAGCTCATTGCCCTGCTCGTCAGAGAAGGTGCGCAGCAGAGGACGCATACGCAGGACCGTCTCTCGGAGCCTGCTAAGTCCCGACCATACCTGCATATCTTTAATGGTGGCGGGCCCAAAAGCAGCTAGATAGCGAAGCAGCATCTCATCGAGTGAAGGGGAATCAGCAAGAGCTTGGCCAAGCCAAGCTTCAGCAGAGGTATGCGCAGCCTGACCGCCAGAACCCCATATGCCGCGTGGCGGCACTTGGATGAGCGGAACAAATGTCCGGATCACATAGCCAAGGGCCGCAGGATTGCAGCCGGGCCATTGCTCCCCCAGCCGTTTGCCGAGCTCATTGAAAGTGAGCGGCTGCTTCTCCACTAATGCGCGGCCAGCCGCACAGACCGCTTGCAGATCTATATCCTGCAGATCTTTGCCGAATGTGCTTTGCAGACCTTTTTCTAATACGGTTTGCAGCAAGGGGCGCAGTGTCAGGCAGTCGCGTGCGCTGACCATATGGATCGTAGAGCGCATAAGTCCAAGACGGACCACTTGCCGCTCTTTGATAAGCTCTGACAGCTGTTCCTGGCGGAAGCCTTCAAGCCGCGTCCAAAGCGCGAAGTATGGCGGATTAGGCGCCTGCGCTTGAATCGCAACCAACCGTTCGATAGCCTCCAGCGGGGAAAGGCGCGAACGCCGGAGCAGCATTTGCCTCTCAAGCAAAGCCCGGTTTAGCTGCCGCGTTTGTAAAATCGGCGCCGAAGCAGCTCCAGTTCGCTCGGATGAAGATTTAGTCATGCCGCATGTTCCTCCTCAATTATCGTCCATTCTTCTTTCTTAGTTTCATTATAATCAATAAACTCTGACAGCTTAACGATATTATTTACGGATATATCCATTTCAATAGGGAAAACATTATCCTTATGAATAAGATTCTGAAATCCAGTTAAGAATCTGAAACGGACTCATAAGGAAGGACTGAAGCTGTTGAATTTGAAGTTCCGAATATTTCCCGTGATCCTTATGGCCTTTATTGCAGCAACCGTAGCGGCAATCCCGGCTGCTCATGCAAGAGAAATCCGGCCTGAGTACAATGAACCTTACCGGCCTCAGTTTCATTTTACCCCCGTCCAAAATTGGATGAACGACCCAAATGGATTGGTGTACTTTGAGGGGGAATATCATCTATTTTACCAGTATAATCCGTACGGAAATACATGGGGGAACATGAGCTGGGGGCATGCGGTAAGCAAGGATTTGGTGCATTGGAATCACCTGCCGGTTGCTTTAGAGCCCGATCGTCTGGGAATGATTTTCTCCGGCACCGCGGTAGTGGATGAGCATAATACAAGCGGCTTTTTCAAGGGGAAATCAGGAGGAATGGTGGCGATCTATACAAGCGCCGGAGAAACACAGCAGCAAAGTATCGCATACAGCGCGGACAATGGCCGGACTTGGATGAAATACGAGGGGAATCCCGTCCTGCCGAACCCGGGGATCAAAGATTTTCGCGATCCGAAAGTTTTTTGGCACGACAAAACACAAAGATGGATTATGGCAATTTCTGCTGGCGATAAAGTGCTGTTTTATGCATCCTCGGATCTGAAAGCTTGGACCTATTTAAGCGAGTTTGGCGCGAAGGCGGGAGATCATTCCGGGGTTTGGGAAGTTCCTGAATTGTTTGAACTCCCAGTGGACGGCGATCCATCCCATACAAAATGGATATTGAAGGTAGACATTAACCCTGGCGAGAAAAATCAAGGGTCTCGCGGTCAATATTTTATCGGCCAATTCGACGGAACGAATTTTGTCAATGATAATCCGTCCGATAAGGTTTTATGGGTTGACTACGGGAAAGATTTCTATGCTTCCCTGTCCTGGAACCATTTGCCTGAACGGCGGGTCTGGATTGC
>DATJKM010000073.1:0-9883 GCA_035491515.1 Candidatus Udaeobacter sp. | reverse complement strand
TAAGCAGCTGATTACTGCGGCGAAGCAGTTAGAACAACATTTCAAGGATATGCAGGATATCGAGTTTACGGTTGAGCAGGGGAAATTGTACATACTCCAGACAAGAAACGGCAAACGAAATGCTCAAGCCGCTGTGCGCTTGGCAGTCGAACTCGTACACGAACAGGTCATTACCAAGAACGAAGCCATCATGCGCATCGAAGCATCCCATCTTGATCAATTACTGCATAGAGGCCTGGACGAATCCAAGGTTCGAAATGTATTAGCCGTTGGTTTGGCAGCGTCTCCAGGCGCTTCGACGGGCCAGCTTGTTTTCGATACCGAGCAAGCCGTTGAATGGAGCAAGGCCGGCAAAAAAGTCATTCTGGCAAGGCCGGAGACGACTCCTGAGGATATTCAAGGCATGTTAGTTTCTGAGGGCGTATTTACCAGCAGAGGAGGATTAACAAGCCATGCTGCAGTTGTTGCTCGCGGAATGGGGAAATCTTGTGTATGCGGATGCGAGGCTGTTCGTATTGATCCGATAAACAAGATGATGTATGCCGGTTCATCAGTCCTGAACGAAGGTGATTGGATTACTTTGGACGGTGGAACAGGCCGTATAATCGAAGGGAAGGTTCCTTTGCGCGAAGCAGAAATGTCAAGGGAGCTGGAGGAAATTCTTCGTTGGAGTGATGAAATTCGAGAGTTGAAGGTATTGGCAAATGCGGATACTCCCCGCGATGCGGTTGTGGCACGGCGTCTTGGTGCAGAAGGCATTGGACTTTGCCGAACAGAGCACATGTTTTTTTCTCCTGTCAGACTGCCCGTTGTGCAGAAGATGATATTGGCGGAGTCAATCGGGGAGCGAAAAGCGGCCTTGGAAAAAATACTCCCGATGCAGCAATCCGATTTTTATGAATTGTTCAAGTCGATGTCCGGGCTCCCTGTGACGATCCGGTTACTGGACCCGCCGCTTCATGAATTTTTACCGAATCTCGATGAGCTGCACGAGCAAATGCTGGATGTTGAGCGTCAGGAACAGCTTGCAGCAGTAACAGAAGAGAAGAAGGCTCTGCGGGCGGAACGGCGGCAGTTAAGCGAAATGATCCAAAAGGTCGAGGCATTGCAAGAAAAAAATCCGATGTTAGGTCAGCGAGGATGCAGAGTCGGGATCGTATATCCGGAAATTTATGATATGCAAATCGAAGCCATATTCAAGGCGGTTTCCCGCTGCTTAGACGAGGGAGCGGATGTTATCCCGGAATTAATGATCCCGCTGGTTGGGGATGTTACTGAATTAAAGGTGATGCGGGAACTCGTTGACAGGGTAGCTTTACAAGTGCTAGGCAAGGAAAAAATTCGTTACTGCCAATACAAAGTGGGCACCATGATCGAAGTGCCGCGCGCTGCGCTGACGGCTAAAAGAATTGCCGCACATGCTGACTTTTTTTCATTCGGCACCAATGATTTGACCCAAATGACGTTTGGGTACAGCCGTGATGATGCAGAGCACAAATTCCTTGCTCATTATCTTGATCATAAAATTTTGCAGCATAATCCGTTTCAGGTGCTGGATACTGAAGGAGTCGGACAGCTGATTGAATTGGCCGTTGCTTCAGGGCGCAGCGTGAAACCCCGCATTAAAACCGGAATTTGCGGGGAGCATGGCGGTGATCGCAAGTCCATCTTCTATTGCCATGAAATAGGTTTGGATTATGTCAGCTGTTCGCCTTACCGCATTCCTTTGGCCCGAATTGCCGCTGCGCAAGCAGCTATACATTATCAGAAAGAGAAGGATATTACAGCCGCTGTCTAATAACGATGTGAACAGCTAGTGCCTGTATGTTCAACTATAAATTAATGGAGGGTAATACGATGGAACAAACGTTTATTATGATTAAGCCTGATGGAGTAAACAGAGGTCTTATCGGCGATATTGTATTGAGATTTGAACGGAAGGGCTTCATTCTGCGGGATGCCAAGCTAATGGTGGTTTCAAGGGAGAAGGCAGAAACGCACTATTCTGATTTGAAAGATAAGCCGTTTTTTGGAGAGCTGGTTGATTTTATTTCAGCTGGTCATGTATTTGCTATGGTATGGGAAGGCAACAACGTCGTCAAACAATCGCGGGCTTTAATTGGAGCAACAAATCCTGCAGATGCAGTTATAGGAACGATTCGCGGCGACTTTGCTACGGACGTGGCAAGCAATATTATTCACGGTTCTGATTCAATCGAAAGTGCAGAAAGAGAAATTAATTTATTTTTCGGCAGACAATCGTCATTGGCCTCTTAATATAGAATTAACGTCTCGTATAGCAAGAAGAAGGGAAGGCGCCTGTATGCAGGTGCCTTCCCTTCTTTTATTTACTTCTTTTATTTAGAGCTGTGTATCTCCTGGTATTCGCCCGGAGGTATTTGGTAGTACTGCTTGAACACATGGGAGAAATGCTTAACACCAACATATCCGACCTTCTCCGCCACATCGTATACCTTCTCATGAGGGTAGTGCTTAAGCAGCTTCGCGGCCTGTTCCATGCGGACGCGCGTCAGAAACTTAATATAGGATTCTTGAAACGTTTTGTGGAAGGTGCTGCTGAGGTAGCCCGGTGACACACCCAGTTTATCAGCAAGCAAAGCCAGACTTAACGGTTCTGAGTAATGCGCGTAAATGTAAGCTTTTGCCCGGCCTGCTACGTCGTATTCATCATCGGCTGCCGGTTTGGACAGCTCCCCTGAATCAATCAATCCGTCGACAACACTCCTATAGACGGTGAGTATGGCATCGGTGGACCAGGCAGACGTTTGTTCTTGATCAATTCGCTCAAGCTGGCGGTATGCGCGGTCAGCCGTGTAATGGATAGGATCACGTTTCCCGTGTTTAGCCGATTTGATCAGATGAATGCCGAATTTTACGATATCTTGCGGTGTGCGCGTTGGCATCTGATCGATGTAATGCTTTAGGGCGACTGAGCAGGCTAGTTCATTTTGGTCGTATAAAGCTCCCCGGATGGAGATAAGGGTCATCTCCAATGAACGGAGGGCATCGGTTCGCTGCAAGTCCAAGGTCTGCTCGAATAAATCGGCGGTTTCGGCATAAAGCCTGTAAAGTATGTTTCGAGAGGCGGCGGTATGAGAGTTTTGAAGCTCGAACAGCTCGTTTTCCATCGTTCCTAAGGCACCCGATACTTTGATGCCTGTGTGTCCAGCGATCGCATCCGCCACCAGCCGATAAAGCTCCTTGCACCGGTGCAGAATGTGAGTCTGATCTTCGCCGGAAAGGAGTATGCAGGTGACTTGGTTCTCATCTAGAAATACATGACCATGACCGGCTTCGGCAGAAATCTCCGAAGCGATTTGCTGCAGAATGAAGCGGAAAATGGGGAAATCAGAGACTGGAATTCCTTTCCGGATCATGCATGCTTCGTCTAAATCAAGCATCAGGATTACGCCTTCGGTTTCGATGAGCGGCACTTTAAGCCGATAAATGAGCGGATACAGCGTTTTGATCTCGACGTAGTTTTCACTGACAACGGCCTTCAGAAATTGCTTGACGACCTGCGCCCGGCTGTCGTTAGATATGCTGTTCTGCGTGAAAAAAGCCAGGCTTTCGATATAATTGCGCGCAAGCAAGGATGTGACGGCATTAATGTTCTCTATTAGTTCCTCATCGACGACAGGCTTTAATAGATAGTTCCGGACGCCGTAGCGGATGGCTTCGCGGGCCAGCGTAAACTCGTCGTAGCCGGATAGGATGATGATATGAAGCGAAGGGTCAAGCTGCTTAAGATGCTTGCTTAATTCGATTCCGTTCATGACGGGCATCTTTATGTCCGTAATGACCAGGTCAACCGGTCCTTCTTGAAATTTGTCGAGCGCTTCACGGCCGTCCATTGCTTCTGCCGCAATTTCCCATTCAGGATGATGGCAGTTGAAATGGAAACGGAGGAATTCCCGAACGAGGGGCTCATCGTCAACAAGCATGACTTTATACATCTTGTTCCCTTCCTTTCTTGTCAGTACCAGGCAGCGTGATCGTGACAATCGTGCCTTTGTCAGGCGCGCTGTCTACAGCCAGTCCATAATCGTTGCCGTACTTTAGTTTGATCCGTTTATTTACGTTGACCAATCCGATGCCGGTGCCCTGCTTGGCCGGCGGTTGCCCGTCTAAGCTGCTGAGCCCGCTGGTCTCCAAATGGTTTCGCAGCCTCTCGAGCGTCTCATGCTCCATGCCGACGCCTGTATCCTCGATCACGAAGAAGAGCAGAGCATCTTTCTCTTCGCTTGTAATCCTCAACATCGTATGGTCGCGCTTCGATTCACATCCGTGGATGACGGCATTTTCAACGATGGGCTGAAAGAGCAGTGCGGGAACCATCATATGAAACAGGGCCGGGGCGATATCAATTGAATAATGCAGCCGGCCATCGTAACGGCTGCTCTGTATAGTCAGGTAAGCGTTCAGCAGCTCGATTTCGCGCGAGAGCGTAATATCTTTGTCGAATAGGGTCATGCTTCTAAGAATGCTGCTAAGCTTATAAATATGGTCAATTGCCTTTTCTTGCTTGCCAACCTTCATCTGCATGGCGATCATGTTTAACGTGTTGAACATGAAATGGGGCTTGATCTGGTTGTGAAGCGCTTGTACCTGAGCTTCCTTCTGAAGCAGCTCGGTTTCGTAGACCTGTTTGACAAGCTGAGTATTCTCCTCCAGCATCACAGCAATCCGTGTTACCAGCGCATTGAAGGAAGAACCGAGATAACCGATTTCATCTCCTCCCCGCTTGCCCGGGAATCTGACAGACAGGTCGCCGCGTTCAACCTCCTTCATTAAACGGACGATGGTGAGCAAAGGGGTGAGGAACCGGTTGAGTGACCAAAACAGCAGGATGGAGGCAATAACAGCGCATAAAATGGCGATTGAGAAGCCGAAATTCCGAGTTTCGGCTGCACCGGCATTTAACTCTGTTAAGGAATTGATGGCAAGAATACTCCAGCTCGAACGGGGCAGCTGCGTCGTATTCAGTAAATACGGTTGACCATTGGATGTGACTTTCATTGAGCTTAAGCCGCTTTGCTGGATTTGGTTGAACAGCTGTACAGCGTCAAGCTGCGTCGTGCTCTCATAAATGAGATTTTGTTTGTTATCGATAATGAATAAGCCGCCGGCTTTGCCCATATTCACTTTACGGCAGATCGTTTCGATGCCGTTAAAGTTGGCGTCCACCTTGATCACGCCGAGCACCTGCTCGCTGTTTCTCGTGCTTCGAATTTGCCTCACGATGGAAAATACCTTTAGTCCCTTATCATTGACCATTTGCTGCATGTGAGCCGGCACGAATATCGTGCCCTGCATCGACATCGCTTGCCGGTACCAGCCAAACTGCTTATATATCTCGGTATCATCGACGCTTACCTGGATGCGTCCTGATGAATAAATCTCGTCCATAATCATGAACACACGATTGATATCCTGTCTCGGATAGATCATCATCTCGTCAAGGTATCCTTCGATCAATCTGCGTTTTTGCAGCTGTTCCAAAGCTGAACCGTTACCTTTCTCCTCAAGCGCTTCCATAATATTGTCATTCAGGTAGGGGGCGAGGGAAAGGCGGTCTAAATCATCCAGGTAACTATCGATATTAAACGAGACCTGTTCAATAATTTGCTGCACTTTGCTGGAGGATTGGGCTTCAAAGTCCTTCGTGTATTTCATATAAGAGATCGTTGTGACCAAAAAAAGCGAGCTTAAAATAAAGATGGAGGAGAATACAAGCAGCTTTTGCTTAAGTCTCCAATCCCGGTAGTTTTTGAATCGGAGCATGTCCATCACCTTCCTGCTTACATAATAACGGTTCCCCTATGCAGCAACAACTCATTTATGGCAGACATGCAAAAATCATACCACCACATGAATAAAACGGTATTTCGAGAAACATAAACTAGAGCTTATGATAAAGGTGCAACGATCGCCTCACACAAAAAGGGAGGAAAAACAATGCGCAAAAAAATGAGTAACAAAATGGCTGGTTTGCTGCTCGGTCTCATACTTACAGCGTCATTGCTGGCTGGATGCGGACAAGTCAGCAACGAGCCTGCTAAGGGGAATGCAGCGCCAGGTAATCAACAAGCAGAGACGAAGGAGCCGCCGAAAGAGAAAGTCACGCTCAAATTTTTCACGGGGAAGGTCGAAACCATTGAACTGATGGATCAGCTGATTAAAAAATTCAATGAAGCAAATCCCGGTATCGAAGTGGTTCAGGAATATCAGAAGGATGCAAGCGCCGTGATCAAGGTCAAATTTGCTTCGGGCGATGCGCCGGACATTACGACGGTCGTAGAGCAGGATTATATCGATCAAGGCAAATATTTGGATTTGTCTAATGAACCATTCTGGTCGCGGGTGCTGCCGTCCATCAAGGATTTATCGACTGACGTCAAGACCGGCAAGCAGTACCGGGTCGCAACGAACGTGACGATGGCGGGCATTTTCTACAACAAGCAGCTGTTTGAAGAACTTGGCTTGAAGGAGGCGTTAACCTGGGCTGAATTCAAATCCAATTTACAGGCGATCAAGGATAAGAAACCGGATGTTGTTCCGATGTTTCTCGCAGGCCGGGATTCCTGGACGCTTGGTCATCTGATTGAATTCATGCCGCATGGCATTATTAAGCAGCGGCTCGGGGTTAACGGCTCTCGCATCGCATTCATTAACAACGAGTCGGATAAGCTGGCTTTCGATGCCGAGGGCGGCGTGATCGACACCTTTGCTAAACGAATACTAGAGCTTCAGGAAGCGGGACTCATTAATGCGGATGCCTTGACTGCGACCTATGATAATCAGAAAGAAGCTTTCTCGACCGGGAAAGCGGCACTGATCAGCCAAGGGATGTGGGTGATGGGAGACCTGCTCAAGATGAACCCGGACATTGCAGAAAATGTAGGTTTCAGCCCGTTTCCGGCCATTATGGATAATACGCAGCCTGTTGTGCTCTCCGCCGACGATTCCCGCTATGCGATTACGGCGGACTCGAAGCATCCTGAGGAAGCGAAACGATTTTTGGAGTTTTTGTTCAAGCCGGAAAACCTGCAAGTATATAGCGAGTTTTTGAAATCGCCGCCAGCCTTCACCGACGTGACCGCGAATTGGGGGCCCCTGAACGAGCAAGCGACACAAGCTTTGAAGACGGGTGCCAACATTCCGTTCACGGATACGCCGTCCGGATTTTCCGGTGATGATGCAGGCAAAATGGTACAAGAACTTTTGGCAGGCAAGTATACGAGCCTGGAGTTCGCAAAGGCATATCGTAAGTCTTGGGATAAGGCCTGGAATGCGACTCACTAAGCTAAGACAGTAGAACAGACAGACTGGATCCGCCGAATATCCGGCATACTGCGCTCTGATCGTGAGTATGCCGGATTCGGAAGGCTCTGAAAGGAGAGAAACAACATGCAGCTATTCCGTACAATTTCGAATCGCCTCCATTATTTCATGGCCGTTCCAGCTATATTGCTGTTTTCGCTATTTTTCATCTTCCCGTTAACACAAGGAGTTGGCATCAGCCTGACGGATTCCAATGGCGTAACCAGGCCTGATTTTATCGGAATTCAGAATTTCATCGATTTCTTTAAAGATGACCGCGCGAGGACGGACGTATCAAACACGGTGCTGTTCGCTCTTGGGAGCGCCCCGCTGCTCAATCTATTCGGTTTTTTGTACGCCCTTGTGCTGGACCGTACCTTTAAAGGAAAAGCAATTATACGCGCCATCGTCTATTTGCCGGCCGTCATTAGTCCGCTCATTATGGGTTATGTGTGGTATTTCATTCTTCAGCCCGGCCGCGGCTTTCTCTTCTATCTTCTGCAAAAGGTTGGACTTGATGGCGGAAATTGGCTTGCTGACGCTCATTCAGCGCTAATTGTCCTTATACTCGTGAACGTATGGCAGTTTGTCGGCATGACGATGATCATTTACTTAGCGGGCCTGCAGGCTATCCCCAAAGAACTGTATGAGGCTTGCGAGATCGATGGAGCAGGTTACGGAGGCAAGCTGCGCTATGTAACTGTCCCGATGCTTGTACAATCGATCAAAATTAATGTCGTCACGAATATGATTGGTTCGTTGTCCGTGTTCGAAATTATTATTGCTCTGACAGATGGCGGACCGGGTTACAGCACGGAATCATTAAGCATATACATTCTTCGGATGCTCTATGGCAGCTTTACCGGGTATTCTACGGCTGTTGCAATGATCCTGTTCGTTATGATTGTCATTCCTGTGATCGTCTTTATGCGAATTATACGCAAACAAGAGTTTGAAATGTAGGAGGGCGCTGCCTTGAAATGGACCCGGAACTTTTGGACATATGCGATTGTGTCGGCTATGGCACTATTGTCACTGATCCCGTTCTATATTCTGCTGTATTTATCGCTCAATACGCCTTCGCGTACGTTGTTCGACGGCTTGCTGCTGCTGCCTGAATTTCATATCCAGAATTATGCGGATGCCTGGCAAAAGTCAAGGATCGGCAGCGCGACGCTCAATTCACTCATCATCGCGATCGGCGCGGTAGCCGCCATTATCCTCGCTTCCAGCATGGCGGGGTATACCATTGCACGCTATAATAACAAGCTTCATTCCCTCGTATTCAACGTGCTGCTTATTTGCATGATGATTCCTGCCATCATTATTACCGTACCGCTGTATTCGCTTATGAAGGCGATAGGCGGTATCAATACGCATTGGGGTATGATTCTGCTTTTAGCTTCCAACGGATTGCCTTTTTCAGTGTTTCTGTACACAAGCTTCGTTAAGGGGCTGCCGCGTGAGGTTGAGGAATCAGCCATTATTGACGGCTGCACACCGTTCTCCGCCTTCTGGCGGGTCACGTTTCATTTTTTGCGGCCGGTAACTGCGGCAGTCGTTATCCTTCAGGGCTTGGCGGTATGGAACAACTACGGGCAAGCTGTCTTTTTTCTGCAAAGCCAGGAACTCAGAACGATTCCGCTGGCGGTTTCCATGTTCTTTCAACAGTACGGCGCGCAGTGGAATTTAATGGCGGCCGCCTCCGTCATTGGTCTAACGCCCGCTGTCATCGCGTTTTTGCTGTTCCAAAAATATTTTGTCAAAGGATTGACTGCCGGGGCAGTGAAAGGGTAAGTGACATGCCGTTCCTTTTAGATGTCTATCCGCATAAAGCGCGGTAACGATCCCGGTATTGCATGCAGGGGATATGTCATTCACTGAGCTGTAATATTCGCCGGTGATGTTCCATCATAAATATGTAAAGGGGCTGTCTCAAAAGGTTTAAAAACCTGAGAGACAGCCATTTTTTGTTTTTTGGCTTTGTGCAAGCGGCCGATTCGATGATGTAAAAAGTGATTTAGCTTCATTTCACAAAACTAAATCGCGCTCGGGATGCGAGAACGGCGGATTAGTTCTATTTGACAAACGTAATCGGTCATTTTAAGAAGCTGCTCTCCAAATACGCTGTTTAATTAGACAAAATCAAACTAACTCGCCGCTATCGGAAAACGATCTTCCATTAGTTTCAGAAAATCGAATTAAACTGCCGGGCGGTGAACGATGCTTCGGCCCGGTAATGAACAGAGCCCCTGCAGCCATTTATTCTTCTGAGACAGCCTCTTTTAGCATTTTATGGAACAGCTTGTTCGGTTACAAATGCAGTGGCAGGACAGGTGAGCAATTTGAGTCAAATATCGGGCCGTTTTAAGCAACTCTATCGAAAGGGGCGGAAAGTTACATCATTGCTATTTATTATCGGCTACCCTGTCTTATTAACTGCTCTTACCTTAGGGAATATGGGAGGATTTGTACAAATTCAAGCAATGCCTGAGACGCCAATCAAGGCTATTTACATCATTTTTACTATAGTTGTGAT
>DATJKM010000072.1:0-13451 GCA_035491515.1 Candidatus Udaeobacter sp. | reverse complement strand
ACTTTGGAGACAGCCCCTTCAGACCGTTCACGCTTCTACAGCTGCTGTTCCTGCTGATATAGCACAGTCGACAAATAACGCTCGCCGTTACTCGGAATAACAGCAACAACGCGCTTGCCCGCACCCAGCCTCTGAGCGAGTTGAATCGCTGCGTAGATCGCTGCTCCGGAAGAAATGCCGCCTAGAATGCCTTCCTCCTTGGCCACTCTTCTTGCCGTTTCAAAAGCATGTTCATTGCTGACCTGAATAATTTCATCATAAATTTTCGTATCCAGAATCGAAGGCACAAAGCCTGCTCCGATACCTTGAATTTTGTGCAGCCCCGGCGCCCCTCCAGACAGAACGGGGGATGAAGCCGGCTCAACGGCTGCAATTTGAATACCCGGGAAGCGATCGCGCAATACTTCGCCCGCGCCTGTGATCGTGCCGCCGGTACCTACGCCCGCTACGAAGCCGTCGAGCTTGCCGTCCAGCGATTCAATCGCTCTTATAATTTCCGGGCCGGTCGTTTCCCGGTGGATTTTCACGTTGGCCGGGTTATCGAATTGCAGCGCCGGAAAATAATCAGGATGCTTCGTCTGCAGCTCCTGCGCTACCCGAATCGCGCCTTTCATGCCTTCTGCTCCTGGCGTAAGCACGATTTCCGCGCCATAAGCCCTCAGCAGATTGCGGCGCTCCAAGCTCATCGTCTCCGGCATAACCAGTATCGCTTTATAGCCTCTGGCCGCCGCAACCAAGGCGATGCCGATGCCCGTATTGCCGCTTGTCGCTTCAATAATCGTATCGCCCGGCTTCAGCTTTCCTTCGCGCTCCGCCTCTTCGATGATGCTGATCGCAATTCTATCCTTTACGCTGCTGCCCGGATTAAAAAATTCCAGCTTCAAGTAAATCTCCGCGCTGCCGTCCGGCACCGTCTTGTTTAATCGCACTAAGGGCGTGCTTCCTATCAAATCGGTAATATTGTTGACTACGAGACTCATCTTATCTACCTCCTATTATGATGAAATGCCCTGCGGCATGTGCCGAAATCGGTATATCGTAACTGCCGATTACACCGCGATATTGCCTTGCGAATGCTCATACAGCTCTTTATAATGCCCGTCATGCTCAAGCAGCTGCTGATGATTGCCCTGCTCCACGATTTCGCCGTGGCTCATCACAATAATGCGGTCCGCCTGCATAATGGTAGACAAACGATGAGCAATGACGATCGTCGTCCTGTCCTGCGACACGACGTGAAGAGCATTCTGAATCAATTGCTCCGTATGAGAATCCAAATTGGCGCTCGCCTCATCCAATATAAGCACCTTAGGCTTAAAGACGATAATTCTCGCAAAAGAGATCAACTGACGCTCGCCTGCAGATAGGCCGCTGCCACGCTCTGACAGCTTGGTATCATAGCCGTTTCTCAGCTTCTTAATGACCGTATCCGCCCCGACAAACTCGCAGGCGCGAATGACCTCCTCGCGCGAAATCGAGCTGTCGAACATTCTTACGTTTTCGATTATGCTTCCGGAATAAAGATATGGCTCCTGCTGCACCAGCCCGACTAAACGGTGCAGGGTCGCTTGCGGGATATCTCTCACATCCGTCTCATCGATCCGGATGCTTCCTTCCTTCACATCATAGAACCGGCACAGCAGGCTGATTAACGAACTTTTGCCCGCCCCGGTCGTTCCTACGACGCCAATGAGCTCGCCTGAGTTAATATGCAAATCCAAATCGCGTATTATCGGTATCCCTTCCTCGTAAGAAAAGGAAATGCGGTCAAAGTCGATACGGCCCTTCACCGACTCCAAGCTAAAGCCGGGCAGCGAAGCCTGGCGTTCATCCGCTTCATCATCCGTTTCCGGCTTTTGCAGATCCACCGGCTCCAGCTCGCGATCCGTAACATCCGGCTTATTCGCGAACACGCTCCAAATTCTTGTAATGGCGACAGTTGCGGACTGCAGCGTATTCCACTGCTGCGTAATCGTATTAATCGGTTGAAAAAACTGGCGGATATACGTAATGAACGCATATAAGACGCCGAATTCAAGATGCTGGCCGAGCACGGCGTTCCCGCCGACCCAAGTAACGAACGCAATCGATAAATTGCTCAATATATCAAAGGTGCGGCCAAATATGACATTCGTCCGAATTTCCCGGATATTAGCTTTAAAATACAAGCCGTTGCGCTCGTCGAACTGCTTCTCCTGCTCCTTCTGCTGATGGAACACCTGAACCAGGTTCATCCCCGACAGGTTCTCGGCGACAAAAGCGACCAGACGGGACAGTCTCGTTCTGGCGAGCTGATAGGTTGTTCTCATAAAGGAGCGGAAGGCAATTGCGATACCCCATATAATCGGCAGCAAAATAAGACAATAGAGCGCCAATCTCGTATCGAGCTGAAACATCATCACGATGATAAAGATTAGTGTCAGCCCATCCCTGAACAAACTCAACAGCACCTGATTAAAAAACTGGTTCAGCGCCTCCGTGTCGCTCGAGACGTGAGTGATGAGACTGCCGCTCGACATGCGGTCGAAATAGCGCATGGATTGCTTCAAAATATGGCCAAACAGCTGTTTCCGTATGCGCGACACGATGCTTTGCCCGATATTTTGGAGCAAATTGTTTTGCAAGTACGTAAATAACAGGCTGGATAAAGATAATCCCAAATAAATGGCGCAAATCGTAAGCAGCCCTTTGTAATCGTTTTTGCCGGACAACAAATTGTCATCGATCGCGATCTTCATTAAAAAAGGCTGCAGCAAATCCGAAAGGATCGCGATTAGCGTACAGCAGAATACAAGGGTAAACGCCCAAAGATGCGGTCTCGCGTAGCTGGAAAGCGTGCGAAAGGCCGATACATATTCCGGCTTCTGTTCCGGCAGGTTAGGATCAGCCTTCTGATCCGCCTGCCAATTATGAATGGCTTGTGCCGGTCGCATGTTGACTCCCCTCCTCCTGTATGGCATGAAGTGTCGCATAGAGTCCTTGCTGCTCGAGCAGCTCCGTATGCGTGCCCCGCTGCACAATCACGCCGTCATCGAGCACAATGATTTCATCAGCGTGCTTGATCGCACTGATGCGGTGCGCAATAATGATTGTCGTTTTGTTGTTTCTTTCGGTTTGAATCGCTTCAATAATATCCTTCTCCGTCACGGCGTCCACTGCGCTGACGCTATCGTCTAGAATCATAATCGGAGCATCCTTCATCATTCCGCGGGCTAAGCTGGTACGCTGACGCTGGCCGCCGGATAAGGTTAAGCCGCGCTCGCCCAGCCGCGTTTCAAACTTATTGGGCAAATCGACGATATTATTGTAAATTTGAGCAGACTTTGCGGCAGCCTCTACCGCTTCGAGCTCCCGCCCGCGATCGGAGAAAGCGATATTTTCTCTGATCGTCGTGCTGAACAGAAAGCCGTCCTGCGGGACATAGGCAATCTGGTTCCGCAGGCTTTCCAGCGTCATCTCCCTCACGTCCGTCTTCCCGTACCAAACCGTTCCAGGCGGCGGATCGTACATGCGGAGCAGCAGCTTCATGAGCGTTGTCTTCCCGCTGCCTGTACGGCCGATTATACCAAGCGTCGATCCCGGCTTAACGCTCAGGTTGATGTCTTTGAGCACTGCACCATCAGCTTGATCGTACGCGAACGACAGATTCCGGATCGTGATGCCCTCATCAATCAGGTTCACAGCTTTAGCATCTTCCAGCTCTTCAATATCCGACCGCTGGGCTAGCAAACCGTTCAACCGCTCCAAAGAAGCGCGCGAGCGTTGAATCGAGTTAATGACATTGCCGATTTGTTGGAGCGGATTCATCAGCATGCGAATGTAGAGCGTTAAAGCGACGAAATTGCCGAGCGTGATCTGCTTCGTAATCGTCAAATAGCCGCCAAAGGCAAGCGCAATGATCAAAGCGATCGCACCCAGAAACGGAATCAACGCCTGAAAAAAGGACGAAACGCGTACCAGCCGCAACTGATTGTGCCGGATTTGATCCACTGTTTTGCCAAAACGCTCGTTCATAATATTTTCCACCGCAAATTTCTTCGTTACCCGAATGCCGCCAAACTGCTCCTCCGCCGTTTCCGTCATCGTGCCGAGCGCTTCCTGCACCTCAAGCGACCGCTTTCTAATAATCGGCCCCAAATATACGACGATTACAGGGATAAGCAAGAGCGGAAATACGGAAGCCAAAATCAAATAATAGGGAATGTGGCTGATCAGCATCATCGTAACAGCCGCTATGAGCAGCATCGATGCGTTCGCTGTCGAGTTGACTCCCATGGAGATCGACTCCCGAACCGCAGTCACGTCATTCATAAAATAACTGAGCAGCTTGCCGACGCCATTTTTTGAATAGAACCTTTCGCTCATTTGTGTAAAATGCTTGAAAAGCCCTCTTCGAACGAGAAATTCAAACTTTCTTCCCACGTACATAACCAAATACATCGCTAAGCCGTTAAACAGCACATGACCAGCGCCTATTAACAGCAGCAATAAGCTGTAGTCCACAATCAGCTTGCCCGTTAAACCGCCGATTTGCAGCTTATCCGTAAACTGCCCCAATACCTTCGGATAAAAAACGTTAATCAAGTTAGAAATCAAATGGAAAAAGATCGATAACAGGTACACATACCACGTTTTCCGAAAAAAATCTGTCAATATTCTTTTTGATTTCAAAAAACGACCACTTCCTAGTAAAAGAATGTTTTACGATACATCCGTTTGCGGAAATTGCAATTCATAAAGCTGACTGTAGCGCCCTTGACGGTTTAGCAGCTCATCATGTGTTCCGTTCTCTACGATCTGGCCATGCTCCAGCACATAAATCTGATCCGCCTGCTGAATCGTCGATAAACGATGGGCAATAACGAGGCAGGTACGGCCATGCAGCAATTGCGCCAGAGCATCTTGAATGTATTGCTCCGACTCGGTGTCGAGTGAAGCCGTTGCCTCATCAAGGATAATGACCCGGGGATTTTTCAGAATCGCCCTTGCAATGGAAAGCCGCTGCTTCTGTCCGCCGGATAGCTTCACGCCGCGTTCGCCGATTTGCGTTTCATAGCCCTGCGGGAAAGAATCGATAAAGCCGGCCGCATTCGCCGCATTAGCTGCAGCAATGACCTCCTCGTCCGTAGCCTGATGATTGCCGTAGCGGATATTCTCCCCTATCGTTCCGTTGAACAACACGATATCCTGCGACACGATTCCGATTTGCTCTCTGAGAGAGGCTAACGTAATATCTTTCAGCGAATAACCGTCAATCGTTATTTCTCCCGCCTGAGGATCATAAAATCTAGCAATAAGATGAGCAATCGTTGTTTTGCCTGAGCCCGATGATCCGACAAGCGCGGTCACCTTGCCCGCCTCCAGCTCCAAATGAAAAGCGTTCAAAACGGCTGAATCGCCGGAATAAGCAAAATCAATATGATTAAAAACGATATGCCCGCGCACCGGCGGCAGCTTAACCGCTCCCTTCTGCTCGACGATTTCCGCCTTCGTGTTCAATACCTCCATAATTCGTTCGTAGGCAGCAGCCGATTGCTGAATCGTATTCATAATCCGGCTAAAATGACGAACCGGATTTTGCAGCAGCCGCAGGTAAGCGATAAAAGCAACGATTGTGCCAACCGTCATTTGATTCTTCATCGCCAGCCATGCGCCGAACACAAGCACGATAGCGAGGCCGAGAAAATTTAGAAAATCAATAATAGGCTCATAAGCGGCCCGCAAGCGGGTCACCTGAATATTCGCATCCATATTCCGCTGGGTGCGCTCCGAGAACCGGTCCGACTCGTAGGACTCGGCGGTAAACGCTTTGATAAGCCGAATGCCGGTCAGCGTGTTTTGCAAATGGTCGCTGACATCGGCAACGGACTCTTGTACGGTCCGGAACGAGGAGCGCATTCTTTTGCCGAATATTTTGGTCGTCAAAATCATAAACGGGAAGGTTGCGAGCAGAAGCAGCGTTAGCTTCCAATCAATCCAAAGCATATAAACCGCGATAGCCGTAAAGGTGAAGAAATCGGTAAATAATTGCATCATGCTGGAGGAGATCATTTGCTGAAGAATGCTTACATCGTTCGTGACCCGGGACATCAGATCGCCGGTACGATTGCGGTCAAAGAAAGAAACGTCCAAACTTTGCATATGCCGGTACAGATCATTGCGAAGATTATAAAGCACTTTCTGGCCGATCGAAGCCATGAGGGATGTACTGGTATAGCGCAGGGCGCCTAGCGCTAATGCCGCGCCCAAAACCCCGCCGCCAATGAGAAGCAGCTTGCTAAAAAGCTTATTCGGAATAATGTGGTCTATCGTATAACGGGTTAATTGCGGAACGATGAACTCCAGCAGCGAAATCGCGATAACGCAAGCAACGGCAGCGATCAGCGAAGGCAATTGCATTCGCGCATGGGCATATATTTGCAAGAACATGCCGTATATGCTGGCGGGCTTCGCCTTCTCTCCGGTTCCAAACCGCCTCATGCCGCCGCCCTGCCTAAACATAGGGGCGGAATTGTAATTGTCTCTCATGTTTGTTCACCCTCTTTGCCGCCGCATTCCGCATCCGCCGCGATTTGGCGAAGCGAGAGGCGCAGACTGCCTAGTATGGTCCGCAATTGAGCAGCCTTGCTCACGTCGTTCACCACGGCTCGTTCTGCCGCCTTCAGCAAATGCAGCAGCTCTTTGCCGGCCGGAGTTAACCGACGGTTCGGCTTGTTCCGGTCACATGGGGCGCCATCCTCCTCGGCCCAGCCTTGCTCCCGGCGATCAGACCCGTTAACGGCAGCTTCCTTCTCTTCAAGCAAATAAGCGCGGCCGTTATCCGTAATTTCAAATATTTTCTTGCCATCCTGCTTGGAGGATTCCACCAGTCCCTGATCGCGCAGCATTTGCAGGGTAGGATATATCGAGCCGGCACTCGGTTTGTAAGTGCCTCCCGATTGATCCTCAAGCGCCTTCATCATTTGATAGCCATGCATACTCTCCTGCTCAAGCAGCTCCAGCAAAGCATATTTCACCCCGCCGCGGCTGAAATACCGTCTGCCTGAACCGTAAGCTTCCCTTTCATTGGCATGATGCAAAAACAATCGTTCCTCTGGCTGCCATTCATCTGTCATTTCCGTTTTCTCCTCCGTTAACGATATATCGTATTATTTTAAATACTATACGATATATCGTTAATTGGCAATACTTGTTACTAAATCCACATCGCTCGCAGCCGGATTTTTTTCCATGAAAAAATCCAGTAAATAATCGTACTTTACTGGATTTTGTTTGATCTTGGCCAAATGAATTAGAAACTTCCTCTGGAAGCAACAGGATCATTATCGATAACAGCCGAGATACGTTCTAGCGTATGTTCGTCAAGCTCGATGCCCGACGCCTTCACGTTTTCTTCAACCTGCTCCGGACGGCTCGCGCCGACCAAAGCGCTGGATACGTTAGGCTGACGCAAAATCCAAGCGAGAGCCAGCTGGCCGACCGTAATATCCAGCTCGGAGGCGATCCCCTTCAACTGCTCAACCTTCGCCAGCTTCTCCTCTGTAATTTTATTTTTAAAGTTTTCATGCTTCGCTGCGCGGGATTCGTCAGGCACCTGATGATTCGCTCCGTATTTGCCTGTAAGCAGACCTTGCGCAAGAGGCGAGAACACAACCTGGCCGAAGCCCTTTTTGATGCCGAGCGGTATAATCTCCTTCTCGATATAGCGCTCAAACAAATTATAGATTGGCTGGTTAACGACGATACGGTCTAACAAATACTTGTCGGCAATCGCAAAGGCTTCGGTAATTTGCGCCGCAGTCCATTCGCTGACGCCTACGTAATGAACCTTGCCCTGCCTGACCAAGTCCTCGAAGGCGCGGAGCGTTTCTTCCAGCGGCGTCTCCGTATCAAAACGGTGGCTGTAGAAAACATCCACATACTCGGCTCCAAGACGCTTCAGGCTTGCGTTCGCCGATTCGATAACATGCTTGCGGGACAGGCCGCGGTCATTCGGTCCATCGCCGATTTTGCCATAAACCTTCGTTGCGAGCACGTAAGATTCACGGGGATAAGCCCGAAGCGTTTCTCCAACTACCTTCTCTGCCTCTCCCTTCGCGTATACGTTAGCCGTGTCAAAGAAATTAATGCCTAATTCATATGCCTTCTGAATCGACTTCACCGCGTTTTCTCGTTCCACATAACCGCCGTAGGTCAGCCAGCTTCCAAGACTGATTTCGCTGACCTTAAGACCGCTTGCACCCAAATTCCGATATTTAACTGACATTATGATAGCCTCCTCTAATTTTCATAAGCATTTCGCTTACTTTCCCCGCCGCCGATTCGCACCCGTTAACCGTTTTGCGATTTCAGCTTTTCAGTTTCTCTGCCTAAAGCCCAAATCGCTTTATGTTTATTTTCCGGCTTAGCCAGCCCCAAATTTTCCCGGAGCGTCTTGCCTTCATATGCCGTGCGGAAGAGTCCGCGGTTCTGCAGCTCGGGAATAACCTTATCCACGAAGGTTTCTAAGCCGCTGTAATAAATATGAGGCAAAATGTTAAAGCCGTCAGCGCCGTTATTTCTAATCCAGCTTTCGATGAAATCCGCTGTTTGGATCACGGAGCCGGTAAACGATACATGTCCGTGAGCAGCAGCGCTGCGGGCAAGGAACTGACGGATCGTCATTTTGTCGCGTTTAGCAGCATCGACCACGACCTCCTGACGGCTTGTAATGCCGGTCGTAAGCGTTCCATAAGGCTTTGCCTTGTCAATCGGAACAAGACTATCGAGCGGATACTCCGACAGGTCGACCGTAAAATAGTTCGACAACCGCTTCAGCGCTTGCTTCGGATTCAACAACGAATTAAATTCGTCCTCGATATCCCTCGCTTCCGCTTCCGTATCGGCTGCGATGGGGCTGAGCCCCGGCATAATGAGCAATTGATGCGGCGAACGTCCATACTTTTGCAATCTCGCCTTCACATCCGCATAAAACGCTTGCGCGGCGCCTAACGTTTGCTGCGCCGTGAAAATCACCTCCGCCGTTTTGGCTGCCAGCTCCTTGCCGCTTTCCGAGGAGCCTGCTTGAACCAGTACGGGATAGCCCTGCGGCGGACGGGGAATGTTGAGCGGACCCTTTACGGAGTGGTACTTGCCTTTAAAGTTAATCTCGTGCACCTTGCTCGTATCTAAAGTGACCTCCGTCTCTCTGTCATAGATAAGCGCATCCTCTTCCCAGCTGTCCCACAGCTGCTTCGTTACTTCGACGAATTCGTCGCCGATCTCATAACGCTTCGTCACCTCGGGATGCTCGGGCTTATTGAAGTTTTCGGCATCGGCCTGTGAATGGCCCGTTACGATGTTCCATGCTGCTCTGCCCTTGCTAATATGATCCAGCGAGGCAAACTTGCGCGCCACATGAAAAGGATCATTGTACGTTGTGCTGACTGTTGCAATCAGACCGACATGCTTCGTTAGCGCAGCCAGGCCGGAGAGAAGCGTAAACGGCTCCAGCCTCCTGCCGAGACCGGAATAGTTGTCCGCTGTAAACAAGGAATCGAACAGCCCTCTTTCCGCAATTTTTGCTATGTTTGCGTAATAATCCAAATCCAAATCTTCCTTTGGGCTTGAATCCGGATGCTTCCAAGCAGCTGAATGATGCCCTGCGCCCCGCAAAAATACGTTAAAATGTGCTTTCTTGTCCCGTTTTGCATCACTCATTTATCAACCCTCATTTTCATTCAGATCATAAAAAAAAAGGAGACCTAGCTTAAAAAGCTAAATCTCCGGTGGTCCGGTCGTATTTAATTCCATTAATGTTTAGATGAATACTATGAATTAATAGTAATACGCTGCTTTCACAATGTCAATGGGTCAAAATGAAGGTTATAAGGTTACACGCCTATTTTAATCGAAAGCCTTGATTAACGAGGAAATCATGGAGATGGCCGCGAAGCCGATTCGCCTTAAACCTTCTCAGCATTTCGCGTGACCATTTCGTTTCCTGCTCCCCGCCTTTGCCGCCGCCCTTGCGGGTCGCGTAGTATACGCGCGTGATGTCGTCATAAGCTTTTATTTCGCTCTCCAGTCCTTCCTCCTTATACACCTCTTTATGATAAACAGCCGCAAGCGGCAATCGGGGACGAATATCGGGCTCTTGATCCGGAATGCCTAGGCACATGCCGAATACCGGATATACGAGTGGCGGCAGCTCCAGCAAATCGGTAACGTCCTGCGGATTGTTCCGGATTCCTCCGATATAGACCATACCGTAGCCAAGCGACTCCGCGGCAATTGTCGCGTTTTGCGCAGCCAAAGTGGCATCGATCGTGCCGAGAAGAAACAGCTCAACGTTTTGGTGAAGCTCCACGTCCTCATGCAAATTCGCCGCAATGCTGATTTTTTTCAAATCCGCGCACCATACGAGAAAGACGGGACTTTGGGCGATATGCTGCTGATTTCCCGCAAGCTCTGCGAATTTCCGCTTCCGCTCCGGGTCTGTAACAGCTACTACGCTGTAAGCTTGAATGTTCGAGGAGGTTGAGGCTGCTTGGGCAGCCAATAAAATTTGCTCCAAATGGGACTCGGGAATCGGCTCCGGCTTATATTTACGAATCGAACGGTGCTTTTTTAATAAATCGATTACTTCGTTCATTGCTAATCCTCCTGTACTTTATTTAGCTTTCAACAAAAAAAACCGGAGACACAGTTAACTGTTGTCTCCGGCCGTCCGGTAGATGGATAATTCCGATTATTCCAAGGAATTTAATATGAAAAATAACATGAAAAATTTATCATGTAATTATTTTTTTGTCAAGCATTGTAATCCTTATTATTCCCAGTATAATTCTCGGTATAAATCAGCAGGCCATTCGTTTGGAGGAGAAGACATTGGTTGATCTAATAATCATCGGCGCAGGTCCTTACGGCATCTCGCTCGCCGCTCATGCAGCCGCCAGCAAGCTGTCCTACGTATTGCTAGGAAAACCCATGCATTTCTGGAAGGATCAAATGCCGCAAAACATGTTTATTCGCACCAATCCCCGTTACATCAGCCTCTCCGATAAGTTTGACACGCTCACGATTGAACACTTTAGCAGCGAGACGGGAGTAGAGCTGCAATCTCCGTTTCCCCGTCCTGCCTTTGTCGAATACGCCTTCTGGTTCGCTAAGCAAGCCGGCGTCGCGTTTACGCCCGAACTGGCGGCGCAGCTTGATTATTCGTCCACAGGCTTCCTCGTGACAACGAATGAGGGCAATCATTATCAGTCCCAGCATGCGATCGTTGCCACCGGCTTACAGCACTACAGCTACATCCCTTCCGTATTATCGGCGCTGCCTCCCCAGCTTCTCTCCCATACCTTCGGACTTACCGAATTCAACCGATTTGCAGGCAAAAAAGTAGCGGTGATCGGAAGCGGACAAAGCGCATGGGAAGCCGCAGCGCTGCTTCATATGGCCGGAAGCGAAACCGAGCTGCTCTTCAGGCGGGAAGCTGTCCAGTTCGCCAGCGATGACAATTCGGCGTCCGGTCAAAAGCTCATCGATTCGGCCGAGCAGTTCTACCGCCTCCCTCCCGAGCTCAAGCAAGAAAGATGGCATACACCGCGGCAAGGCAGTGTCGCTCCGTTTTTACGGCCATACGTAGAAGGCAAGCTTCCCTCTACCGGCAGCGCTGCCATTGAACTGGCCGAGGTTACGAGCGACGGCAAAGCGCTGCTTACCCTTAGCAACAAACAAACCCGCCTGGTCGATCACGTCATTGCCGCCACAGGCTACCGGATCAGCCTCGATCAGGTGCCCTTTCTGCCGCCTTACCTTTTGCAAGCAATAGAAAGAGAAAAGGATAAATTCTCGCCATTCCCTCTGCTCGGCGCCCAATTTGAAAGCAGCGTGCCCGGGCTTTACTTTGCCGGCCCTCTTGCAGCGCATACCCACGGACCCGCCTTCGGTTTTATCGCCGGCTTGCGCCAAGCCTGCAGGTCTATTATTCCGCACATCATTCAAAATACGAAAACAATACAGGAGCAGGGGCCTTACCGGCCTTAAACAGCACAAAGCAAAGGGGCCGCAGTAACGCTGTCCCTTTGCTTTGTTTTGCGGGCTACTTGTCGCCTAGCGTCGTTCTTAACGTTTCGACATCTTTATTAATCGCTTCAGTCGCCTTCCGGATTGCGGAGTTTACGTCAAGCCCGTTAATGGCTAAATCCTCAGCGGCCTCGGTAAGCCTTGCCGAGATTTCGAGCTCATACGGATGGATGTAGTGCTCCTGCAGCGGCTCGCCGACAAATACGTTTTGCACGGATTTGCCCTGCAGCACCGGAATGTCGAGTCCATATTGCTTCTCCAGCTCCGGATTTATAATAGCCGGAACGCGTCCGTTTCTTGCCAGAATCGCTTGACCCTCATCGGACAAAATTTCAGCAATGACTTGGAAAGCTTCGTCCTTATGCTTGCTCTGGCTATTTACAGATAGCGAATGGATTTGCGCCTCTCTTGTCTTGCCCAGCTGATCGCTAAAATTAGGAGCCGGCGCGATATCCCAGTTAAACTCGACGCCCTGCTGGCGCAGCTCCTCAAGAGGACCGACACCTGATCCTTCATGAACTGATCACGTCCCCAGTTCCACGTATTATCCGGAGTCACATAACCTGGAATTTCAAAAATTCGTTTGTTAAGCTCGAACACGCGCAGCCAGTCAGGCGTATCGAGCGCCGCTTTGCCTGTCTCGCGGTCTACGTAAGGCAAACCTAGGCCCTTCGCTAAGCCTGTCAGGTTGTCGACCGATAATCCGATGTAATTCACGCCATTCTCGGTACGGGTCAGCTTCGCGGCAATTTCCAGCGCCTCATCCCAGGTAAGCTGCTTATCGGTCGGATATGGAACGCCGAACTTATCGAAAATATCCTTATTATAATAGAGAACATGCTGATTGGCATTGAACGGGATCGCATAAATCTCGCCGCCCTTATCCTTCGTAATTTCCTTGATGTAGTCATACAAAATCGGTTTGATCCGGCTTACATCAAAATGATGCCGCTTGATCAGCTCTCTCAAATCCTCATAGGCGCCCGTACGAATAATACGCTGATGGGAGGAAGAGGAAGAATAAATAATGTCCGGAACATGCGTGGACAGCACCTCTTCATTCGTCGTCGTCGCTGCCGGCGTTATCCGTTCAATCGTCACATTCGGATACTTCTTCTTAATAGGGTCCGCAATCAATGTATTAAACTCTACGTCAGGAAAAGTACCGCTCGTATTAAAGAACGTTAAAGTTAGAGGCTCGTCGCCGAGCTTTTTGAAATCCCCATTTTCCGTTTCAGACGGCTCAGCAGTTGACGTTTCTTGCTTGTTGTTCGCTTTATTATCATTATCGCTTCCCGGCGCATTACCTGTACTTGCGCAAGCTGTCAAAATAGCGAATAGAAGTAGAATAGCAATGCCCATAGTAAGCTTCTTCATGTGTAATT
>DATJKM010000071.1:0-2717 GCA_035491515.1 Candidatus Udaeobacter sp. | reverse complement strand
CGGAAGAATTGGCCAGGCTCCGTCCAATCGCCACCCTCTGTCGGTCTGGCTACTTGCTCGGTTGCCAAGCGGGAAACGAAATTAAGCGCATCAAGCGTCGCAGGATCCTCTAGATTTTGCTTGTCTCCTTTGGTGAGTCCTGTATTGTTGGAATACAGAGCCTGATCGATAAGCGAAGAGTTCGCGAGACCCCATGTATCCAGCTTGCCATCGTTATTCGTATCTTTATTGGCCTCTTTGGCAACTTGAATGAACGTTTCCCAATTCCAGTTGTCTTCGTTCACATACTCTTGCAGTGCTTTCGCACCTAGCTGATTCATAAGCGTACGGTTGTAGAATATGCCCTGAACTAGATTAGCCTGACCCTCGCTGAAGCCGTAACCTTTGCCCTCATACGTGTAATATTCATTCGTGACCTTCTGATTGAATGCCCTAGGGTTCTTCGTGTACTCGTCGATTGGCCACAACAGATCTTGTTTCACAAGCGTCGGAACCGTGTACGTTTTGCCCAATCGGACGATATCGCCGATCGGTTCGCCCGCCAGCAAGGATGCGGTGACTTTCTGCTGGTACTCGCCGTAATCGATAGCGACATATTCCACTTTGAAGTTATGCTTCTCCATTAACGCATCCAGGTTTTTCTTGCGCTGAATATTGTCCGGATTGTCCTCCGGAATCGTCATATCCCACCACGATACGATTTTGATCGTTTTACCGCCCAAGTCAAAATCCATCTCCGGCGTGCTGTTCACTTCTTCCGCATTGTTCTCCGCCGCATTGTCAGGCGTCTCAGTCGCGACGCTGTTCGTGCCGGCGTTGGTTCCCTTGTTGTTACCGGTGTTGTTGCCGTTGTTGGAACCGCTGCTGCATGCTGCGAGAACCAGAACCATTGCGCATAACAGAACCATCATTTTGCGAATCTGCATACTTAATCCCCCTTAAGATTTGTGAACACAATAAAAGTGTAGCGCTTACATTTTGCAGCAACAACCTGTCGAAAACGAGATATTCCACCCGTCAAATTATAGGTCGAGAGCTGTCGTTTCGAATCCAAAACCGCCAGGAAAGACAAGTAGTAAACAACGGCTAACGATATAAAGAAAAGCACATTGTTAATCATTCGTGTATTTTACATAATGAAAGCGTAATCTTTTGCAGGCATGAGGGAGTCAAGCGTGCCGCGAATACAATGGGAGGTAAACATTGTGTATAAGGTACTGTTTGTCGATCTGAATGATCATTCGGGAGATAAGACACTACATACGCTTGATTGGAACAGCATGGGTTTTGCCTTGGAAGGTTATGCCGACGCTTCCGCAGCCGCCATGACTTTATTCGTCAAGCATCGTTTCTCGCTTATCGCGATCAATATGAAAGGCGCTCACGCAGAGGGGCTGGAGCTGTGCGACCAGATCCGCAGCAAAAGCCGCCTGCCGATAATGCTCATTGGCGGGGGCAATGACTTCCAGCTCGCAAGAAAGGCGATGTACTATCAAGTCAGCGACTATTTACCTGATCCCTTGTCAATCGATGAGTTAATGGCAAGCATGCAAAATTTGAAGCGGGAGCTCGACTCCGCCCTATCAACGAATGATAACGAGCATTCTTTGTCCTTATCCGAAAATGATTCTTCCCCGCAGGGCAACATTATCGATAAAGTGAAGGAATACGTGGGAGAAACGCTGCATCAGAACATTACATTGAAAGAAATATCGAATATTTTGCACTTCAACTGCTCTTACCTGGGACAAAAATTCAAATATCACGAGAACATGACCTTTAACGAATACCTGCTGCAACAGCGCATGGAGAAAGCCAAATCCTTGCTCGAACATACCGAATTGAAAGTTTATGAAATCGCTAACGAGGTCGGATACACCGAAATGGATTGGTTTTACAAAAAATTCAAATCGTACACCGGTGTAAGCGCTAACGAATACAGGAAGATGATTTCGATTACGGCATAGCCCGTGACTGTTGAGATATAGTTCAGGAATAGGCTCCTAAGAGACGGAAATATTTAAATTCATCAGATATGGAAAAAGCCGCATGCTTCGATGAACGAAGCATGCGGCCGTTTTATTTCAATCCTTCTTAATGCATTGCCGTTAATTCGATCCCTCAAGCTCCAGAATCCCGATACCGGACATATTCATCCAAGACAAGCCCGACGTATCGTTCCAGATTGCGACGCTGTCGCGAGCCCCGTTGTCATTCTCGTCGTTGTTAACCTGGATGTCAAAGCCGATCAAACTGCCAGCCTTCGGCGGCGTGCCCGTCCAGGCGATGGAAGCTTCAATCACATAGCCGGCAGCCGTACGCTGCGCAGCGGAAACCAGCTTGCCGCTTGAAGATGCCGGGCTGACGGACTGTTCGTTGTCGAAGTTAATCCGGTATTGGCCGTCGTCCGAATCGTAGGAGCCGGTTCTTGCATTGTTCTGGTCGATGAAAATTTCCACCGAATCCTGCTCCCATACATTGGAGCTGCGCTTCGTCAGCAGCGAATCGGTCACCTCGGCCAGCACATACAGACGGCTGCCGTCCCATAGCGTCCGTACTTTGGCAGTTGAACCGGATGATCCTTGCACCCAGCGGTCGGTCACGAGTTCCTGCGCACCGCTCCACGCCGCATCAATGCTGCCATCGATGACTGGCGTTCCCTTCACAGCCTTTGAAGTGCGGGGACCTTCGATGAGCGTCAGCTCGCCGTACCCGGA
>DATJKM010000070.1:0-43172 GCA_035491515.1 Candidatus Udaeobacter sp. | reverse complement strand
GCGGTAATGGCGCTTGAGCGCGTCCCTTCCGAAATTCGTGCAGCAGGCGGAGTAGCTCGTATGGCTGATCCGACAATTGTTGAAGAAGTAATGAAAGTGGTTTCGATTCCTGTTATGGCGAAAGCTCGTATCGGCCATTATGTAGAAGCGAAAGTACTCGAATCATTGGGCGTTGATTATATCGACGAGAGCGAAGTGCTTACACCAGCCGATGAAGTGTTCCACATTAGCAAGAATGAATTTACAATTCCGTTCGTATGCGGAGCGAAGGATCTTGGCGAAGCTTTGCGCCGTATTCAAGAAGGCGCAGCAATGCTTCGTACGAAGGGTGAGCCGGGAACGGGCAATATCGTTGAAGCGGTTCGTCACCTTCGCTTGATTAACGGTCAAATTCGCAAAATTCAAGGCTTGTCGAAGGACGAGCTTTACCACGAGGCTAAAATCCTCGGCGTAGCTTATGATTTGCTCCTTGGCGTGCATGAGACTGGTAAGCTTCCAGTCGTTAACTTCGCAGCAGGCGGAGTAGCTACACCATCCGATGCTGCTTTGATGATGCATCTTGGCGCAGACGGTGTATTCGTTGGCTCCGGTATTTTCACATCGGAAAACCCTGAGAAATTCGCTCGTGCAATCGTTGAAGCAACTACACATTATCAAGATTACAAGCTAATTGCTGAAGTATCGAAAAACTTGGGAGCACCGATGAAAGGTATTGAAATTTCCAAGCTGAACGCTGCTGAGCGCATGCAAGACCGCGGTATCTAATAGATGTAATATGCAGGTGCCGGCTAATTGCTTATAGCGATGCCGGCTCTTGCCCGTAAAGGAAGGCGAATAAAGCGATGAAGATAGGCGTACTTGCGCTTCAAGGCGCAGTGGCAGAGCATATACGTAGCTTAGAAGCGGCGGGCGCAGAGGCGGTCGCCGTTAAGCGGACCCAGCAGCTTGAGGAGCTGCAGGGGCTTGTTATTCCGGGTGGCGAGAGCACAACGATCGGCAAGCTTATGCGGAAATACGGATTTATGGAAGCTATTGCGGATTTCTCAGCACAGGGCAAGCCGCTATTCGGAACCTGTGCGGGTCTTATCGTATTAGCGGATGAAATCGAGGGACAAGAGGATGCGCATTTGCGTCTGATGGATATGACGGTTGCGCGGAATGCATTTGGCCGCCAGCAGGAAAGCTTTGAGACGGATTTGACCGTAAAGGGAATCGATGAGCCCGTTCGCGCAGTCTTTATCCGTGCGCCTTTGATTAAGAAAGTCGGCTCTGACGTAGATGTGTTGTCTACATACAGAGATGAGATCGTAACCGCAAGGCAGGGACATCTGCTTGCCGTGTCCTATCATCCGGAGCTTACGGATGACTACAGGCTGCATGCTTATTTCGTCGATATGGTGAAGGAAGCAGCCGCAGGCAAGGAATAGCTTTTACAATAATAAAATTATTCCCTTCAGAGAGGGGCTTTTGACACGTGCTGGATGTGAAATTGTTAAGAAATGAATTCGAGAAGGTTGAGAGGGCGCTTCGCGATCGCGGTGCTTCGCTCGATCTTATTGCTAATTTCCCGGTGCTGGATACGAAGCGCCGTGATCTTATTCAAGAGACGGAGCAGCTGAAGAGCCGTCGCAATACGGTTTCACAGGAAGTAGCTAAGCTCAAAAGAACAGGCGGCGATGCCGAAGCGCTCATCGTTGAGATGAGAGAGGTAGGCGACCGCATTAAAGAGCTGGACGATGAGCTTCGTGAGCTAGAGGTGCAAGTGGAAGAGCTGACACAAGCGATTCCAAACATACCTAGCGACAGCGTGCCAATTGGCAAGTCGGAGGAAGACAATGTGGAGCTTCGCAAAAACGGCGAAGTGCCAAGCTTTGACTTCGAGCCCAAGCCGCACTGGGAAATTGCGCAATCGCTCGGCATCTTGGACTTTGAACGCGCAGCGAAGGTGACGGGATCGCGTTTTACCTTTTATCGCGGCCTCGGTGCGCGTCTTGAGCGGGCGCTTATCAGCTTCATGATGGATTTGCACAGCGACAAGCACGGTTATGAGGAGATACTGCCTCCGTATATCGTGAATCGCGACAGCTTGATCGGTACGGGGCAGCTTCCGAAGTTTGAAGAGGATTTGTTCAAAATTTCTGATTCAGACTACTTCCTTATTCCAACGGCTGAGGTTCCTGTTACGAACCTGCATCGCGAAGAGATATTACCGGGGGAAGAGCTTCCTAAATACTTTGTGGCTTACAGCTCATGCTTCCGTTCGGAAGCTGGCTCGGCTGGACGCGATACGCGCGGCTTAATTCGTCAGCATCAGTTCAATAAGGTCGAGCTGATCAAATTGACTAAGCCAGAGGATTCATACGAAGAGCTTGAGAAAATGACCGCTAATGCCGAGAAGGTTTTGCAGCTGCTTGGCCTTCCATATCGTGTTCTAACGCTTTGTACGGGCGATATGGGCTTCACAGCGGCAAAAACGTATGACCTTGAAGTATGGCTCCCAAGCGCGGGAACGTACCGTGAAATATCGTCATGCTCGAACGTAGAGGATTTCCAAGCGCGCCGCGCCGGAATCCGTTTCCGCAGAGATACGAAGAGCAAGCCGGAATTCGTGCATACGCTAAACGGTTCAGGTTTGGCGATTGGCCGTACCTTTGCTGCGATCATCGAAAACTTCCAGCAAGCGGATGGATCGGTGACGATTCCAGAAGTATTGCGTCCGTATATGGGCGGCATCAGCTTGATCGAAGCACCTAAACTTTAAATTTTTTTGCCACAAGGTCAAAATTTAGTTGCATCTTTATTTTGACCTGTGGTACAATATCTCTTGTGACAATTAAACGATGGAGAGATACCGAAGCGGTCATAACGGGGCAGTCTTGAAAACTGTTAGAGCGCAAGCTCACGTGGGTTCGAGTCCCACTCTCTCCTCCATATTTTTATCAGCTACATATGAACAAGCCCAGACGCTAAGCGTTTGGGCTTTTTTTGTACCTCATCTCCTCGTATAAAATGAAGTCGCCCTCCGCATGTTATACGTGTGGAGGTGCTTCATTTAATGGGTAAATCAGATGAGCTGCAAATGAATCAGGAAAACTTAGCAGATGCTTGGCGACAAACTTTGCCGGAAACGCTAAACAGCGCCGACCGCTGCAAGGTGCTGCCGGATGAGGCCGATTCGAAGTCACTGCGCGTGACGATTGAAGCAGCCGGTCATCAAATGTATTCGTTTGATTTTAAAGTTACTTACGTAGATAGCCGCGAAGTGAGGGTTGAGCTTATTGACGTCGATAAGGATAAAATATCGGTCGATGAGCGAGGAGACATCATTCAGCAGCTGATACAGGATTACACCAGACATTTGCATGAATGTGCACAAGCGCTTCATCGTTTGACGCACGCGTAGAGGAGACAACCACTAATGACGAAAGCAAAAGGAACTGCCGATAAAAATTTGTCGAATGTCGTTGAAGCTCTAGACATCGAACCGGTCAATAGCCATCAGGCACAGCAGCTGCAGCAGGACAAAAATGACCGGCACAATCAAGACGCTATAAATCATGACAACCCGGCTGATTTAGAGCATCAAAAGAATTAACGATTGCTGAATACAAAATGGAATAGACAAAGGAAGGGTTCTGAATGGCTAAATCAAAAGCTTTTCCAGTGCCGGAAAGCAATCAGCAGCGCAATAGGTCGAAGCGTGACAACGGCGGCGGACAGCAGGAGCCGCTATCCGGCTCGAAGAAGACGAAGCAGCATAATCACGTGAGTCATAATAATCCCGATGGCTCTTAAAAATTAAATCGATGGCACCAAAAATGTATAGATCAAAATTCCCGTTTCAGTTCGCTGAACGGGAATTTTTGGTTATAACTTCTAAAAGCTGTTTTTATAGTATAGAATGGAGGTGCTTATAAAAAGATAGGGGAGGTACTTATTGCATGAAAAAGGTACATAAAATAGCGGTTCTTGTGCTGGCTGTTATTTTGGTCGTCATTGCAGGCTGCAGCTCTGCAAAACCGCCGAAGGAAGCTTTGCAAGCAGCTATGACGAAGATCGCAGGTGCGGACTCATATGCAGTTAAAATGTCATTAGGTTTGGATGAACTTGAAATTCCGCAGGATGCAGCTATGCAGGGCGATCCGGCTGCAACAGCGGCGATCGTAGGCATGATTAAGGATGCGACAATTACAGTCAATGCTGTTTATCAGAAGGACCCGATGCGTACGGATATGAATATGGAGATCGTACTGCCGGGCGATATGGAAATGAAACTGACCGTACCAATGATCCTGACAGAGGAAACGCTGTATGTGAAAATACCGCAAATTCCGATGCTGCCGCTGCCTGAAACCGTTACAGGGAAGTTCATCAAGATTGATCTGAAGGAGCTTGCGAAGCAGCAGGGCGCGGCTGAGATCGATCTGGATGCGCAGCAGAAGCTTGGCAAGGAGCTTGGGGACGTGCTGCTTAAGCATTTTGACGAGAAGACTTACTTCAGCGAGCCTAAGGCGGAGGAGGCTGGTCTGCCAGCCGATTTGAAAGCTGATCAAGTCGTTGCATTCGAAATCAACGCAGATAACTATCCGAAAACGGTAGAAACCGTTATTAACCAAGTGCTGCCTGAAGTGCTTGAGGTGCTGCTTGCGAATGAAGAATCGCTTAAGTCGCTGCAGCTAGAGAAGGCTGATATCGAGAAGTTTAAGACGGATCTTGAGACAAATAAAACAGAAATACTGGATACGCTCAAAAATAATGTCAAAGTAAACACACTGACATTTACCGGCGCTATTACAGATGGCTATCTCTCTTACCAAGCAGGCAAAATTAATGTTGAAGCATCGGATAAAGAGAGCGGCCAGAAGATGAAGCTTGGCGTTCATTATGACGCAACCTATTCCGATATTGATAAAGCTCCGAAGTTTGAGAATGAAATTCCGACTGACGCTATTACGCTGGATGAGCTGACAAAGTTGTTCCAACAGCCGGTTGGACTATAAGAAACCCATTTAGAAGCCGCTCCTGACTGTCAGGGGCGGCTTCTGCTTCGGGTGATGACTAAGAGTGGGTTCCCAGGCGATAGCTGCGCCAGCAGGCACTGGATCAGTTGGATCGCTAGCATGCGCCGCCGAAGAAATATACTTCGCAGCTTCCCAAAACAGAAAGGCGCCGGAACTGGCCAGTTCCGGCGCCTTTCTGTTTTATTTGAAAAAACGAATCGTTAACGGATAACGGTAGCTGTTCCCTTCGGATGCGCGAATGGAACCGATAATGGTAAATACGAGCCAGAAAATAAATAAAAGCGGTGTAGTTACAAAGCCAATGAGTACGAATATGAGCAGGCTGGAAATGATGGTGTAGATGGCATTGCTGATCTGGAAGTTAAGCGATTCCTTACCGTGCATATCCACGTAGCCGGATTGATCCTTCTTCATGAGCCAGATGATAAGCGGGCCGAGAATGTTGCCAAACGGAATAATTAATCCGCTGAAAGCGAGCAGATGGCAAAGCATTCCGTACGTTTTCTCCTCTTTATGAAGCCCGAAAGGTTGATTCATTATATATTGCCTCCTTATGATAAGAACAGCCGACTAAAGTGACTTATGTAGTTATACGTTAGAAGGGCTGAAAGATATGCATAAATTTATCAATGAACAGCTTGGCTGCATGATGCGAAAAAGATGGTCTGGAATATGGCTGTGTATATTGTATGATCGCAGTTTAAGAGCTTGTTTTCAGCGAGTTGTGTCGCCTATCCTGCATCCCGTACAACATAGGTGCCTACTTTATCATCATACTGACGAAAATATTAGTGTTTTCATGCAAATGTGCAGGATAGCCCAGCGTTTAACGCTGAGAAGGGTTAAGTTATTGCAAATATACAAGATAGCCATCGAATGCATAATCCAAGCGCAAAAAGAGCCTTGCCGATTGGCAAGACTCATGGATGTACTTGATAGGTGCCGTATTGTTGTGAAACAAAGGAGTAAATCTGGCGCGCCCGAGAGGGCTCGAACCTCCCACCTAACGTTTAGGAAACGTTTGCTCTATCCGGATGAGCTACGGACGCGCAGCAATACTAATTATAGCATGTGTGCTTTTAAGTAAGCAAGATCAACGATTATTGAATGAGACAAATGCAATTTTTGTCGATAACACTGGCATTTCTTGTCTGAATAGCAGGATTTAGCGTGCAGGAGAGCGAATAATTGTAAAGGTTATGAGCTCGTACGGCTGGAGGAGTGCCCTGCATGCAAGAAAACTTCAATGAATCCCACTCTTATAAATTAGATTTATCGCCTGAGCAAATGCTCAAAGTGATCTTCGAATATACAGCAAAAATAGCTAATGAAATAAAACTGGAGTCCGTACTTATTTTAATGGCGAACATGGGCCGGGAAATGGTCGTTGCCGACCGCTGCACGGTCTGGCTTATCGACGCGGCGCGTCATGAGCTGTTTACGGCAGTCGCTCACGGTGTGGGAGAAATTCGAATCCCTTACGGAAGCGGGCTAGTGGGAAGCGCGATCAGCTCCGGACAACCGATTTTTATAGACGATGCTTATGAGGACCCCAGACATAATCCAGATAGCGACAGAAAGACCGGCTACCGGACGAAGTCGATTATGACCATCCCTTTTTGCAATAATCAGGGAGAAGTGATCGGGGCTTATCAAGCTATTAATAAATTGACGGAGAAACAGACGTTCTCGACGAAGGATATGGAGTACCTATCGCTTGCCGCATCGTACTCGGGTAAATCTTTGGAATCGATCATGCTGCATGAGGAAATACTCGAAACGCAAAAAGAGATTATTATGGCAATGGGTAAAATTGGCGAGGGCCGTTCGAAGGAAACGGGTAATCATGTTAAGCGGGTCGCCCAATATTCCTATATTTTAGCGTTAGGATTAGGCATGTGTAAGTCGGAGGCAGACATGCTGCGCAGCGCTTCACCTATGCATGATATCGGTAAGGTAGCTATACCGGATGCCGTTTTGCAAAAGCCGGGAAAGCTGACAGCTGAAGAGTTTGAGCAGATGAAGGGACATGCCGATATCGGTTACCAGCTATTGCGAAATTCCAAGAGGCAGCTCCTGCAGGCTGCGGCAATTGTTGCTTGGCATCATCATGAAAAATGGGACGGATCGGGGTATCCGCAAGGGCTTGCAGGCGAGGACATTCATATTTACGGGCGCATTACCGCGCTTGCAGATGTATTCGATGCATTAGGCAGCTCAAGGGTGTATAAAGCGGCCTGGGAGCTGGAACGGATATTGGCCCTCATTAAGGAAGAACGGGGACGGCATTTTGACCCGCAAGTGGTGGATGTGTTTTTTGAGCAGCTGCCGCAAATTCTTGAAGCAAGAGACCGGGATGCCGATATGCTTGAAATAGAATAGAGCTGTTGGTTAGATCTCGTTGGAGAAATGCTTCGGGGTCTTTTAGGGATGAATTAGCAAAGACACAAAAAATCCGGAGATCAGTATCTCCGGATTTTTTGTGCAGTGTCATAAGTGCATCGTGCATGCTGCGCTATAACGAAACCTCGAACCATAGCTTGCCGTCCGGATATGCGCTGGCTTCAAGAGGCTTCGTGCAGGCATTTGGATAGTTTGCTGCTATAAATTCAAGCTCAGCTTCTGACAGCCGCAATTCTCTGAGCCGTATGCCCCCTGCGAAGGATACGGTAAAAAATTGTTCGAATGCTTCCGTCTCATGGGCCGTCATGCCGAGCCTCCTTTTGCGCTTTCTGTCTTTATTTCGTGATGGACTGCTTGCCGGACAGCTCGATAGACTTTTGAACAAGCACGGCCATTGCGTCTACACAATATTTCGAGACCTCGTTTTGAATCGGAATGATTGATAATTCGGTACATGCGATGATTACGCACTGGCATTGATCATGGATCAGAAGATGGTTGATGATGCCTTCAAACTCGGATGGTTCTACCGGTAAATTGCGTTTAACCTTGTTGTAGATAATATCCATCACATGCTCTTGAATTGAGTCGTTAGGCTCGTGAAGCTGCATATTGTACTGAGTACAGCCTTTGCGGTATACACCGCTGCTAACGGTCCCGTTCGTAGCTAAAATACCGATTTTGCAATGCTCTCCGTAGGTGTCGTAGATCTCTTTCAAAGTCTCGTCCACCATGTTAATGATGTTGATGCTCGTCATCTTCTGCATATCGTTGTAGAAATAATGCGACGTATTGCAAGGGATCGCGATATTCGACACGCCCGCTGCTTCAAGCAGCTTTAAATCCTTCGCAACCGCTTCAAGAAACACTTCGCCTCTGCCCGCCAATATAACTTCCGTTCGATCGGGTAAAGTGGCGTGATTAAGGACAACGATATTAATATGCTCCTGATCGCGGTCTGCTGCGGTCTGTTCGATAACCATGTCGAAAAATACGGATGTTGCTTTCGGGCCCATCCCGCCTATGACGCCTAAGCTTTTAGCTTCCATTGTTCAACCTACTTTTGATGAAGTGTTTAATTGAAATGATTCACTTTGAGTTTAACATGATTTCCCTAACGATCTCCGCTTCATTAAAAGGAATTTCCGTTTTGCCAATAATTTGCGACGTTTCATGGCCTTTGCCGGCTATCAGGATAACGTCGTCTTTTCTGCTGATTTCAATGGCAAAGGCAATCGCGTCTCTCCGGTCGACAATAGCCTCGTAGGCGCCGTTATGCGCTTCGATGCCTTCGACAATTTCCCGGATAATAAGCGTATTATCCTGCTCCTTCGGATTATCCGAGGTGATAACGGAAAAATCGGCAAACTTAGCGGCAACCTTGGCCATCGCTCTGCGCTTATCTGTACCCGACTCCCCATCAGACGCATATACTCCGAATACGAGAATGATTTTGCCCTTAGCAAAAGGCCGTATTGTCGTCAATGCCTTCTCTAGGCTATCCTCTGTATGCGCGAAATCGACGATAATTTTGGTGTCTTCATCTTGATAAACGACCTCCAGACGCCCTTTAATCCCATCGACGGCCGCAATCCCGTCAGCTATTTGCTGCAAGCTGAATTGATTGCAATAAGCGGTTGCGATAGCCGCCAAGCTATTGTACACGTAGATCGTTCCAGGAAGATTTACTTTAATGGCAATGCTGCCTTTTGGTGTATTTACAGTATAGATCGTGTATTCGGCAAAATAGTTAATATCCGTTGCGTAAATGTCAGCTTCCTGCTCGATTCCGTAAGTAAGCAGCTTAGGAGCCGCGTTCTTCAATCGGTCGATAAGGATTTTACCGTATTTATCATCCGCATTAATAATGTTATAGTCCGTCGTCATGGCAAATAACTTGGCCTTCGCCTCGAAATACTCCTCCATCGTATGATGAAGCTCCAGATGGTCAGGCGTTAGGTTCGTAAAGATTCCGGTATTGAAGCTGGAATGAGCAACGCGGCTTAAATTAAGCGCATGCGATGAAACCTCCATGACGCAATGCTTCGTATGGGACTCGATCATATCAGCGAAGATCCGCTGCAGATTCAGAGATTCCGGCGTCGTGTTTTTATTTTGGAACACCTTGTCTCCGATGACCGTGCCGATTGTGCCGATAATACCGAGGGATGTCCCCGTTTGCTCGAAAATTGATTTTAGAAAATAAGTGGTCGACGTCTTTCCGTTCGTCCCCGTTATGCCGAGAAGATTCATTTGCTCAGTCGGGCGATGATAGAAATTAGCGGCAACCCGCGCGAGCGCTTCGCGCGTGTCGGCAACCTGAAGCACCGTAACGTCAGCCGTAACGGCGACTTCCTTCTCTACAATGATAGTGGTCGCGCCAAGCGCGATCGCCTTATCAATAAAACGGTGACCATCAACCGAAAAGCCGGAAATCGCGACAAAAACGCCATTGGCCGTGACCTCTCTGGAGTCGTAGGCAACGGAGTTTGCTTCTATATGTAAATCACCTTTAACGAGCGTGTAATCAAGATCTTTAACTAAGGAGGTCAATAACATACGATCAGCTCCATTCTAGTGACCTATTCCTGTCTGTGCGGACTATCTTCTCAGAAGCTTTTTCGTCAGCTTGCCGCCAATGATTGAGGCGTAGGAGAAGGCGGGCTTAGGGTCCTTCCAATCCCAAATCGCATAAGCCTTAGGCTTAAAAAGCGAAACAAATACTTGCTTCCATGTCAGCTGCCCGGTCTTGATATAGTCACGAATAGCGAGCATGTCCTCATAACCGTACCAGAATACGCGGTTCGTATTTTCTTTGACGGCTTTGGGAGGCACAAGGTTGCCGCCTGTCAGCTCTTGGTACGTAATCCAAGGGATGTTTACGCCTACCTTGTAAAGCAGGTTGTTCAGGTTCGTGATCCGGCAGTTGACCTCGATCAAGTAAAATCTGCCGGTTTCGGCGTCCTTCTTGAACTCGATTTCCGCGAAGCCCTTCCATTTCATCTTCTCCAGAAAAGGAGCGCCGATATCGAACAGCTCCTGCACATACTTCTGGCCCGTATAAACCGATGCGCCGAAGTTGATTGGATATTGACGGAATTTCTGGCAGGTTACCCAGTGCGTTACTTTGGAATTCTGGTTTAAGTAAGCGTCAAACGTGTACATATGATCGTCAAAGCCCGGAATGATACGCTGTACGATAACCTCCAAGTTTGCTTCCTTTGCTTTTGCCAATGCTTCCTCAAGCTCTGTGCGGTTGTTTACCTTGAAGAGCTTCCTTCTAAACTTCGCAACGAAGGAAGGGGAGTCGGTTGGCTTAACGATGCAAGGGAACTTGATCGTTTGGTCGATCTTCTCGAAGAAGCGGTCTTCATCGACTCTTACCGTTTCAGGGACAGAAACACCGTTTTCAAGCGCAAGCCGCTGTAGTACTTCTTTATTCATCATATCTGAATATATGCCTGGAACATTTTGCGGAATAAGATAATGTTCTCTCAGCTCGTCCAAATGCTCATCGATGACCTCAAGATAGGAATCATGGCAAGGAATGAGAACAGGAGGGACGCTTTGCTTTCGGGCATAGTCCTTTAGGAAACGAATGAATGCTGCCGTATCTTCTTTATAATGAGGAGAGATCAGTCTCTCGGACGTATATTTTGAATCCGCGCCATAGGTATCTTTAGTGGAATAATCAACTGCAACCGTATGTACGCCGTTAATGCCCAAGCAACGAATCGTGCTTAAGCCTATATAATAATTACAACCTAGAATAACTGCTTTATTATTCACAAAGGCACATCCCGACATCCGAATTTATGTTTATTTCATGTGTATTACTACTTATGTTTTAAATAATTTTACTTCATACTTTCTTATAATACAAATGGATTTATCCTCATAATTGTGGACGGCAAGCGGATTTTGTTTAACTTTAAAGCGTGTGAAAAGACAATAGCAGGTGCATGAGATGCGCCTGCTTGTTTGCGTTTAAGCCCGTTATGGCATGCATGGAATCGTTCGTTAAGCGTAGAGGGGAAGCTCGACTTTTTTGCGAAAGAAGTGAAGAGGCAATATATGCGGCGGGGGTTCGAATTCATATCCAGATTGAATACAATCATCCGGTTTATAGAGCGGAATAATGGCAAGTTGGTCTGTTTTTACAGCAATTTTTTCTGTAATTCGACATAATTACCGGTGTATTAGTGTAACGATTCTTCGGGATATTTGTCGTTAAATCGCTTTACGAAGTCAGGCAGCACATAAGCGCCTAAATAATCGATGACATATACATTCAACGTTTATGGAGCTTCGTATTGGAGTCGGTTGCGGCTTCCTTACACTCAGGTTGTGTGTATTTTTAACTAGTCCTCAATTTGTATTGAGCGACAATTACCAAATAATCATTGATTTTATTGGTAAAATAGAACTATAAAATGGCATAAAAAACTACATTTTGTCGAATAATGCCCGAAAATTGTCTACGTTCGTCGACAAGTTTTTACAAACTCCTTATTGCACTCCGAGTATAATAGAACCATTACCACACGAGTGCTAAATAAGGAGCGTGCCCCGAAGCGAGCTATGGACAAAAAACACTTGCTAAAACAATTGCAGTCGCTGCGGCTAAAGCTTCATGAAATAGCCGAGGCTCGCGGCAGTTTGACAGATCCGGATGTTCTGGCGATTAGCGAAGAGGCCGATCAACTTATTGTTGCGTTACAGTATATACAAAGAGACGAACTAGCACCTATCACGATACGCCGCGACAATTTGTAGGGGACGTTACTTCTCTCGCAGTCGACGGAAAAATTGAGTTAACAGAGACGCGCATTCAGGCTGTAAAATACCACTTGTGAGCTCCGTTTCATGGTTGAAACGGGGCTCTTGCAATAAGTTCATGAGCGTTCCGGCACAACCCGCCTTCGGATCGGTCGTTCCGTATACGACACGTTTAACCCTGGATTGAACAATGGCGCCGGCACACATTGGACAAGGCTCCAACGTGACATACAGCGTACAATCTAACAATCTCCATGCGCCGATGCGATCGCAGGCGTCACGAATGGCCACCATTTCGGCATGCGCGGTTGGATCAAATCGTGTTTCTCGCAAATTGTAGCCTCTCCCGATAATTTCGTTGTTTCTAACAATAACGCACCCGATAGGAACCTCTCCGATTTGCTCGGCTTTTTTAGCTTCTGCAATGGCTTCAAGCATCCAGATCTGATCTTCTTGTTCTCTTATCATAAACAATAACCCCTTTGAAAGTTAATCATTGTACAACGAACAAATATTCTGTTGTTAACATGTTGCGGATAACTTTGTGGATAACTTGCATGATATACACATAAATACTCACAATTTATTCAGAGCTGTGCACAGTACTTGTTGATAATGTGTATAAGTTGTTAATAAAACGTTTTTGTGTAAAAGGATGTGTCATTCATTGTCAATTAAGATGAAGTTTTCTTTCTTGATTACGCTAATCGTATTGACGTTCTTCATTTTCTACCACATGTTAAGTGAATATTCGATGATTCACGGTATGCGGGAGCAAGCGCGTCAATCGATGCAGGATACCTCCATGCATGTTGCAAATTCCTTTTCCTCATACGAGCAGCAGTCGGGCAGGAGCTCCGTTTCTGAAGGAGAAGACCGAACAAGTCCTGAACAAATCTTTGACATTGTAAAATCGTTAAATCCAAATATAAAGGAAATAACGGTATTTGAGCAAGACTCGTTATCCGTTCTGTTCGGTACCTATACGTATTTGGACTCAACGAATGATAATACTATTTTAACCGAAGTGAAGAATACCGGCTTTGAGCTGCGAAAAATGCAAATAAACGGAAAGCCCTATTTTCGGAGCTACTATTCAACCGAACAGACGGGCAACTATATTATAAGCATTGTTTATGACGGTGAAGGGATTAAGCTCCTTGTAAGCCAGACCCGCAATGATTCGCTGATTTATACGGGCATTGCGATGGTGCTCGTGCTCATTATCAGCTATTGGATGGTAGGGGTAATGATCAAGCCGTTAAAGGATATTTTGTGGAAGGTGAACGAGGTTTCTTCTGCGCGCTTTCAGCAACCGATTCGCATTAAACGCAAGGATGAATTCGGCTTGCTCGCGCTAAAGGTCAATGCGATGTCGCAAAATCTAAGCATATATATGAGCAAGCTGCGAAGAGCATTTGAAGAAAACCGGCGTATGAAGGAGCATTTGGAGTCGTTCATTAATCATACGAGCGATGCTATTCACCTTATCGACCTGGACGGCAAAGTCATTCAAGTAAACCGCGCTTTCGAGCTGCTCTTTGGCTATGAAGAGGAGGAAGCAATCGGGCTCTATTATCCGATTCTGCCAGATTCTCATAAAGCGGAGATGAGGCATATGCTGAACCAGCTCCTATCAGGAAAGGTGCTGCCTGCGCAGGAAACGATGCGCATAACCAAGACGGGCGAGATGATCCCGGTTAGCGTTACGATTTCGCCTATTCGCGACTCGGACGGAACGATTCGTGCATTTGCCAGCATTTCAAGAGATATGCGCAGCCGCAATAAGATGGAGGAGCTGCTGCGCAGATCGGAGAAGCTCACGACGGTAGGGCAGCTGGCAGCTGGCGTTGCTCATGAAATCCGCAATCCGCTGACGACGCTGCGCGGTTTTCTGCAGCTTCAGCAGGAGAGCAAGAAGCTGACGCTCTCCCATGTGACTCTTATGCTATCGGAGCTCGACCGAATCAATCTGATTGTTGGAGAGTTTCTGATTTTGGCCAAGCCGCAAGCAACGAAGTTTGTTACAAAAGACGTGAGGAATGTACTGCAGGATGTAATCGCATTAATGAACAGTGAAGCGCTTCTTCACGATATCGAGTTTCTTGTTACTTTTACGGAGGAGCACTGCCTGATCTCATGCGAGGAGAATCAATTGAAGCAGGTGTTTATTAATTTGTTGAAAAATGCCATTGAAGCGATGCCGAACGGGGGACGGATCCATATTCAAATTACGAACAAAAGAGAGTTTATATCGATTGCAGTTACGGATGAAGGGATGGGTATACCTGCCGATATGATACCGAAAATTGGCGATCCTTTTTTTACAGGCAAGGAAACAGGCACTGGTCTCGGTATTATGGTGAGTCAGCGTATTATTAACAGTCATCGCGGGTCAATGGATATCAAAAGCCTTGTGAATGTCGGAACAACCATCCATGTAATTCTTCCAGCTTTGAAAGAAGCTAGTGAGAACGTTATACTAGAAGAACAAGCATAGGCCTTGCCTCATGTTGAGGCAGCCGGCTGGAGTCTTTCGGCGCTGCGGCAGCAGCCGCGCATGATGATCCATCGGACAAAATTGCCGATTTGGCAGTACATACAACGGGGTGAAGCAGCTTTGAGAATCAATAAGTTTATAAGTGAGACGGGTTATTGCTCCAGACGCGAGGCGGATAAGCTGGTAGACAGCGGACGCGTAACAATCAATGGCGTGAAGGCGCTTCTCGGCAGTCAGGCAGAGCTGGGGGATGATGTGCGTGTCGACGGCCGTAAGATTGGCAAGCAGAGACAGCATGTTTATATTGCGCTCAACAAGCCGGTAGGCATTACGAGTACGACAGAGCTGCATATTAAAGGAAATATTGTCGATTTTGTAGGCCATACCGAGCGTATTTTTCCGATTGGAAGGCTGGATAAGGATTCGGAGGGCTTAATTCTGCTGACGAATGACGGTGATATCGTGAATCCGATTCTTCGATCAGAGGGAAAGCATGAGAAGGAATATTTGGTCACGGTGGATAAACCGGTGACGGAGGCTTTCTTGCAAGGGATGGCAAGCGGCGTTCATATTCTGGGCAGCATGACATTGCCTTGCGTCGTGACGAGAGTGACGGATCGCGTATTCCGGATCATATTAACCGAAGGGCGCAATCGTCAAATTCGTAGAATGTGTGAAGCGTTCGGCTACCATGTAAGAAGGCTGCAGCGTCAGCGGATCATGAACATTCATCTGGGCGGGCTGCAGGTCGGGAAGTGGCGGGATTTGACGGAAGGCGAGAAAGCGGCGCTATTTGAAAATTTAAGCTACGAGCCGGTATAGCATGGCGCAGTTAAACAAAAATCCCCTGCATCAAGCGCGTTTAGCGAATGATGCAGGGGATTTTTGTTTATGCTATTTCACTTTAAGATTTTGAGCATTGGCTGATTCGTTGCGAGTTATCGAAACTTCAACACGGCGGTTTTTGGCGCGGCCTGCCACCGTTTTATTATCGGCAACCGGACGATATTCACCATAGCCGATGGCGCTGAAGCGCACGGGATTCAGGTGTTTATTTTCGAGCAAAATATCCATGAATCGAATGGCCCGCATCGAGCTTAGATCCCAGTTCGACTTGAAGAAGACGGTCGAAATCGGGGTTGTATCGGTATGCCCGGACACGATGACCTCGTAATCAGGATATTGCTGAAGCATTTTGCCGATTGCGACAGCGAGCTCCTTCGATTCCGGTTTAACGTTTGCTTGCGCCGGGGCAAATAACGCGTTGTCGCTAATCGTAATCATGAGCTGGGAAAGGTTAAGCTTCGTTTTCAGATCGGTCGTGAGACCGTTCTTCTCGATATAAGTGTCAACCTTCTTCTTCAGATCCTCAAGATCCTTCTGCTCTTGTTCGATAAGCTTTTGACGGGCTTTCTCTTCGGCCGTTTGATCCTTCGTTTCTTCCTTCGACTGATCCTTTGTGTCGATCACGCCGCCTGCTTCATCTTGTTTCTTCCCGTCGTCGTCGCCGCTTTGGACTATAGCCGATTGGGTAAGCACTCCGCTGCCTGTGCTGAGCGCTACGCTGAAGGCTTTGGATAACTCTTCGAATTTTTTCACGTCTACGGAGTTCATGGAATATAACACGATAAAGAGTGCTAGCAGCAGGGTAAGCAAATCGGCATAGGGAATGAGCCAGGATTCGTCAACGTGCTCCTCGTGTTCTTCGTGTCTATGTTTTCTGCTCAAGCGGTTCCTTCCTCCTTCTCCCTCAATTTCAATCTTTCTGTAGGAGTAAGGAAAACGGACAGCTTCTGATTAATGGCAATCGTCGATACGCCGGATTGAATGGACAGCAAGCCTTCAACCATCATGAGGCGAATTTGAATTTCTTGCTTAGACAAACGCTTCAATCTGTTAGAAATGGGATGCCAAAGCACATAACCTGTAAAGATACCAAGCAATGTAGCGATAAATGCACCGGCAATGGCGTGAGCGAGCTTCTCCATATCACTCATATCGGCCAAAGCGGCGATCAAGCCTACAACCGCGCCGAGTACGCCTAGAGTAGGCGCATATGTACCTGCTTGCGTGAAAATAAGCGCGCCAGCTTTATGCCGGTCTTCCGTAGCTGCAATATCCTCAAGCAGAACGTCGCGCACGAAGTCCTGATCGTTGCCGTCAATAATCATGCGCATGCCGTTCCGGAGAAACGTATCTTCAATTTCGTCGACCTTTGCTTCAAGAGCGAGCAAGCCCTCGCGGCGCGTAACGGAAGCCCATTCCATGAAGCGCTGGATCAATTCATCCCGCTGAGGCAGCTTTTGCTCGGTAAATACCATTTTAAGCAGCTTGCCGACTTTGGAAAGCTCGGACATGGGAAAGGCAATAAGAACAGATGCTACGGTCCCTAATATAATAATCATATAAGCAGCAGGATTCAAAAGAGATGACAGGTTTGCTCCCTTTAACACCATCCCTCCGAGTACAGCGACTAACCCTAGAACAAGACCGATAATTGTTGAATTTTTCATCATACACCCCGTCCAAATCATTTTCGACATTTCTCTACTTCTTATATTATCGTCAGATGGGTATTCCGAAGTTAGAGTAAATGGCACGTTTTGAAGGCGAACGCGTTAAAATTTTAAAAAATAAGGTAGAATAGTAGAGAGATGTGTACAAAAAATAACGATGATAAAGGTGGTAATCACTAATGGGCGTTAGACATGCGAGAGAATACGCAGATATATTGAAGGATTTGACAGCGGCGGTGGCAGAAATCGAGGGCAGCTATACTTTTTTTGAAATGGAATCGGAGGAGTGGGCTGCGCTGCCTGCCGAGGACCGGTCTGAGGTGATGGAAGCATTGGCGGACGATGTCTTCTTCGGATTGGGTCAGGACCCGGTCATTGCGGTAGGCGGCGGCGTCATTACCTATAACAACAAGCATCATATTATTGAGGTTTCGCAGGACGATAAAGTAACGCAAATTATTAGATTAATATAATGATCTACATTTCAATCCGCTGCGGAAGGCTTATAAACCATACAATGGCATTCGGCAAAGCCGTAGGGAGTCGGGCGCGAATAGGTGTCCGTAATATGGAAGCCAGCCTGCTCATAGGCGCGGGAGGCGCGCGTGTTCCAAGCGAGCACCTCCAAATCAATTTCGTTTTGCGGAGCGCGCCGTACAGCCTCGGAGACGATTAGCTGCGTGAAGGCGGGACCGAGCCCCAGGCCGCATAGATCGGGCCTCAGGCCAAGCCCGAGCCGCGTCACCCCTGTTAAGGGGAAAAACTGCGCAAACCCAATGAGCTTCTGCTGACTATCGATTACTGCAGCATATTGATCCGCTCGAAGGACGGAGTCGCCGAACTCGATTCCGTCCTTTTTCATTTGCTCCCAGGAGGGCCAATTATAAATATTGAATGGCGCTTCATAGGTCCAGCCGCATATTTCCTCCGCGTGGCAAGTTTCCAGCGGACATATGGTCATATCAATCGAATCTCGTTTATAATGAGTGGAGCTTGGATTGTTCGTCACAGGTTGTGTACCTCCGGTCAGATAGCTATTCACTTAAAGCTTAACACGAATGAAATAGGTTTATTATATCAGATGGACGCAAGGAGATCGTGCGTAAATAAGGAGAAGCATTAAAATGAAGAAGTTACTTTGGCTTGGCTGCTTGTCATATTTAGTTATAGGGGTTGCTCATGTCGTGGGCGGATCCATTTTGGAACAGCTGATGGATCATTACGGCTTGACCTATAAAGACGGCGGACAATGGATTATGAACCAGTTTCTTGGATTTTTGGTGGGTGTCCTGCTTGCGCCGTCCATTGCAGCGAGAACAGGGAAGAGGGGCGCCGTTCTGCTTGCGGTCGGCTTACTGACACTAAGTGAAGCGGCATACAGCCTGCTGCTTCCATGGGGCTGGATGCTTGCGATTGGTCCTTTGGCGGGATTTGGCTTTGGTATGACGGAGGCTGTCGTCGGCGCGCTGATCATCGATATGGCGAAGAACGGAAAGGCAGCGGCAATGAGCCGGTTGGAAACCTTTTTTGGAGTAGGCGCCTTATTGATTCCGATTGCGGCCGCTTATCTGATTCAGCAAAGCGTCTGGCAAATTTCCTTCCCTATACTGGCCGCGATGGCAGGCATCACGTTTGTGCTGTGGCTGACGATGTCATTCGGAGAGCTGGACGACCAGCTTGGACTTATTTCACGCGCAGCGGCGGAGCAGGGCAAATCTAATGATTCTGCCGATTCGTTTGCTGCAAGATCAGAAGCGACTGCCTTCTTCGGATATCCGCGAAAAGCGCTGCCGTTTCTATTGTTGTCGGCGCTCTTTTTTATGATCTATGTCGGAATGGAAATGAGCTTCTCTAACTATTTGCCGTCGATTCTCATCATTCGATCTAGCGTTGAGGAATCCAGTGCGGCAGCCGTACTCAGCTTATTCTGGGGCACGATGGTGCTTGGCCGTTTATTTGCTGGCGTGCTTGCAGACCGGATGGGATATTCACGCTACTTATTCATCGCTACGGCAGGAGCTTCGGTCGTATTTGTTTTAATGGCGGTCATGGGACAGCTTAGCTGGATACTGGCGTTAGTCGCGCTAAGCGGCTTATTCTTCTCGGGTATCTTCGGCATCGCCCTTGTTTATGCCAATGAGCTCATTCCGGGAATGACCGAGCGGACAACAAGCCTGCTGGTAGCATGCGGCGGCCTTGGGGGTGCTGTTTTTCCGCGAGTGACGGGCTGGTTTATGGACCAGTACAATGTGCAGTCCACCTTGTGGTATATTAGCGTACTCGTTGTGCTGATGCTGCTTCTGCTCGCGGCTATGCTCGTTCTCGGAAGAAAACAGGCGCGGCGCAGATCATTAGTTTTAGGCGGGGCGCAAGGGAGCTAGGCCGCTGCTTATAATACATGTGAAAAACCTCTATATCCGCTGTTTCGAAGCGGGTATAGAGGTTTATTTATATGGCAAACAAGAAATCGTATGCTGTTTAGTCAGACATTCGGATTATGAACCCGCCCGCTGCTTGAGTATCGTCTTGTATACCTCAATGGCTCGTGCCCGGGACGCTTTCAGATCGACGATGGCACCGCTTTGCGGCTTATGAATCTCTTTGTCCGTAAGATGGGCCAAATGAGGCAGCCAGTGCCGGATATAGCTGCCGCTGGGATCATGCGTCCGCGACTGCGTCTCCGGATTCATAATGCGGAAATAAGGCGCAGCATCATAGCCTAGCGATGAGCACCACAGCCAGCCGCCGCGGTTAAGCGTATTGTCATAATCGCTTAGGTGCAGACGGAAATGCTGCTCGCCAAGCGTAAACGGGCACAGCAGGTTTTTAGTTAAAAACATGGCCGCAACCATTCGCAAGCGGCCTGGCAGCTCACCCGTACGGTTCAGCTGCGTCATGGCCGCGTCAATAATCGGAATGCCGGTGGCAGCCGCTGCCCAAGCCTGCAGATGAGTATCCGTTAGCGGGGACAAGTCAAGCAGCTGTTCATATCGGAAGTAATCTTCATGATACATCGCTTGGTACAAATAGAAATCGCGCCATGCCAGCTGGCGAATCCATGTCTCGGCCCCGGGCAGCCCTTGCGTAAGCTCGTAAGCGTGGCGGGCCGAGATGGCGCCGGTGTTCAAGAAGCGGGCGAGCCCGCTGGCATAATCGTCCACAAAAGCATCGCGGCTATTTGCGTAGGAGGCGAGGCGCTCGCGCGCGAAGCGATCCAGCTTGATTAACGATTTTTGAGCCCCTTCAACACAGGTGCCGCCAAGTGCGCAAGAAATGAACTCTGGCAGCGCGAATGATAGCGCGACCTTGCTGTTCATTTCCCTTACGGTAGACAGCTCCTGAATCATGGTTCCGCTCATTGGACGATAGCATTCCCGCATATAGCTGCTCCACATGCGATAGAAGGGCGTAAACACTTTATAAGGCGCAGGCCGCCGTGCGAATGCAGGAAAAGCTTCTAAATCAGCAAGCGGCGCATCTGCAATCGACATCCACCGCCGGCCCAGCCTGCGCGCTGCCTGCTGCAGCTGTTCATCGCGCCTAAGCGAGTAGGGCGTGTAGTCCGCATGCACGACGACTTCTTCGATGGGATGCGCTTGCAGCAGAGCTTCGGTGATCAAAACGGGATCCCCGTACAGCACATGCAGTTCTTTGTCCGCATTGGAATAGCTGTGCAGGAGGGAAGCGGCTTGCGCCAAAAAATTTCGGCCGCTATGGCTGGTCAGCCGGCCTTCGCCCGTGAGGACGGGATCTATGATGAGCAAATGAATGCCATGCGTATCTTTGTTTTTCAAATAATCAAATGCGCGCAAATCTGCGGTGCGCAAATCCTTGCGATGAATAAACAAATACATCGGGCCCTTCTCCTTCCTATACCGCAGAGCAGTACGGCATAATCAGCTTGAAATAAAACAGCAAAGCCGCATGTCATTTGTCGACTGTGGACAAATAACTGCGGCTTTGCTGGGTGAGTCTACCCTTGCAACCCTCGATGAGAGGAGTTAGGTCACTCTATTGTCCGTTAGCATATGCTTAGAGAGAATCCGTATCCATGACACGACGGGCAGTCACGTAACGGTCTACATAATAGGAGGAATTAAGTTTGTCTGTTACCACGCCTCTGCTGGAGGACGAATGTGCAAACTTGCCATCTCCGATGTATATGCCAACATGGGAAACGGTGCTGTTGTTGCCACCGACTGTGTCGAAGAACACAAGATCTCCCGGAAGTAGGTCAGCCTTAGCGACCTTCGTGCCTGTTTTTGCTTGCGAACCGGATGTGCGAGGAAGGTCAACGCCCAATTTGTCGAACACGTAGCTCGTAAAACCGGAGCAGTCAAAGCCATTCGACGACGTTCCGCCGCTTCTGTACGGAGTACCAATAAGATCACTGATAGTTCCGTTTAGTTTTGAGTCTGCGAAAGCGCTCCCCGCCTGGAAAGCGAGTACGAGAACGAGACCCAGGAGTAATGCGGTAATCTTCTTCAATTGTGGAACTCCTTCCAATGCCGACGAGGTTAGCTGTGGGGTTCGGTTGAAGGCTCCCTATGATTCCTCAGGCGCTGAGAAAACTCAGACGTCGGAATCAATTCACCCAGAGTGGTTCCCCCGTTTCCCGATAGGGAATTAGGCAGTTTTTTCATGCTCCTGAGAATTATTCGATTATTTTCATTGATCTCCTGCCTTTACTGGCAAATTCTAATAATTCTCATGTAACCTTTTGACAATTTAGTTCGTTTAAACGACTTTTGTGTAATATAAACACTCATTTGTAGTCTTTTCTAGCTAAATGTGACGACACAAATTCATTAATTATGTAGATATCATGTAAATGATACCGGATTGTCCCTGTGGCGCCTCTCCGCATAGATAGCCTAAAGTCCCGAAAGCTGCGGTGTTTTACTGTTTACAAACGAAAGATTAAAAAAATTCATACAAAAAACCTCCGATCAGCCGGAGGTTTTATTATAGTTTCAGGTTTTACATCATTCGACTGCGCGCTTTATTTTGCTGTGATGACCTTCTCGGAGATGAGCTGCGGATCGCCGTTCTTTTGTTCCATCCAGAACCGCAGCTTGTATTTGCCCGAGTATTTAAAATCATAGGAGATGACTTTCGAGCTGAACCAAAAGGTGTCTTTTTCGACAAATTGCTTAAAATCAGCATCATCCTGGTTGCGGCTGTCAATCGTCGTTTCTTTATCGTTAGGGTCAACAATCGTGACCTTGAATTCGGAGATGGCGACATTCAAATTATCGATTTGCGCTTGTACTAAAAATTTCTGAACAGCGCCTTTTTCAACCTGTCCAAACATGGTTCGCTTCTCATTCATCAGAAACATATGGACATTGGGCTTCTGAATGACCAGCTTCTTCTCGCTGCCCTTCCATTGAATGAACGCTTGCATGGAATCACTTAAGGAACGGATATTGATGTACACCTTATCATCTACCAGTAAACCATCTTCTACCGATTGTTTATTATTATAAATCAGCGTTACTTTTTGGAGTAATTTGTCGGCTGCAACGAGCGAACCCCCCGATAAGAGCAATACCATCGATATTATAATCAATTTTTTACGCATCATTTACGTGTATCCCCCATTATTCATTTTCTTACAAATATTTATACAGAAATGTAATCATTTAGTTGCGGTCGGTTTTGAAATAAAAAAAGCCCCGTATCCACGGGCGGATCGTGGAGCCGAAGGCTTCTTTATCCTGCGTTTATTTCGATTGCAGGCATTCATATTGCGAGGCTATGGTCCATACCTTCATGAGCGTACGAATCAGGTGATAGCCCTGATGAAGGATGAGCGCGAACAAGCCGGCCCAGAGCATCGATATGCCGGTGACTACGAGTCCGGCTGCAGCTCCGATCCCCCACATGATGAGTGAGATGGCCGCATAGGAGAGAAAGTTCCGGAGAGCGTGCCATAAGGAACGGAATACGCCTTCGCCGGATGCAGCGCCGAACTGCATGGCTAGAAATAACAAATGCAGCACTGTGCTCCACAGCAGCCATAGCGATGCGCCAGGCAGCACCGCTTGCAGCAGTTCCGGGATGGAGCCGCTCTCCAGAAGTGCGTCGAGCGAGCGGGGCATCAGCCACCAGGCAGGAGCCAGCGATAAGACAGCTTCTATCCAGTAGAGCAGGACAACGGGCTTCCACGTTTTGCGGATGCCCTCCAGAAACCGTGTTCCCCCCTCCGATCTCGTTTGATTGAGCGAGTAGAACAAGCCGGCGTTAAACAAAGGCGTCAGCAGCATCCTGGCAAACAGCAGACCGCCTAACGTCCAGACGTACGGGGTGATCAGATCGGTTTTGAGCAGCTGGAATTGGGCTTCGGTCATGAAGAGCTGAGCAGCCGTATCAGAAGGATAGGAGCCCGGGTACCGCCGCAGCAGCGGCGAGACGACCGAATCAATGAAACGATAAAGAAAAAATCCCCATAGCAGCTGATACAGAAACAATAATATAACAAGGTAAAAATGTTTAACCGCTAGCCGCCAGCCTTGCTTCAAATGTATTTTCATTGTTAATCGCTCCTTGAACGCAATTACTTACCAGCTCAGCGACCCGAGCAGACCTTCAATAAGATTGACTACTCCAAGGCTCCATCTCGCACGCGTGTCCTCCGGCAGCTGGGCCTGCATATAGTTGTTAATGAGCTTATTGTCGAGGACGTTGCTGTAATTCGGATCGACGATCGCCCAATCGAGCGGAGCGGAATGCAGCTGCTTGAATTGAATGTGAGTTTCTTCGGCATTCCACAGTTTCGTTATTTTGGTGCCGTCGGTGAACTGCAGCACGACCTTGATGTCGCCGTTGCTGCCGCCGTTCTTTTTGACAAGCACGACCGATTCGTACATCTTGTTCCCATCCTGAGTGACGGGACGAACATGGATCGATTCGATCGAGAAGTCAGCCATCTGGTTGCCGTAAACGTATCGGCTGAAATAATCATGCCATTTCGTCTTCGTAACTTGTTCGACCACGCGCTGGAAGTCGGCAGTAGAAGGGTGCTTGAACTTAAATTTTTGGAAATACGTACGTAAAATCTTTTGCATCGTTCTAGAGCCTACCTGATTCTCAATGCCAATGAGCACGAGCTTCGCCCTCATGTACACGTTCTCGGCGTATTGCGAGTGGCTGCCGTATGACCAGGATTGCTGCTTAAGCGGTGCAGGGTCAGTCATGTAGCTGGCCTCTACCCGCAAATTGGCTTCCAATCCGTATGCGGTCTCCATCACCTTGTCCTCGGCGTAGGATGTGAAGCCTTCGTCCAGCCAAGCCTCCTCGAACTCATTGGAGGCGACCATTCCATACCAGTATTGGTGCCCGATCTCATGCACGACCGTTCGCTCTAAATCGAAGCCGGGGTTTTGCTTCTCGGCTGCGAATGCCGTGATGAGCGTCGGATACTCCATGCCGCCGGCTCCGTTCGCCCCTTTGGGAGGCACGACGATAGACAGCGTGCTGTAGGGGTATTCCCCATACCATTTCGCGTAGCTTGAGAGAGCGGATTTGGCGGCGTGCATATAGCGATCCTTAAGGGCGGCATGCGCCGGATCGAGATAGAGCTTAATCCGTACGCCGGGAATGCCCGTATCGGAGTAGGCGGTCTCTTCGTAGACGAAGTCCGGCGACGCCGACCAAGCAAAGTCATGAACATCATCGGCATAAAATTGGTAAACCTTCGTTTGATCCTTCATTTCAATCGCTTTCGTTTGGAAGCCGGTTGCCGCGACCGTGTAGGCTTCCGGTACTGTAATCCGAACGCTGTATATGCCGAAGTCGCTGTAAAACTCGGAGTTTCCATGGTACTGGTGAACGTTCCAGCCTTCAGCCGCACGTCCCCTTGTACCGACCGTTTCGTATACGGCAATTTTGGGAAACCACTGTCCCGCCATCACGAACTGTCCGGAGTAGCCCATTCTAGCAAACACCTCTGGCAGCTTCACCTCGTACCCCATGCGGAGCGTAACGGATTTGCCCGGAGCGATAGGCTCTGGCAGCCGTATTTTGGCTAAGGTGAAGTCATCGGCATTGCCGTCGTCGGGCTGCACGTACTGCAGACGAGGCAGCAGACTTTCGCCGTTAAGCGTTTCTAGCGTAAGCAGCTTCATATAGCCATGGCTGTTCGTGGTCGCTTTGTCCTCGCGCAGCTTGCCTCCGGATTCTTGCATGAACGTCGTTTTGTCTGATTGGAAGGCATTCGGGTACAGGTGGAAATAGAGCTCGGACACTGTTTTTTTGCCGGGGTTGGTCCAGGTTACCGTCTGATCGCCGTTTAATTGCTTCGCATCGTCAAGTAAATGAACGTTGATATGGTACTCAACGATACGGTTACTGAGTGATTGCGGCTTAGGCGTCATGACCGTATTCGGCTCCTGCACGAGCGGCGGCTTGGCCGAATTTTGGGCAGGGGCCGGTGCTTGCTTGGCTTTGGCGGCGGGGGCGAAAGCATATGTATATTGGGATTGCCAAGCAGTCCCGAAGCCTTGCTGCACAGACAAGCCGAGCAGTACGACTGCGAGTATTACGAGTAAAATTCGTTTGAAATAGCGTGGAGTCATTGAACGTTTCCCTCCCGTTGACAAGCATCTACAGCATGTATATGTTTGCTTTTCAAGGATTATTAGCTAAAATGGAATTATTGTATCGGGGAAGGTGTGAATGCGCATGACGGAAGAACAAGGACAGCCGGCTCAGCCGGAAAAGAAGGAAAAGAAATCACTGTCGCTCAACGTAGTGAGCAACAAACAACATAAAGGCTTTGGGGCGGGAACGATCGATTTGAGCGCTGTATCCTGCGTCATTATTGATGAGGGAGTCGCTTATATCGACGTTGGCGCGATGCATGCGAAGAGCAAGGTGGAGCGCGGCATTAAGTTTACGCCGAACAAAGAGGATACGCCGAATGGCCGTCAATGCTGGATCGTGTGGGTAGCGGTCGACCGTAATGAGGAAGGATCTTATTATGCAGGCGCGACAGCCTGCGAGATGCTGATCGACTCCGAGGCGCGCCGCGGATGGAAGATACTGGCTGACCACGTGAACAAGCTGGATCATGCGATCAAACGACGCTACAATTTGACAGAGCTTGGCGATGTAGAGAAAGCGGCGCTGCGCAAGCTGCTTACGGAGAATAATTTGGAGTGGTGGGATCGTTCGCCGGAAGAGCTTAAACAAGCTTTGAACGTGTAACGGCGAGCGCGATCAAGCGCGACACAGGCGTAAGCGCCAATAAAGGATGAGAACCTCATCGTTCGTAAGGCTAATCTTGCGGATGATGAGGTTTTCCGTGTTTTTAGAGGCTGTTGGAATCGTATGAAAAAAATTTTTTGGATCAAGTGCAGGGGATTAGCGGCTGGCTGACGTCTATAGATTGGGAAGGGGGGGAGCGACATTCAAGACGAGGATTGGATCAGAGCGGTGCAAGAGGGCGGGCCCGAGCATTATGGCCCTTTCGTACAGGCGTATGGTCCTTATATATATAGAACGGTCTTCGCAGTCCTTCATTCTCCGCATGATGCGGAGGATATAACGCAGGAAGTGCTGCTGCAAATTTATCGTTCCCTTCCGGATTGCCGATTGGACGGGCTGAAGACGTGGATTACCCGCATTGCCGTTAATCGAGCGATCGATTTCAAGAGAAGCAAGGCGCGCAGGCCCGAGGAGCTGTCGGATAGCGAAGCGATGAGCGAGAAAATGCATGATGATGCTGCCGCGGCGCTGCCGGCTGCCGAGCTGGTAGCCATCAAGCAAGCGGATAGGCGGCAGGTTCGCGAGCGCGTAGAAGAAATGCCGAAAAACTACCGGGAAGTCATAAACGCTTATTATATGGAAGACAAGTCGTATGAACAGATAGCGGCCGAAACCGGGCTGGAGCGCAAAAGCGTAGAGTCCAGGCTGTACCGGGCAAGAAGCTGGATGAAGCGCCACTGGCGGAAGGAGGATTTCGAATGAAGAAGGAGCATATATCGCCGGATCAAATGATCCGATATGTGAATGGCACGCTTGCAGAGGCTGAGCGAGTACAGGTAGAGCAGCAGATGACAGCTTGCGATTGCTGCTTAAAGCAATTTGTTGCTGCAGTTGAATCGTCCGAAGACGTGGTGGAGTCAGTCTTTCCAAGCCATGTAAATGAACCTCAGCTTCCTGATATGGAGCAGTTAGAGCAGCGGGTCGTTGCCCAGCTGTTAAGCGAGGAGAGAATTCATCAAGCCCAGGCTGACGGCCTTAGAACGTCCGGCGCTCTACAGAAGAAATTTCCCCGCCTTCGCGCTTGGCTTCAGCATCCGGTAACGCATTATACCATTGCTGCTTCCATTACGCTGCTGCTGCTTGTCACCGGTACCTTTGCCTCCTTCTCTCAGAAGCTGGCTCAGCTCGATATGAATGAGAATGTACAGCAGGCTGTACCGCCGTACCCGCCGATGGCAGCTGGCAAGCATTCGGAATCATGGTCGGATAAAATAGTCGATCAAACAGGGTCGTGGCTGGACGGCCTGAGAGCGACCCGCTATAAATAAATGAAAAATGAGGAAACGGAAAGGAATGATTCAAGTATGAATAAAAGCCCGTTAACGGCGTTTTTGCTTTCTTTTATACCCGGCGTTGGGCATGGCTATTTGGGCCGTCCTGTACGTGCCGTATTATACGGAGGAGCTTTTTTTGGCCCCATTGGGATGTTTATTTTATTGATGATTACGAATGCGGGTGTCGATGATGGTTTTCTCGTCTTCCTGATGTTCATAGCTGCTATGTCCGGGATTATTAACATGCTCGATATGGTCTTTACCCTGATCAAGGGCAATGGATTATCGTCACATCCGGTTCAGCAGCATCCATTCGAGCATTCTGCCGATCATTTTGGCCCAGGAGCTGTACTGTTAGAGCGGGAGCATCAGCGCGAGAAATCGCGTATAATCCTGTTCTCCCTCGTGCCGGGTCTTGGCCATATGAGTATGGGGCTTATGCAGCGCGGTATCACATTGCTCATTTCGTTCATCGGCTGGTTCGCGATTATCGTCTTCTTAAGCGCTATTATTCATAGAGGAGAGCTGCTCGTCTTTTTGCTCGCGCTGCCAATCATCTGGGTGTACAGCATGTTTGACGCGATCAGACAGCTTCATGCGAAGCAGCGCGGAGAGCATCTTGTGGACCGTGCTATATTCGAAGATATGGAATCGTATATCGCTTCGGGGCGCAAAAGTAAGGTGCTGGCTATCGCATTGTCGATTTTCCCGGGCGCAGGCCATCTCTATCTAGGCTTGCAGAAGCGGGGGCTGCAGCTTATGGGCGGCTTTCTCTTAACTATTTATATAATGGACAATTTGCGGCTGTCTCTATTTTTTTTCCTGCTTCCGCTGTTCTGGTGCTTCGCGTTCTTTGATGCCATGCAGCAGACGTCCCGCTACGAGCGTCAGACGCTCACCGATGAGCCGGTGCTGACGCAGCTTGTTCCTTATCAGCGCTGGTTCGGCATTGGGCTGCTTGGGTTTGGCGTTTACTATTTGCTTGATCGTGTAGCCGCGGAGTTCACTTCCCACTTTTCAAATGAGCTTTACTCGCAATACATGCAGATCAAATATATGATTCCGACGGCTGTTGTGGCATTCGTTATGATTATTGTCGGCTTGCGTCTGGCCTTTGGAAGCAGAGCGGCTGCCGATATTAGAAAAGGAGCTCCGCCTGCAATCCCTGCTCCGCTGCATAAGCGAGAGGGGGAGTCACAATGAGCACAGTGAACATGGCGAATACAGCGGTTAATCGGCCGGAAGGCGTGCGCACCTGGCGCGTCGGCTCGCTATCGATGGGCGTAACGCTGATGCTAATGGGGACTGCGCTAGCAGTATCCCTCTGGCAAGACATCAGAGCATATGAGATGCTCCTGTGGGTAGCGCCGGTAGTATTTATTATGCTGGGAGCGGAGCTGCTGCTCTACCTGAAATTTTCCGGCAGCGAGCGGGCAATCGTGCGTTACGATTGGATAAGCGTTTTTTTTGTAGGCATGATCGGCGCGGCGAGCCTTGGACTTGCCCTGCTCATGTCAACCGGATTATTCGATGAACTGCAGCGAGGACTGCATATGACGCAGCAAACGGCGTTTGTTGATACGAGGGCGGTGAAGGTGCCTGCAGAGATTAACAAAATTGTCGTGCATTCGTTAGGCGGTGTTCAATTCGGAGAGACAGATACGCGCGAGCTGCAGCTTTTTGGGCAAATTCGCTACAGATCTTCCGAGAAGCTTGAGCGGCTGGACGATAAAATGCTGCAAACCCATATCGTCGGCACGACCATGTACGTCATGATCGGGGCGGCCGATCACCGGGATGGAGGCATCATTTCCGATACGGTTATTCCCGAGCTAACGCTAATTGTACCGAAAGGCGTAGAGCTGGTAGAGCGGGGGCGCTAGTTAATTCGATGCGTTAAGCTTCTGGTTTTGGATACAAAAAAAGCTGCACCATAGTCGCAATGACATTGGCGCAGCTTTTTTACGAGTATCTCATCGCATAGCAGAATACTATGCTACCGCATTGTAGGTCATAATCCAGATGGAGCCTGCGACGATCGTCAGCAAAATGACGAGCCCGAAAATAAGCGCCATCAGGTTGAAGCGCGGCTTCTCCTCATCCCGGATGTGCATGAAGAAGACCAGCTGAACGGCGAACTGCAGAACGGCCATCACGAGGATGAGCACGGTTGTAGCCGTTTTGCTCAGCAGATCATTCAGCACGACAACGAGCGGAATGATCGTCAGAATGATGGAGAATAGGAAGCCGATAACGTAAGATTTCATTGACCCGCCATGGGATCCGTGCTCGCCGTCATGGGTATGCGTGTTATGCTTTTCCATCCTACATCACCCCCATCAAGTAAACGATCGTGAATACGAAAATCCACACGACGTCCAAGAAATGCCAATATAAGCTGATGATGCTTACTTTGCGTTTTGTGACCGGTGTAATGCCGCGGCGGCTTAGCTGAAAGATCAGCGCGGTCATCCAGACGAGACCAACCGAGACGTGAAGTCCGTGCGTTCCGACAAGAACGTAGAAAGCAGACCAATAGGCGCTTGTTCCAATTGTAGCACCCTCATGCACCAGGTGCATAAACTCGTTTACCTCAAGAAATACGAATGATGCGCCGAGCAAAGCGGTAATCGCGAGCCAGAGAATCAGACCGCGTTTGTTCCCTTTGTTCATTTCCAGAACGGCTACGCCGCTCGTGAAGCTGCTTGTGAGCAGGAGGAAGGTCGAAATGATAATACCGTTCATTTCGAGCAATTCCGCACCGGTCGGTCCGCCGTCCGTGTTGAGACGGAGGACGACATAGGTAGCGAACAACGTACCGAATAAAATAACGTCGGTTATAAGAAACAGCCAGAAGCCGAACATTTTCAACGATTCTTGATCGTGATGATCGTCATGGTGACCGCCGCCGTGACCGGCACCGTGTCCGCCATGCGCTCCTGCTGGAGTGGAAACTGCATGTGCCATTATTTTGTCCCCCTTAATGCGGCTTCCGTACGCTCGATCTCATCCACCGGAATGTAATAATCGGTATCGTAAGAGAACGAACGGGCAAGCATGCATATGGCTACGCCGATCATACCCGGTATGGCCATCCACAGCCAATCCCATACGAAGCCGAAGCCTGCTATAAACCAGCATAACGACATGATGAACGGAATACTTGAATTTTTCGGCATATGAATCGGCTCAAGCGGAGCGAGTGGTTTGGCCGGCTCGCCGCTCGCAATGCGCTGCTTCTCTTCCCACCACTCGTCTTGGCTTGTAACCTGCGGCAAGCGGGCGAAGTTGTAGAGAGGTGCAGGCGATGGAATCGACCATTCCAGCGTACGGCCATCCCATGCGTCGCCGTCCTTTTCCTTCTTGTAAAACTTAATGCTATGAGCGATTTGCCACACTTGGAAAATAAACGCGAGACCCATTAAGAAAGCTCCGACAGTAGATACGACGTTAAGCGGCTGCCAGCCCATATCGAAGTCGTATTCGTTGAAGCGGCGCGTCATACCCATGAGGCCAAGCGCGTATTGCGGCATAAAACATACGTAGAATCCGATGTTCCAGAACCAGAATGCCCATTTGCCGATGCCTTCATGCAAGCGGAAGCCGAACATTTTCGGCCACCAGTAATAGAGACCGGCGAAATAACCGAACACAACGCCGCCGATAAGCACCTGATGGAAATGCGCGATCAGGAAATAGCTGTTATGGAACTGGAAGTCGGCCGGCGCAACAGATAGGAGCACCCCGGTCATCCCCCCGACGACAAAGCAGGGAATGAACGCAATCGTCCACATCATCGGTGTCGTAAACGTAATTCGGCCTTGGTACATTGTAAACAGCCAGTTAAATACTTTCACCCCGGTCGGTATCGCGATCAGCATCGTCGTTAAAGCAAAGAACGCGTTGACGTTAGCGCCGGAGCCCATGGTGAAGAAGTGATGCGCCCAGGTGAAGAACGAGAAGAAGCTGATCGACATAAGGGCGAAAACCATTGATTTGTAACCGAAAAGTTTTTTCTTCGCGAAGGTCGATACGACCTCGGAGAATATCCCGAATGCCGGCAAAATAACGATATATACTTCAGGATGTCCCCACATCCAGATGAGGTTGATGTACATCATCGGATTGCCGCCGCCGTCGAGCGTGAAGAAATGGGCGCCCAGATAGCGGTCAATGAACAGCAGGAACAGCGTAACCGTTAATATTGGGAAAGCGAACATAATCGTGATACATGACGAAAGTACGGACCATACGAACATCGGCATTTGCATGAGCTTCATGCCCGGCGCGCGCATTTTCAGAATCGTGACAACAAAGTTAATGCCCGTAGCAAGGGAACCGATACCTGAAATTTGAATACCCCAGATATAGAAGTCTTGTCCAAGTCCCGGACTGCCTGACATCTCGGAAAGCGGCGGATATGCGAGCCAGCCTGCATCCGGCGAACCGCCGATAATAAAGGATACGTTGAACAGCATCGCTCCAAAGAAGAACATCCAGAAGCTAAGGGAGTTCAGGAACGGAAACGCAACGTCGCGAGCTCCGATGAGGAGCGGGACGACGATATTGAACAGACCGAACATAAGCGGCATCGCCATGAACAGAATCATAATAACGCCGTGCGTGGTGAAGATTTGGTTGTAGTGTTCCGCGTGCAAAAACTCAAGCTCCGGAGCAGCAAGCTGAACCCGCATGAGCAGCGCATCGACGCCGCCGCGGAACAGCATGAGAATGGAAGCGATGATGTACATGATTCCGATTTTTTTATGATCGACGCTAGTCAGCCATTCGGTCCACAGCCAGCGCCATTTTTTGAAAAAGGTGAGTACGAATATAATCGCGACAAGCGACAACCCAATGGATACTTGAGCCCCTAAAATAAGCGGATCGCCGGTTACGAAAAATTCGGATGCGAATTGTTTAATTTTGTCTAACATGAGGGGTCCTCCTAAAAGTTTGTAGAACAAACTCGTTTCAAAAGCTTGCGCTTGTTAGTGGGTTAATGCCCCACATGGTTATGCGTGTTAGCGTCCGTGCTGCTGGCTGCGTGATGATGCGACTCCGTCGTAACCGCCGGAGCGGTCTCTTCATTCGCGGCTGCCGCAGACTCCGCTGCTTCACTGTCATGATGCTGATGCGCGCCGCCACCGCCGCCGTTCACATATTGTTTTACGATTTTATTGAATAATCCTTCAGGGAAGCTGGAGAACAGCTGCACATCAGAAGTTCCCGGCTCAGTCAGCTTCTCGAAGCCCTCCATTGTTAGGGATGGAGACTTAGCCTTCACTTCTTCTATCCAAGCTTTATATTCTTCCTCCGAAGTAGCATCGACTTTAAACGTCATTTGGGCAAAATCCTTCCCTGTGAAGTTCGCGCCGGAGCCAAAATAGCTGCCTTGCTCATCTGCTTGCAGGAATAGGGTCATGGCCATACCCGACATGGTGTAAATTTGCCCGCCGAGCTGCGGAACCCAGAAGGAGTTCATCGCCGTGTCGGACGTTAATTGGAACTTAATCGGCACGTCTTCCGGAATTTTAATGTAATTGACAGTTGCGATATCCTCATCCGGATATTTGAACAGCCATTTCCAGTCAAGCGACGTGACTTGAATCGTAATGGGCTCCTTAGCCGATTCAATCGGTTTGGAAGGCTCGAGCGCATACGTGTATTTAACGGTGACGATAGCCAGTATAAGGATAGCGATAATTGGAATGGTCCACCAAGTAATCTCCAGCTTCGTGCTATGCTCCCAGTTAGGGTTGTAGGAAGCCTTTCTGCCGGGCTTATCGCGGTACCGCCAAACGATAATAGCTGTCAGGATAAGTACGGGCACGATGATAACGGAACACAGAATGGTTGAAAAATAAATCAAATCCTTCTGAGACTCGCCGATTGGCCCTTTCGGATCGAGCACAATGAATTGCTCGCCGCAGCCGGAAAGCATAACGGCCATTAGCATAATAAGTACGGGTGTCAGCATACGAAGATACGGTCTCATCAATAGTTCAACTCCTCAAAATTACTGCTTACGACTACAATAGCAGATCTACAAGATAATAACTGCGGGGTTAACAATTACGTCAAAAATTCGTCTTTTTTCTGTAACTGAAAGTTCACGGCTTAGACAACTGTTACATTTAGGATACTTTGCAGCGCCAGCTGCGCTGTCCATCATTACCCAAACAAATAGACAGCCCCATGAGGTCACTGACCTCATGGGGCTGTCTATTTGCTCCGCTATAGATGCGGCGGTTACTTACGATTGATGGTCGTCAAAATCTTTCGGCTGCTGCTCTTGCGTTAGGCGAGCATGGACGAGTCCGATTGCTGTACCAATGACATAAATATGAACGCTGCCGATTAGAAATCCGATGCCGACCATAAGTCCGACATTTCGATCGCTGAAATGGCTTAAATTGACTAGACTGAGCACAACGCCAATGGCAAGAACGCCCCATGCGATTACAGTCATTGCTTTGACAAGACGCTTGACATCCGATTTCGAAGGTTGAATATGGCTGATTGTTGCGGTTTTCGTGGTCATTTTTGAACACTCCCGATTAATTGTAAGTGTTTTCTTATCCCTACTATAACACAACTATATGCTTTTGTTCAAAGAAAATTCACTTTTTGATCATAAATCGGACAAAAATGTGCAAAGGTCATGGCAGTACCGCAATCGGCGGCCGCAGCAGCCTCCTTCGTAAAGTAAGCCGCTGCTTTCTCTAGTCTGTCCACCAGCGCTTCAGATCAGTCCACCAAGAGCGGCGTCCCTCCGCCTTCGCTCCGTCATGACCGGTACCGCTGCCGTTATCGCCCGCCGCGGCTGGCTTGCCGCATACTTCAGTTGGCTCCGTTCCGCTAAGGAAGGTCTCCAGCCGTTTGTTCGGACAGGTGCTTTCCGCAATCTTTCCGCTGGTCGGATCAATATACACATTTACGACACCTTCCGGGATCGGGAAGATTTTAGGCGGTACGGCGGCAAGCGCCTGCTCCGTGAAATTAGCGAAAATCGGCGCAGCGCGATAAGCCTCGGCAACGGTCAGCTTACGATCTTTGTCGTAGCCGACCCATACGGCTGTCGCCAGCTCGGGCGTATATCCGACAAGCCACGCATCCGTAGGCGTTGTGCCTGTCTTGCCCGCAACCGGCCGCTTAATAATAGAAGATACACGGAAAGCGGTGCCGCCTTCTTTAAATACGCTCTCCATTAAGCTGGTCATGACATAAGCTTCCGCGGCGGTTACAACCTGCTCGGATTTGTGCTCCGCTTCATATAAAACTTGGCCCTTGCGGTCCTCGATACGGATAATCGCGATCGGTTCAAAGCGGATGCCGCCGCTGGCAAACGTGCCGAAGGCGGAGGCCATTTCGAACGGGCTGACCGGGAATGTGCCAAGCGCGAGCGAAGGGACGGGCTGCATCGGACTTTCGATCCCCAGCTTCCTCGCCGTATCGATCACTTTGTCAGCGCCAACGGTCATGATCGTGTTGACTGCGTAAATATTATCCGAGCTCGCCAGCGCCTGCCGCATATCGATCAGCTCATTCAAGTACTTATCGCCATAGTTATGCGGCTCGTATGTCTTGCGTCCTTCATCGTAAGTGAACACGGTCGGTTCGCTCTTGTAGTGCGTCAAAGGCGACATGAAGCCGCTCTGTATGGCGGTTAAATACAAGAAAGGCTTGAAGGAGGAGCCGGGCTGACGCGTTTTGGCAAAGACACGGTTGTACTGGTTTTTCTTATAGTCTCTTCCGCCGACCATCGCTTTGATATAGCCGTTGCGCGGATCAATGGCTATAAGCGCGGCTTGCTGCTCGGAGCTTTCCGGAATCCCTTTCGCAATGACCTCTTCAGCCGTCGCTTGCGCTGCCGGATCAAGCGTCGTATAGATCGTTATGCCGCCCTCGTTCAGCAAATGCTCATTGATGCCAAGTTTGTCCACAGCAATATACCTGATATAATCGCGAAAATACGGCGCAAACCCCTCCTGTTCGCCAGAGCCGAGCGTCTGAAAATTCAGCATCTCCGCATAAGCGGCATCCGCCTGTTCGGACGTGATCGAGCCGCCTTCGACCATCGCCTGCAATATCGTAAGCTGACGGTCCTTCGCGTTTTTCATATTCAAATAGGGGGAATAATATTTCGGTCCCTTCGGGATGCCGGCCAGCATGGCGCTTTCAGCAAGCGAAAGCTCGGAAGCATGCTTATTGAAGTACATCATCGCAGCCGCTTCAATGCCGTAGGATCCATGGCCGTAATAAATTTGATTCAAATACATGCCGAGAATTTCATCCTTGGAGTAGTTCATCTCGAGCTGCACCGTGTACATAGCTTCCTTTATTTTGCGCTGCCAGGTTCGCTCATGCGTCAAATAAAGATTTCGTGCAAGCTGCTGTGTGAGCGTACTCGCGCCTTGCCGAGTAGAGAAGCTCTGGACGTTCACCATAACGGCGCGTGCCATTCCTTTCATATCGAAGCCGCGATGGTCGTAGAAGCGCCGGTCCTCGATTGCCAAGGTCGCATCAATCACGTAATGCGAGATGTCCGAAAGCTGCACGGAGCGTCTGTTTTCTCCGGCATGGAACGTATCGATGACGTTGCCTTGCAGATCGACCATCTGAGACGTTTGGCTGATGGCGGCGACAGGCAGTGATTGCGTCCGCAAATAAACAAGTGTACCCACGATGACGAGCACGAATAGGGCGAATGCGGCAGCAGCCCATCGCAGCCATTTTTTCATTTTCAGAACATGGGATAGGAACCTCTCGGTTATAATAGGAAAAGCAGTTCGGCGACGGGGCTTACCCTGCCGATTGGAAGGCTTATTCATGGAGCAGGCTCCCTTCAGCGCAAAGCATCACTTTTCCTTAGTATGGAAAAACGAGGAACGCCCTATTCACGCAGAGCCTGAGGTTGATTAAATTTTTGTATATAAGGTTGGAAAAGGTTGCTTTTTTGGCCTGATTTACTATAATACAGGTTGAACCATTGAAGGAAAGAAGGGATTATACGACATGGAATTGTGGTATACAGAAAAACAAACAGACAGCTTCGGCATTACGGCGAAGATTACTAAAACTTACGTAAATGAACAAACGGATTTTCAACAGCTTGATATGATCGAGACGGAAGAGTTCGGAACGATGCTTGTTCTTGATGGCATGGTTATGACTACGGTGAAAGATGAGTTCGTTTACCACGAGATGGTCGCACATCCTGTTCTTTTCACGCATCCGAATCCGGAGTATGTGCTCGTTGTGGGCGGCGGTGACGGCGGCGTTATCCGTGAAGTCATGAAGCACCCGAAGGTGAAGAAGGCTGTTCTCGTCGACATTGACGGTAAAGTGATTGAATACTCCAAAAAATATTTGCCAACTATCGCTGGCGAGCTCGACAACCCGCGCGTTGAAGTGCTTGTAAACGACGGCTTCATGCATATTCATGATCATAAAAACACGTACGACGTTATTATGGTTGACTCTACAGAACCGGTTGGCCCTGCTGCAAACCTGTTTACGAAGGGCTTCTATCAAGGCATCTACGAGGCATTGAAGGAAGACGGTATCTTCGTTGCGCAAACGGATAACCCTTGGTTCAAAGCGGATCTTATCCAAAGCGTAAACAAAGACGTGAAGGAAGTATTCCCGATCGTTCGTGTATACGGCGCGAATATTCCGACTTACCCAAGCGGTCTGTGGACGTTCACAATGGGCAGCAAGAAGCACGATCCAATTGCTGTTGATGAGACAGCTATTCCAGAAATCGATACGAAATATTACACGCCGCGTCTTCACAAAGCAGCTTTCGTACTGCCTAAGTTCGTTGAAGATCTCGTGAAATAACGAGCGGCTACGCTATAGGAGAGAGAGGACACCCCTCATGAAATTGGATCAAAAATATTCCGGCAACGTCTTCATCCTGAGCTCAGACAATTATGAAGCTTCCAAAGCGGTTATCTACGGCATGCCGATGGATTTCACGGTTAGCTTCCGTCCGGGCTCGCGTTTCGGTCCTCCCCGCATTCGCGAGGTATCGATCGGATTAGAAGAATACAGCCCTTACTTAGACCGCAGCCTCGAGGATATTGAATATTTCGACGCTGGAGATTTGCTGCTTCCATTCGGCAACGCAGCGCGCAGTCTTGAAATCATCGGCGAATTCGTTCGCGGCGTTCTGGATGACGGCAAAATCCCTGTTGGCCTCGGCGGCGAGCATCTCGTTTCTTGGCCGATTTTCCAAGAGGTGTATAAGAAGTATCCTGACCTTGCGATTATCCACTTCGACGCTCACGCCGATCTGCGCGAGTCGTATGAAGGCGAGCCGTTGTCCCACTCCACGCCGCTGCGGAAGGCAGCCGGTCTGATGGGCGGAAAGAACATTTACCAGTTCGGCATCCGTTCGGGCTCACGCGAGGAATGGCAGTATGCGCGCGAGAACATTAACTTCCACCCGTTCGAGGTATTGGAGCCGCTGAAGAAGGTGCTTCCGGAGCTCGAAGGCCGTCCGGTTTATTTAACGATCGATATCGACGTGCTTGATCCATCCGCAGCGCCTGGTACAGGTACAGCGGAAGCGGGCGGCATCACATCGAAGGAGCTTATCGATTCGGTTCACGCGATCGCCCGTTCCGGTGTTAACATCGTCGGCTGCGACCTTGTTGAGGTAGCGCCTGCGTATGACCCGACGGAGCAAACGCAGATCGTTGCGGCTAAGGTAATCCGCGAAATGCTGCTTGGTTTTGTGAAATAGAATCCAGATATAGAAGAGGTTTCGCCAAAAGCGGTAATAACGCTAGAAACGAAACCTTTTTCGCGTTATACAGCACAGGATTTGAGATATTTGCCAGCTATAATAAACAGCTATCTGGTTCAATAAACCAAAATTCCTGTCAAATGATGTCCTACGTTGATCAAAAGACGTTTTCTGCGTAATCTTAGCGGAAAGCGTCTTTTTTTGAAATATAAGTAAGTACAAAATAGCAAACTACATGTATTACAGCGAAAATGCACATACAGGAGGCTATCCGATGCGAATTTATTCGTTTCCGCCGGTTATCGATGAGCGTGCGCGTGTGCTTATTCTTGGGACGGCGCCGAGCGTGAAATCGCTTGAGCATAAACAATTTTACGGGCATCCGCAGAACTTCATGTGGCGAATTATATACCGTTTATTTAATGAATCGGATGCAGATCCGGTGTATGAGAGGCGGCTCGCTTTCCTGAAGGAGCATCGTTTGGCGCTGTGGGATGTCATTGAGTCCTGCGAACGGGAGGGCAGCTTAGACGTTAATATTCGCGCGGAAGTGCCCCAGAAGCTGCCTGAGCTTGTAGCGAAATATCCGGAGCTTCGCTGCTTTGCATTTAACGGGAGCAAAGCGTACGACACCTTCCAAAAATTTTATCGCGGGCATGAAAGCTTCCGGAACATCACGCTGCTGAAGCTGCCCTCCTCCAGTCCGATTCCTACTCCGCGTATGCGAACGTTGGAGGATCGCGTGGAGGCATGGCGGGAAATTGTGCCGTATGCGTCAACTTAACCGCGCTCTAGCGTTGAAATTAAGAGGCTTCCTGTATATAGTAGTTACATAAGATTAGACTGATAACAGGAGCAAGATTATGGCTGACAGCAGGAAAGTGCGAATTACTTTGGAGAGCGTGCAGGACGGAAGCTTGCACACTCACGCTTATGAGGGCGAATGGTTTCGCAAGGAACGGTCCATATTTATCCGTTACAGCGAGCCGGCTGTAGAAGGCGATCCGAAAGCCGGAGAAGTGCGCACGCTTGTGAAATACCGGCAGGGAGAGCTGTCCATCGTGAGGCGGGGCGTTATTGAATCGGAACAGCTATTCGTGCCCGGGCTTAGGCGGACTGGACATTACCGTTCGTCGATGACGTCTTTTTCGCTTGAAACGGATACGCTTCTACTATCGCTTCAGGTGCCGGAGGGCGATGAAGGGAGTACGGAGGCTGTTTCATTGCCGTCGCAGCTGCCTTTTACGCTGGAGTGGGAGTACGAGATGCACGTAGGTGATCAAATGTCGGGTCGTTTCCATATACGGCTCCATATACAGGAGGAAACTAATCAATGAGCGCAAATGTACTGGAAAAAATGTATGATCAGGTTAAGGCGGCCATCGCCGATGCTGCGGTTGCAGCCGGTCTTGCGGCGAGGGAAGAGCTTCCCGCGTTCGTGCTGGAGGTTCCGAAGGATAAATCACACGGTGATTTGGCAACTAATGCTGCTATGCAGCTGACAAAGCTGGCGAAGAAAAATCCCCGCCAAATTGCGGAAGCAATCGTCGCGCATTTGGATACGAAGAAAGCGTCCATTCAGTCTGCCGAAATTGCAGGTCCGGGCTTCATTAACTTCCGCATGAACAACAGCTACCTCTATCCGGTTGTGAGCGCCGCGCTTGAGGCTGGAGAAAATTATGGACGAGCAGGAGAAAACAACGGCAAACGCGTGCAGGTAGAGTTCGTCAGCGCGAATCCTACCGGCAGCCTGCATCTCGGACATGCGCGCGGCGCGGCGGTTGGCGATGCATTGTGTAACGTGCTTGACTACGCAGGCTATGACGTTACGCGCGAATACTATATTAACGATGCGGGAAAACAAGTAGAGAACCTGGCTGTGTCTATCGAGGCTCGTTATCGGCAGCAGCTTGGACAAGCAGCGGAGATGCCGGAGGACGGCTACTACGGCGAGGACATCATCGGTTTCGCGAAGCTGCTCGTTGAGCAAGAGGGAGAGAAGCTGCTTGAGCTTCCCGATGAAGAACGGTTTACGTTTTTTCGTCAGTTCGGTCTGGAGCGGGAGCTCGACAAAATTAAGCGCGATCTCGGCAGATTCCGCGTAAGCTTCGACGTTTGGTACAGTGAAACGTCCCTCTACGAGAGCGGACAAGTTGAACAAGGCCTTGAAGCACTTAAAGCGACGGGTCATGTTTACGAGGAAGAGGGAGCGACCTGGCTGTCTACCATGACCTTTGGCGACGACAAAAACCGCGTACTCGTGAAAAATGACGGTTCATACACTTATTTGACGCCGGATATCGCTTATCACCGCGACAAATACAGCCGCGGCTTCGATCAGATGATTAATATTTGGGGCGCTGATCACCATGGTTATATCCCGCGCGTAAAGGCGGCGATGGAAGCGCTTGGCAATGATCCCGGGAAACTGACAGTGCTCATCGCACAAATGGTCAGCTTGTTCCAAAACGGCGAGAAAATGAAAATGTCGAAGCGTACGGGTAAAGCAGTTACGATGCAGGATCTGATGGATGAGGTGGGCATTGATGCGATCCGTTACTTCTTCTCCATGCGGAGCATGGATTCGCATCTCGATTTCGACATGGATCTGGCTATCTCTACCTCCAATGAAAACCCGGTGTTTTATGTCCAATATGCGCATGCACGGATTTGCAGCATTTTTAGACAAGCAGAGGAGCAAGGTCTGGTACTGAAGTCCGTGGATGCCATTGATTTCAGCAAGCTGGCTGCAGAGAGCGAATTCGATCTTCTGCGCAAGATCGGAGAGCTGCCGCAGGAAGTAAGCGAAGCGGCGGCGCAATACGCTCCGCACCGTCTTATTCGTTATGTATATGAACTCGCGTCGCAGTTCCACAGCTACTATAGAGCGGAGCGCGTCATCACAGAGGATGCCGAGCAGTCGCAAGCCCGTCTGGCATTGCTCGGAGCCGTTCGCATTTCTATTGCCAATGTGCTGCGCCTAGTCGGCGTTTCCGCACCTGAGCGCATGTAATTTCCTTCTCATAAAAAAAGCCGCGGATCTATGCATTATCCACGGCTTGCATCATACTCATCACGTCAAGCTCGCCGATCGTTCGGCGGGCTTTGCTGCCCCTTAAGGGCTGTACGGAGCGCTTGATAATAGACTTGATCTCGGTTGGCGTTAGTCCTGGCTTATGCGCAAGCAGGAGAGCGATTGCTCCGCTGACATGCGAGGTGGCCATTGAGGTGCCGCTCATCTCGTTGTATTTGCCGCGAAGCCAGGCAGATACGATCTTGTCGCCTGGCGCATATACATCAATGTACGCACCGCGGTTACTAAACGGAGCCACGCGACGAAGCCTGGTTGTGGCGCCTACGGCTATCGTCTGCGGATAACGGGCCGGATAATCGACAGAACGCCGCTTCCCATCGTTGCCGGATGATGCAACGATAATAACGCCCGCATTATGGGCGTTCGTGACAGCGCTTAGCAGCGCTTTGCTTCTGGTCTTCATGCCGAAGCTCATATTAATGACGTTCATGCGGTTGCGGATACACCACTCGATTCCGAGAATAATGTCGGAGACGAAGGCGCTCCCATTGTGATCGAAAGCTTTAACGGGCGAGATCAACGAGCGCGGCGCTACGCCGATCATACCTTGTAGCTGGTTGGCTGCCGCAATCGTTCCGGCAATATGGGTCCCGTGACCGTTATCGTCATGCGGAAGCATGCTGCGGTTAAGCAGGTTGATGCCTCTTGAGAGCGATTGGCGGAGATCGGGATGACTGAAATCGGCTCCCGTATCGATGACGCCGACCTTAACGCGATGGCCGGTCGTCGTGCTCCAAGCTTGTGGGGCTTTAATCTGGCTGACGCCCCATGGGATACCTTTATCTACAATAATCGACTTATTCGGTGAGGCATGAACGCTGATTTTGCAATCTTTTTCAATCCATACACGTCCTGAGAACCGTTCAAGCGTTTCCTCGGCCGGCAGTCTGCAGGATATTCCGCGAATAATAGGCATTTTTCTGATGCTTGTTTGAGGCGATGACGACGAAGCGGCCTGAGGCATTTGCTGAAGGAAGTATCGGTAGTCGCTCGCACGCTGAAAGCGAATGATTCGCTTTACTGTCGTTGTGTCCGTGCAAGCCATCGTATCCTGCAACAAACGGATAAAAGCGGCGGTGTCCAAATTTGGCTTCCCCTCCCGACGGACCATGCTGCACTATTGTATGAGGGAGCGCTTCAGAACGCATGAGCCACTTGCCTTTTTTCACATAATTAGGCTTCAAACCGTGTCAAAAATCGTTGAGGGACATAGGATGAACAAAGAGTTCTCAGGGGCTCTTACGTCCAAGGTACGTTACCTTCGTGTCATGGCCGGATGGATACAGTCAAAGCGGGAGGAATATCCTTTCGCTTTTTGCATTTAAGTCCAAGCTGTACCGGCAGCTGTACAGCCGCTTGCTTTTTTGCAAGAAATAGGTTTTACTATACTGTGACTAGCGTAAACGGCGGGCGTCATCCTCTGGCAGCAACCGCAATTTGCGCAATGAACGAATACATAAATTGATTGGCAAGAGAGGATGTGTACATATGAGCAGCAGCAATTTTACGTTAAAGCTGGATCCTGAACGTATGAAGGAAATGCCTATGGTCGATTTGGC
>DATJKM010000069.1:0-3063 GCA_035491515.1 Candidatus Udaeobacter sp. | reverse complement strand
GAGATCGACAAGCTGGAGAGAATTTATGAAAGCAGTCGGCCTTCTTTCTTTGAACAATGAGTAGAAGGACTGCTGTGCAGCGGCTAATAGCTGTGGCATAGGGTTTACTTAAAAATAGCAATTGAAAAGAAATGTTTGTATCGTTTAAATGCTAGAATAGAGCTGTATTCAAATTCCCAAAGATGAGGTGACAGGTAATGGGATTTAAGTCCGCTAATATTTTTGTGAATTTACCGGTTAAAGATTTGAATAAAACTGTCGAGTTTTTTACAAAGCTTGGATTTGAATTTAACCCCCAATTTACGGATGAGAATGCAACATGTATGATCATCAGCGAAAATATTTTTGCGATGCTGCTGGTCGAAGACTATTTCAAATCGTTCATCAAAAAAGAAATTTCCGATACAACAACTACATCCGAGGTGATTTTAGCCTTATCTGCTGAAAATAGGGAGCAAGTGGATGAGTTTGTCCATAAGGCGCTGGATGCTGGAGCTACACATTCCAAAGACGCCATTGACCATGGTTTTATGTATGGATGGGGCTTTGAGGACATTGACGGGCATCTTTGGGAAATTTTCTATATGGACCCGAGTGCGGTCAATCCAACTTAAGCGTTATCCAGAAGAAAGCAAAGTGGCTGGCGTAATCGCGCAGCCTCTTTTTTGCATGTTCGCGCATCTTATCCTCACAGGACCTCACCCCATGCTATGTTTGGAGAATAATTCCCACATGAGCTCGCGTCTGCTGCTGACGCCGGTTTTGGCGAAAATCGACTTGAGATGGTCCTGCACCGTGTAAGCGGAAATATGAAGAGAATGAGCGAGCTCCTTGGTGGAAAATCCTCTAATAATCCGCTCTATGATTTGTTTCTCGCGAGCCGACAATGCATATGCCTCAACAATAAGCGGAAGAATGTCGGACGGCTTAGCCGGCTCGATAGAAACCGCCAGCTGAATAAGGCCATATGCGCCTTCCAGCATACTCGCCCGAATGGACAAATACAGACCTTCCGGCATGCGGATGCATACTTTTGCCGTTTGCCTTTCACCAGCCGTAGTTCTTGCTTGCGCGAGCGCCCTTGAGCAGACGGCCCTTATCGGTCTTGGCAGCGTGACGCCGTCAATTTGCTCCAAGCTCCTTAGTTCGGATAGCCAGTGACGGGCAGAACGGTCGAAGGAAATTGGTTCAAGCTGGTCAGACAGCACGATAAGACCAGGCTCCTCCTTCCTCACGCCGGCGTCTGTCGAGGGAAGCTCCAGACTGTTTTTCTTTAACGATTTAGCCAGAATAGGAGCGATTGCGGCAATAAGTAAACGCTCCTCCTCAAGAAACAGAGGATCGCCCGCTTTACGGAATAACGTCAAATATCCCCAGCATGCGCCCTCGCTGAGCAGAGCGGCACGAAGCTCATCCCCAAATCCCGCAGGGAATAGAACCGCCCGGTAACGGCCGCTTCGTTCCAGCTGACCGTCCGTTGCTTCGCTTAAGGTGGCTGCGGGCATGACCGCTTGAGCCAGCTGCCCGTAGCTGTTGTAATCGTTATGCAAATATTCATATTCAAACAGCTTGTGATGAATCGCTTCAATGGCTTCATCTGTTGAGGCTCCCGTCGAGAGCAGTGTAACGGGATCGACGGACGTGCAGCAAGCTGACTCAAAAGGTACAGCCTCTCTTATTAACGTCAGAGCTGATTCGCGATAAAGCTGCGATGCCACCTGTGCAGCCGCTAATTTATTTAATTGCCGTTTGACCGCTTCCATTGTTTCAACCATTGTCAGGCTCCTCTATTCAAAATCCCATATTTGTGGGATAGCGCTTTGTTCGTTCAGCTCTATAATTGAGAATAATTGTTCATTAATTTTATCTAACTGATGCGAAGTTGAACAGATCGAATGATGGGAGCCTTTGCAGTCAGAAGAGGAAATGTGGTGCAGCTATGAAAACGGACATTATTGTAGTAGGAGGGTACGGCCATGTTGGAGGGCAAATTTGCAAGCTTTTAGCAGCTAAATTCCCGGGCATGGTATATGCGGCAGGCAGAAGCCTGGAGCGTGCGAAGCAATATTGCAGCAGCACGGGCGGTAAGGTGAAGCCTCTCCGGATAGCGGCGGGGGAACCGCTTGACGAGAGGCTGCTGGATCGGACGAAGCTCGTCGTCATGTGCTTGGATCAGACGGATACCGCTTTTGCGGAGGCTTGTCTGCTGGCAGGCGCAGATTACGTTGATGTATCAGCGAACGGTGCGTTTTTTGCGGCAATGGAGCTGATGCATGAAAGGACGGCGGGAATTTGCGGCACTGCGGTATTAAGCGTCGGGCTCGCTCCGGGGCTTACGAATCTGCTTGCGCTTAAGGCGTCGCAGTCCTTGGATGAAGCAAGCCGAATCGATATCGCGGTTATGCTTGGACTGGGAGACGCGCACGGCAAAGCGGCAATCGAATGGACCGTTGACAGCCTTGCTGCGACTTATAGCATTACCGAAACGGGAATCGCCCGGAGAGTGAGCAGCTTTACAGAGGGCATGAAAACGGATTTTGGCGCTGAACTAGGGAAGAGGACAGCGTATCGCTTTCCTTTCTCTGATCAAATGACGCTCCCCCGTACGCTCGGGATTCCAACTGTATCTACGCGATTATGCTTTGATTCTCGAACGGTTACCGGCTTCATGGCGCTGTTGAAAGGAATAGGCTTCGATCGCTTGTTAGGAGCAGAACGTATAAGAAAGCTGGCGATTGATGCTTTTGGAAAGCTTAGAGTCGGCTCTGCCCGCTATGCGGTGAAGATCGCAGGGTACGTGAAGAAAGCAGGCGCTGATATAGTTGTCGAGTTTGGGATTCAAGGCGTTAAGGAAGCTGAAATAACAGCTAAGACGGCGATTGCGGTAGTTGAGAGGATGTATGGCAGCAAGCTGCCGCGCGGCGTCTATCATATTGAGCAATTGTTTGAGTTAGAGCTGTACAAGGAGCAGATTGCGCTGCGATTAAAGATTGACGATAGCGCTTCTCCACGCTCGATCATCGGCGATATCCAAAGCTGGTCTCGCAGTCAAAGCTAGTTATA
>DATJKM010000068.1:0-8389 GCA_035491515.1 Candidatus Udaeobacter sp. | reverse complement strand
GTATCTGTAATGGAAAGCTTTACGCTATAGGTGATTGGAACATCACTAAAAACATTATCCCAATCCTTCTTTACCTTCTGCCACATTTTAGGGTGTTCAATGCTTAATCGGGTGCCGAACCCGACGACATCGGTTTTATATTCTTTTTGAATTTTATTCAATCCAAGCTTTATTACTCTCTTGACCTCATTCTCCGCTGCTTGCTCAGCCCTTTTCTTTAAATCAGCTTGGATTGGTTCGTTTAAGTTGATCCATTCTTCCATCAAACGCCCTTCGGATTGTATGTTTACATGAAATTTTATTTTATCGCCATCTACATAAGAATGGATTTTACTTTTCATTGATTTCAGTTCGTATGTCATGATCTGTTTAGTCTTTTCATCATAGCCTTTGACGACTCCCCCTTTGCCATTGCCGGTTAGCCATGTTACGCCTAACAGCTCCTCTTCGGATAACCGTCCCCTAAATTTTTGCGTTTTACCTTTAATAACCGCTGCTCCCGAAAACTTTACTTCACCGTCAGCAGCAATAATATTTTGCAGCAAATAACTGGATTTACCGTTCATTTTGGCTTCAAGCTTTATCAGCGGCATGGACGGCAATATTTTTAATGACCGGTAGCGGTTATCGACCATACCAATAATACGAAAGGAAGGAATAATCGAATTCCCTTTTGCCTCCAGCACTTTTCTCGACAAGCCGCTGCTCATAAAGACGAGACAATTGGGCCGTATATCGTTATCCCTTAAAATGAAATCAAGCAGATTATTCATATTGTTACGCCGTGCCAGCTCCTCATTAATGACGATTATTTTCAAGTGATGACCAATAACAGGCCGCTCCATTCGTGCAGAAAATTCTCTAATCATTTCAAAGAGAGAATCCCCCGTGACAGAAACATTTAAATAAGGCTTAGCGTTTATATTACTTTTGGTATCTCCGCTCTTTGCTTCCGATTGTTTATCAACGAGCTGCACGGTATATGTAATCAAGTTTTTTTTCCTGTAGTCTGATCCTAACTTGTCCAACTTGGCTTCTAAAGCCGTTTCATTCGCCATATCCAGCCCCATGCCCACATAAATACTAAGATCTTCTATCTCATCCTTGCTCCAGCAACCCGTTTGGACGAGCAGCGCAAGAAGGCAAAGGCAAGTTAGAAACCAACGACCTCGGTTAGCACTGCGGTATACCATCATCCTTTGCTCCTTTTCTTCCATTTCGTCAGCAACAATAGGAAAGGTATTATAATGAATAAATAAATAGCAAAGTTGCCAAGAAAATCTCCGAATGCAAATAAAACCATTGTATTCAGTGGAAGTGTAGCAATAATAAATACAATCGGGAGCAGGATATACAGGCACTTACTCATATTTATATTGAAAACCTGTGATACTCCAAGAGAAGCTGCGTAAAAAGCACTCGTATAGGTAGAAAAAATTTGCATGATCCAAACGACCAGCAATAAGGATTCGAACCGTTCAAAGATCAAGCCCGACAATTCAAAGCTTCGTACGAGATCCAGTGTTGGCCATGCTCTATTCAGAACACCTTCCAAGGATAAGCATCCTATAACGATAACAACGGTTAGAAAATACAGACTCAGCGGTATCGCGATCCCATAAATAACCGCTTTTACCGATTTACTAGGTTCATTCATAAAAGCAGTCAGTACGAGTATGATTTCAAAGCCGGTAAAGGATAGCGAAGTTGCTTTCACGCCTGCTAAAACAGGCATAACTCCTTGTCCCAATACAGGCCGCAGATTGTCCAGCTCAAAAATTTTTAATGCCATTAACATCACTAACAAATAGATGACAATCGTCAGTGGAAGGATGATCTCGAACAAACGTGCGATCGCATTAATGCCGCCAGTCATCAAATAGTGACTTACCCACATAAATACCATGAAGATTGCCCACGTCGGGGTGCCTTCAAGTAAGAAAAAAGTCGTTACATCAGCCAGAGCACGAACCTGATACGCAGCTGTCATAAAAAAATAAATAACAAACGCGATACCAATGACTGCTCCGATCCATTTTCCAAGGAGGTCCTGACTATACTGAAATAAAGTTCGGCCTACATGTGATTTGGATAACACTGCCATGATCACACCTGCCGCAATCGCAATTACTCCTCCAATCAGCACGGATATCCAGACATCTGGCGTCCCTACCTCAGTCCCGGACGCTCTGGGCAACGTCAGAATTCCCGAACCGAGCATAAAATTCGAAACGATAACAGCTGTTTGGACGGTGGTAATTTGATCCTTCGTGCTATTTGTCATGATGAGCCTTCTTTCAACGCCAAATTTATTTCGTTTTTCTCCTCTGATTTTTTGTATGCATCATTTCAGGTCTTCGTTTCATCATGAAAATAGGCATTCGAGCAAACAAATCCTTCCAATCGCTAACACGAAAAGGAACCGCCGGGCTCGCGTAAGGCACCCCAAAGCTTTTCAGCTTAACAATGTGCGCGCATAACAATAAGAAAAACAACACAACGCCGAACAATCCGAAAACAGCAGCGCAGAACATCGTAACAAAACGCAGCATGCGTAATGCAATACCTGCATTATATTGAGGTATCGCAAAGGAGGATATCGCCGTTACCGCAACGACGATAACAAGAATAGGGCTCACGATACCCGCTTGCACGGCTGCTTCGCCGATGATCAAACCGCCAACAATGCCCATTGCCGGACCGATAGGCTTGGGTAAACGGAGTCCCGCCTCACGTAATATTTCAATGGCTACCTCCATAATTAACGCCTCTACAAGTGAAGAAAAAGGAACGCCAACTCTAGCGCCTACAATGGTAATAGCCAGCTTGGTTGGAATTAAGCCCGGATGGAACGATATGAAAGAGATATACATGGCCGGTGTCAATAATGCGACTAATGCTGCGAAAAATCGCAATATTCTAAGCAAAGAGCCCGCCAGCCAACGCTCGTAGTAATCCTCAGGCGATTGCAGCAGCATGCTGAAGGTAACAGGAGCGATTAAGGCGAACGGCGTACCGTCGAGCAGGATGGCGACCCGCCCTTCCATCAATGCGCTGATTACGCGATCTGGCCTTTCCGTGCTCTGAATCTGCGGGAATGGACTTAAAAAATCGTCCTCAATTAATTGCTCGACATAGCCCGATTCCGGCAGATTATCGATATCGATTTTACTGACTCTCCGCCTAACCTCTTCGACTAAATCCGGATCGGCTACATCTTTAATGTAAGCTATAATCAACTCTTTCTTGGCTCGTGCGCCGACCTGCATACTCATAAATGCTAAGCTGGCGTTTTCACCATGTCTGCGCAGAAGAGCTGTATTATCTGACAAGGTCTCCACAAAACCCGCCCTCGGCCCTCTAACCAGCGCTTCAGAAATCGGTTCCTCTATGCTTCTTGATTTATTTTTTGCCGTGTTGATCATAAAGGCTTCCGGGAGGCCATCGATGATTAACGCCGTACTACCGATTAATACCTTCGGTATCAGTTTATCTATATCATTCGTTTCCGAGATATGGCTTACGGACAACACTTGATTCTTGATATACGATTTTGTAATGGACAAGTCTTGGTCACGCAAGGACATTAATGTCCGTAAAATATGTTGATCGATAAGCTCGTGATCCGCCAAGCAATTCACAAACACAATAGCTGCCGCTACGCCCTTGCGACCAATTGAAAACTCCCGTATCATCACATCCGAGTGGTCCATCATTTGTTCACGAATGGCAGCAAGCTTCTCAAACATGTTTTCATGCATCGGGATCACTCATCCTCTGTTTGACGAAACCGGTTAACTACATAAGAAATAGTGAGAGGAATCAAGAGGCAAATCATAGCCTGCAGATACACGGACCATTCAGGAATGTGGATGATATCGCGGTAAAACAATGGGCATCTGCTCCTTTTCCCACTAAACTTTGTCGAATTATGACCATTTTTGCCGTAAAAAGAAGGTTATAAACCACTATAAGTGCGATTACGAAGAAATAAAAAAAAGGAGAAGGGGGATTCCCTTCTCCAGCTTGAGCCTTATATTCTCTTTATAAGCAGCTAAGCGATACGCCTTTCGGCAGTACGCTCCCAACCTGCTCCCGCACATAGCCGTCATTCATTTTTTCGCCGAAAATAACAATTTTACCGCTATCCTCCCGAGTTCGGATCAAACGACCGATACCCTGTCTGAGACGAAGCAGCATGTAAGGCATGTCCACCTGCTCAAAGGGCGAATCCGCATCATTCCGTCTCGCCGCGAATAAAGGATCGTTCGGCGGAAATGGCAGCTCCCACATAATGACCTGCGAGAGGGACGGCCCTGGAATATCTAAACCTTCCCAGAGCGTTACCGCGCATAAAATACTTGCCTCATCATGTTGAAACTGCTCAATCAGGTAGCTAATTTCACTTGAGCCCTCATACAAGAAGGTATAAGCCGATGAATCAGCATGCTTATCCGATTCCGCCTTGAATTGCTCTAATTGCTCCATGGAAGGGAATAAAATAAGCGTTCTACCGCCTGACTGCTTTAGCAATCGATAGGCTTCCTCCACCTTATCGTTTAACCCCATTAAATGATTAACCGTTGGGATAGCCACCGTCATATGCTGCTCATAGTCATAAGGAGATGGCACCGAAAAGGACAAAGAGCTTTCCATTCCTAAAATATTCATCATATAATCGAACGAGCCGCCTACCGATAACGTCGCGGAGGAAAATACGATTGGCATTTTACGGGAAAATACCTGTTCCTTCAGCACTTCCTTGACCCATTTCGGCATAATAACAAGTGAGATTCCTTCCTTGTCCTGCGACACCCAGCTAATGGGCTTGTCTTCTTTCTTGAATAAGGAAAGCGCAAATTGTATCATTTCCAAATGCTCTTCGACAATTTTCAGCTGATACGTATCAATCGTATATAAGCCGCTTTCAAATACGAGCTCTTCTTCAATAACCGACAGCGTATCCTGCAAACGGTTAATTTCGCGCATGAGCTCAACGCTCCAAACGATTTCCTTACGGTCCGAAGCCGGCACCTTCTTACTATGCTTGTTCATCATTTTAAACAAATATTCGCTTTGGGTAATGGCATCCTCTACGGCTACAGCAAGCGATTCGCGAATCTCCTCTTGTAGCAGGCGCGTAACGATTCCTTCAAATACAGCATGATTCAGCTTATACGTCAAAGCTTGCTGTGCTGCAGTTTCAAGCAAGTGGCCCTCGTCGAAGACGACCGAGCTATGCTCTGGCAGCAGAGGCAGCTGGCCTTCGCGCTTTCTAGCCTCATAAGTCCAAATATGCTCCATATAGAAATCATGGGAGCATATGATGACATCTGCCGCTTTGCGGTAATGATCGCGTGACAGCGTTTGGCCGCAGCGGTGTCTGACATCACACACCAAGCAGTCCTGGAATACATCCCAGCCTATCTCATTCCACTGCTCGTCATTTAAGTTCGGATAGTCCTTGCGATTTCCGTACGGATGGAAACTTTGCATCGAATCCGGCCTATTCACGAAGCTGGGGAGATCGCGATAAATGTTATCGAACAGCTCTGCATCATCTTGCCCTGCTCTGGCATCGTCCAGCTTATTCAAACAAATATACTGATCTGCAGATTTCCCCAATCTGGCATCGATCGTTAAATCCAAGTGTCGGGCTAGCTTTGCGATATCGCCTTCGGGCTTAACAAGCTGCTCGATTAACGATTCATCGGCACATGCAATAATGGCCGGCTTTCTCGTATAACGTGCATAGCTGATCGCATAAAGCAGGTATACGAATGTCTTGCCGGTACCCACACCCGCTTCGGCAAATATGGTTTGTTTATCCGCATAGGCTCGTTCCAATTGAAAGGCCATATAAATTTGTTCGTCTCTAATTTCAAAGCCGGCCTCAGGCAGCTTCTCATAAAAAACATCGGCAATCCAATCGCTCGCCTGCTGGATAAAGGGCTGTTTCGGGTCAAAATCAAACGGATATTTATTCACGGGTTGCTGGCCTCCATATAATAGGCACAAACGGCTGCGTGCAAGCACGCAGCCGTTTGTGCAAATCATCTCCTAAGCATACATTCCAATATACCACTAGAACTTATGTTTAGTCAAATAAAATGGAGCTACCTCTCGATCATTTTCGTCCAGAAGCCGCCTTTGAATTGTCTTGGTTCGTGGGAAATGACGAACGCCCGCGGCGCTTCTGCCGCTATGCTGTCCATAAGCTTTTTCTCATTGCTTCGTTTGACGAGTACTTGCATGACCAAGCGTTTGCCTTCTCGGCCATCCGCAGCCCATGACGTCACGCCATAGCCGTAGCTTCTAAGCTTGTCCGGCAGCTTGGTTTCAACAGAATTGACGATAACCTGCACGACGGAATAGCCAAGCGCCATATATTCCTCGATCCGGCTCCCCAGATAGACACCAGCACCGAAGCCAAGGCAATAAGCAGCCATATTAACCGGATTGGACAGATTCTCCAGAACCAGGTTCAAGCCTGCCAAATAAATAAAAACCTCGAGCATCGCAAGGAGGGAAGCCGCGCCTCTCCTTCCCTTTATCGAAAAGATCAGGCGCAGCGTAAACAAAGACACATAAGCGATATTAATGCCGATAATCGACCCGACTAGGAGCAGCATGCTCATTGCCTACTCTCGTGAAGCGATGTAACGAGGCCGAGGCTTCTGACCGGAGTAAGGCTGCTGCAGTTTATTTTCCGTACTATTATATACGAGAAATACATTGCTTCGCGGATCTGGCGTAATGTTGCTATTAGAGCCGTGCATCGTATTACAATCAAACAAAACGATGGACCCGGCTTTTCCGGTAATCGTATGAATTCCGCCCTCCTTGTTCAGCATTTCCAGACTATGTGGATCAGGAACGCCGTATTCTTGACGACGAAGTGATTGCTTGAAATGATTGTCTGGCGTCTTCCCTATGCAGGAAATAAATTTCTTGTGGGAGCCGGGAATGACCATCAATGGCCCGTTATGCTGAAAGTTATCCTCGAGCGCGATGGAGCAGCTGAACGCCCGCATGGAAGGCATCCCATCCTCCACATGCCAGGTCTCGAAATCCGAGTGCCAATAAAATTCTTTCCCCGTAAAGCCTGGTTTGAAATTAATGCGGGATTGATGAATATAAGTATCGGAGCCAAGCAAATAATTTGCGATTGCTGCGAGCTTTGGATGAGCAGCCAGCTGCTTGAACTTTTCATTGTTCTCATGAACAGCGAAGACCGACCGCACTTCTCTGCTCTCCGGTTCCAAAATGACGTGCTCCGCTTCTTCCTCGCGATATTTCTCATTAAGTCTTTTCAACTCTGTTCGCCATTCGGACAATTCCATCTCAGAGAAAAATCGATCCAAAACCAAGAAGCCGTTTTTCTCGTAAAAATCGGATTGCTCCTTGCTCAGAGGACTTTTCTCGGTCCATTCCGAATAGAGTACGTCATCCTCGCGCTTCATCACAACAGGCTTATCCTCGATTCTGGAAGGATACTTATCCTCTAAGCCTTGTTTTACCATTTTCTCATCTCTCATGATTCGATTCATAGCAATCACTCCTCGTAAATTAGCTTAGTTGGCTTCTACTATAGGATAAACACCGTCTGCATCATGCACCTCATCGCCCGTTAACGGAGGATTGAACACACAAATCATTCTCATTTGACTATTGGCTCGAAGCAGATGTTTCTCATGACCATTAAGTGCATACAGCGTTCCTTCTTTTATCTTGTAGGTGTCGCCTCCGACAACTTCTATTTCACCATCGCCTTCCACACAATACACGGCTTCTACATGATTACGATACCAAATAAGCGTTTCTGTTCCTTCTTTAATCAGCGTATCATGCATAGAGAAGCCCATCCCATCCTTCTTAAGCAGCAGTCTTCGGGAGTTCCATGTTTGCGTATCGATATCATCCTTTGTTCGAATAACATCATCCAAATGTTTTACAATCATTTTCTGTCACCGTCCTATTCAATAAGCCGAAATGATTAATTGCTGCATTAAACGTTCACTTCTACCTTATCCGCTATCGTCTTGGCTTTGCTTCGCGCTTCACTTTCTATTACCTTCTGCAATGCTTGCTCAATGACTGCGAGCCCCTGCTTCAAGACTTCGTCCTCAATCGTTAAAGGCGGCATTAGCTTGGCTACTTCGTCGAACGGTCCCGAGGTTTCCATGATCAGGCCGTTTTGGAACGCTAACTTACATACTTTTGAAGCCAGCTCCGGCTTCCTGAAGCTCATCCCTTGTATGAATCCCGTACCTTTAACTTCGCTTATCCATTCCGGATATTCCGCCGCCTGCTTGCTCAGAAAAGTATAGATGACGTCGGACTTTCGCTTGATCTCTTTTTGAAACTCATCCGATTCCCAATATCGGAG
>DATJKM010000067.1:0-32889 GCA_035491515.1 Candidatus Udaeobacter sp. | reverse complement strand
GTAAAGCTTCTGGCGGAGATTGAAGAATCGGCTGCAGGGCTAGCTGCCATCGCCGCTCGGTAAGGCGGCGGCGATATCCATGACGCCGCGGAAGAGCTTGGTCGCCTGATTCGCGCTGCCGGGCGGCTGGTTTTCCACGAGCACGGCTATAGCGTAGCGTGGCTTTTTGACCGGGCCGTAGCCCGCAAACCACTGGTTGTTGCGGGCGATTCCAGCCCGGGTCGTTTCGGCGGTGCCCGATTTGCCGGCTACCGCCCACAGCCCTTGGCGGATCGATCGACCGGTTCCATGGTCGACGACCGCCTTCATGCCGCGCAGCAGCGCATGAGCGGTGGCCGGCTTTATCCGGCCATGAATCTCTTGCGCACGCTGCGCGGGAAGCTTCACCATCCGCTGGCCGTTGGCATAGCGGATTTCACTGACAAGGCGCGGCTCCATCACGCGCCCCTCATTCAGCAGCGTCACAATCAGATTTGCCGCTTGAAGCGGCGACATCGTTACATCACGCTGCCCAATCCCGCTCTGCGCGAGCACGCCGCCATCGACGGCTTCCAGCATAGCGGCCTGCTCCCGCGCCTTCAGCGCTGCCTCCCGCTTTCCGCTTCGCTTTCCGTCATGGCCGCCTGACCCGCCTCCAGTCTTAAGGCCGCTGACAGGCGCAAACAGCTGCCCGCTCTCCTCCTCTTCCAGAAGACGAAGCGGCGCTGCAAACGGACCAAAGGCATCCTCGCGATGCCAGCCCGCCTGCCGCCCTATGCCCAGCGCGTCCGCGGTACGCTTCAGCTCGGACGCCTTGAGCCGCTCCGCAATCGTTGCAAACACAATATTGCATGATTGGGCAAGTCCTTCCTCAAGCGTCACGTGACCATGGCCGCCTTCCTTCCAGCAGGACAAGCCGTATTTTCCGTATTCGCCGTTACAAAAAAACATTTCATGCCGGTTTACCGCTCCCGATTCTAAAGCGGCTGCCTCCGTAACCAACTTGAACACCGAGCCGGGAGCTGCCGCTTTGAGCGCATGATTGGCCCATTCGGAGCCATCGGAGCTTTGGAACTGTCCCGGCTTTAACTGCGGTCTTGATACCATCGCGACAATATCCGCATTGCTCGTGTCAAGCACGACGATCGCTCCCTCCTGCATGCCCTGCTCATCCACGTACTCTTCGATCTCATTTTGCAGCTTCAAATCGATGGTCGTAATCGCCTTCAGCGGATAGTAACGGTTGCCAGGCTGCGTAATGCGCATATCAAGCCCATGCATCGGTGCGTTTTGTCCATCTATGAAATAAGAGACAGAGGTAGCCCCTACACCGTGCAGCAGCTTATCCAGCGACTTCTCAAGTCCCGAGCCGCCAACCTGCTCGGCAAGCTTTCTTTTGCCGCTTGCCAGCTCATTCGCATGAACAGCCTGCAGCCACTCCGGATGCTGGCTCGTAAAGCCAATGACATGTTTAGCCTCAAACTGCGGCAAATACCGGTTGCGGTATGGAAGCACGCGCATTCCATTTAACTTCAGCTCCTTAATTTGCTTCGTTTGAGCAGCGGTTAAACGCAATGGACGCTGCTCTCCGTCAGCTTTCCAAAATACAGGCTCCCGCACAGCATCCCACTTCTGCAGCAATTTTTCCTCTGTTATGCCTAACAAACCGCTAAGCTTGGTTAAGTCCTCCTTTTGCCCCCGCATTTCCTTCCGGATAGGAAAAAGAGCGACAGCCGAATAGGTTTCACCTGTTATAGGTTCGCCATGACGATCGTAGAAATCGCCGCGACCGGTATCCAGCACCAAATTACGCTGACGCTGCTGAACCGACAGCCTTTGCCAGCCGCCGCGGCTAGCCTGCTGCGAAAGAACAGCCGCCGAAGAGCTGCCCGGCATTAGCTGCAGCCAGGCAAGACGTCCTATATAGACCAGCATGATTAAGCTGATCAGCCAGGCAGCTAGCCATATGCGTTTAAACATGTCTATTCACCATGATGACGGAGCTCCTTTTTTTGTCGCCGCTTGATGATCTGTGCGCTTCAATCGATATAGGCCTATTATTTCCTTCACTCGCTTCCCTTCAAACATCATCCATCATTTCCGCAAAAAAAAGAGCCTTCAGCAATAAATGCCTGAACAGCTCTTCCACAACCCTAATAATTCCTAAATGTTGATGAATTTATAATTGCTATTTCATTATGCCGCCGCTGCTATTCGATCTTAAACCGCGAAAGCGAATTTTTCAGTTCGCGTGATACCGTGTCCAGCTTCTCGGAAAGGCGAACCATTCCATCGCTGATGCTAAGCTGCTCAGAGCTAAGCGATGCGACTTCCTCAGAGGTAGCGGACGACTCCTCTGCTACCGCGCTTACGTTTGTCATCGCATCCGCCAGAACGGCCTGCGACTCATCCAGCTGACCGATGGAATCCGTAACGAGATCCAGCTTTTGGGCAAGCTGACCCATTTGACCGGAAACCGTTAAGAAAATTTGATTTGCTTCTTTTACCGAGCCGATCTGCTCTTGGAACAACGGGTATGCGTCCGACAATACATGCACCGTCTCGTCAATCTCGCCTCTAATTTTCTCAGTAATTTGTCCAACCACATCGATAGACTGACGGGATTGATCCGCAAGCTTACGGATTTCGTCCGCCACGACCATGAACCCTTTACCCGCCGCACCTGCACGAGCTGCCTCAATGGTAGCGTTCAATGACAAAATATTCGTCTGCTTCGTTAAGTTGTTGAGCACGTCCAAAATTTTAACGATGGAGCCCGTGCTTTCCTTCAGCGCATCTACCTTCTCAACCATCGAGCGCGTCATTTCTTCCGTCATGCCGGTCTTCTCTATGAGCACGCCCATATAGGTCGTTCCCTGCTGGCTGGCTTTCTCGACCTCTTGAGCGGAGAGCACCATCTGCTCGTTTGCGTCGATTACTTTTTTCATTTGAACATCGATGTTGCCGGTCAAATCCGTGCCTCTCTCAGCTTCAACCGCCAGGCTCGTTGCTCCGCCTGCGATCTCTTCTGTCGCGACGGCGATTTCCTTAGCGGACATAGCCGTTTTCCTTGATGCATCGCTTAGCTCGGTTGCCGTTATAAGCACTTCCTCGGCAGACCTTGTCGTCTGAACAGCTAATGCCGTAATTTGTGTCATCATGAGGTTAAAGCTTTCGCTGAGCTCGCCGATTTCATCCTGGCGCTTTTTCATTACGGAACGAACGGTCAGGTTGCCGCTCGCGGCTTCTGTCATCAGGTTACGAATCTTCACAAGAGGTTGAGCGATGGCCATAATAACGAGAAATCCGATTGCAATTGCGATTAACGCAGCGGCTATTACGGTCAACCAAGTCAAGCTTTGAATCGCCTTGGCATCTTTAACCAGCTCTTTCACCGGTACCGTTCCAATCAGCTTCCAGTCCATGATTGCAAATGTTTTATAAGCGGCAAGCACGGATTCTCCGTTATTCGTTTTCACTTTCAAGGAGCCCTCAAGCGACTGGTCCCCTTCTTTTGGAAGACTGATGCCGGATGCTTTGCCGGTCATACCCGGGTCAGCATTCGTTATGTAATCACCGTTCGCGTTCACAATCGAAATCTGGCTGCCTTCGCCAAGGATGACATCATGGTAACGTTCCGCAATGGAGTCTGCTTCCACTTCCAACAGCAGCACATAGGATGGTTCACTGGACATCGTATCCTTAATAAGACGGCTTAGTCCTATCGTAGGCACGCTGCCTGGATTGGACAGTCCTTCCGGCTGCGGTGGAATCCAGTTCGTTTTCCCTGCTTTTTCAACGGTTTCCATGAACCAGGCTGTTTTCATAAGTCTTTCCGCGCTGCTGCTTGTTGCCGATCCGGAGGTTACAACATCCAGCTTCGGATTGACAGGCAAGAGCATCATTGAGACAATCGTATTGTTGCCCATAATATAATTTTGCATTTTGTCGCTTAAATTACGCGATGCTTCGAATTTAGCGTAATCATCGCCGCTGCTCAGCAATTTACGTACAAGCTCATGAAAGTCTTTATCGATTAATATTTGCAGAGTTAAATCCTCATACGTCTTATAAATAACGTCCAAGTTATTCGCAACCTGCTTGATCGTTTCAAAGCTGGCATCCGAAACCTTGCTCTCAACAATGGACTTCGTCTTTGCATATGCCAATAGACCTACTGTCAAAACGCAAGCAAGAATGCTGCAAAAAATAATAAAAAACAATTTCATGCCCACCGATTTGATCGGATTGGACAGCTTCGTTCCTTTCATTGAGGCTGAAGCCGCCTTCTTCGCCGCTTGAAAAATAGCCTTCATTCCTGATTGCGCTTTCACAGCTGCACCGGACTTCGCGTCATTTGAGCCTCCTAGCTCAGCTTCGTGTTTTTTCTGCTTCGACTTCTTCGCTTTTTGTTCTTCTGGATTTTTCATTGGGAAAGACACCGCCTTCAAAATTGTGAGTCAAAAAATAGTTCGAATGTTGCTAGCGAATCTTGCCGGAATATGTATTAACAAATTTACATTATATTATTTTATATCGACAGAACCTTGTTAAATCATAATAATAAAATACAAAAAAAAGAGCCTTATTTTTTAAAAAAATAAGACTCCAGTCATGCTATTTCTTTTTTTTACTTTTTTCCTATCTTCTTCCTCATCATATCCATCGGCTTAACGGGCTTCAGCGTACGGATCCGGATATGCTGCAGCGGATGGCGCGCTGCTTCAAGCGCCTCGCCATCCGCATCGGTAATTTCCGTTACCGTCTGCTTGAAGAAGGTTCCCTCTGGACCAACAAATTCGATTTCTTGCCCCAGCTTAAAATGATTCCGCTGCTGCACCGTCGCAAATCCCGTTTTCGCATCGTAAGCAAGCACGACTCCGGCAAAGTCATAAGGAGCCGCTTTATCCTCCGGTTCATAAATATGATCCTCGGCTCCCGGGGTATCTAGGAAAAATCCGGTATTTAGCGGACGATTAGCAGCCTTATTGATCTCTTCCACCCATTGCTGCTTCAGCTCAAAATGCTCCGGATCCGCGAAATAAGCATCGATCGCTTGCCGGTACACGTTAACGACCGTCGCCACATAATGAATGCTCTTCATTCTGCCTTCGATCTTGAAACTGTCCACGCCAACCTCAATGAGTTCGGGCAAGTATTCGATCATGCACAAATCCTTTGAACCCATTGTAAATTTATCTTCATCCTCTGGATACAGAGGCATATCATCAACAAACAGATCATACTTCCAACGGCAAGACTGGCAGCAGCCGCCGCGGTTGGAGTCCCGGTCCGTAAAATGGTTCGAGAGCACGCACCTGCCGGAGAACGATGAGCACATCGCGCCATGTATGAAGGCTTCGATCTCAATATCGACATGCTTCTTAATTTCAGCGATATCCTTAAAGCTTGTTTCACGGGCAAGCACCACGCGCGGCAAGCCTTCATCCTTCCAAAATTGTACAGCCTGCCAATTGAGGGTCGATTGCTGCGTGCTCAAATGAACCTCAAGCTTCGGAGCCACGCGCTGCGCCGTTTCAATGATCGCCGGATCAGCCGCAATGATTGCAGAAATACCTGCTTCTTCCAACGACCGTAAATATTCCTCAAGACCTTCGACATCCTCGTTATGAGCATAAATATTCGTTGCGACAAATACTTTAGCGCCGTAGCGGTTCGCAAACTCTACGCCTTCCTTCATCTCCTCGAAGCTGAAGTTATCCGCATTGGAACGCAAACCGTATTTCTGTCCGCCGATATAAACAGCGTCGGCACCGTAATGAATAGCAAATTTCAGCTTCTCCAGATTGCCTGCGGGTGCGAGCAGTTCCGGCTTATCCAGCCGATTCCGTTTTCCTTGATAACGCGGAGTCGTTTTTTCTGTTGTCGTCATTTCGTGCACCTCCTTAAAGTTTTGCGAAGCAAAACTCACTTCGTAAGCATTCACTTAGTTTTGCGAAGCAAAACTCACTTCGTAAGCATTCACTTATTAATACACTTGCTCCTTGTAGAAGAACCCGTAGCTTAGCTCTCGATTTGGATCCTGAACCCGCTTAATGGCTTCCAGCCATTCTTCTTGAAATGTATAGCCAGCCGGATCTGCCAAATAGGCGTCGATTGCCTGCCGGTATGAGCGCACGACGATTTCGTTGTATTCGATTGATTTCATAAGTCCTTCAATCTTCATGCTGCCTACTCCAGCCTCCATCAGCTCATGAAGGTTTTCGACCATGCAGATGTCGTCCGAGCTCATAATATGAGTCCCGTTAGCATCTTCAAAGATCGGGTAACGCTCATCCTGCCGCTCCGCTTCCATCACGTACAGACCGCGATCTTTATCCTTCTGAGGCAGCCGCTCCGGCTCCGCTTGATGCTCCAAGTAGCTTTCCAACAGCGAACGCTTGGAATGATAAATGTTCGTCATGCCATGCACCTGTACCTCTACTACGAGCTCCGTGTTTGCTGTCGTTTCGATCACCTGCTCCATGTTCAGCTCCCGCGCCAGCACATATCTGGCAGCACCTCTGCGACCCCAATAGTTAGCAGTCACATAGTTGGTTGAAGTCATCTCCGCATTCCAATGCAAGGCCATCCCGGGCGCATGCGTTCTTGCAGCCATAAGAACGGCAGGGTCGCCAAACACAATTGCATCCACGCCAGCTTCCGCAAGCGCACGCACGTAATCATTTAACGAGTCTACCGCTTTATTGTCCATCAGGTTGTTAAGAGCCGCATAAATCCGGACGCCCTTTGGCTTTGCTATCTTTACCGCTTGTGCGATCATTTCCTTATTGAACTCTCCTGCTAACCGCATACCGTAACGCGCTTCGCCGATGACAAAAGCATCCGCACCTGCTGCAATGAGCCTCTCCAGCTCCTCTAACGATGCGGCGGTAGCTAACAATTCCGGCTTGTACGCCATGCCTTAATCCTCCTCAAAAGCTTCGGGTTAACCGATTGACTGACTACGCAGCGAACTACCCAGCCGTCTGGTTACTCTTCTCAATGTTTCTCAAATGCTCTTTATAGGTTTTCGCGAACAAATGAGTCTGACTACCGTCTTTTTTCGTCACGTAAAAGAAATATTCCGTTTTCTCCGGATACAAAGCCGCTTTAATCGATTCGAGGCTCGGGCTTGCGATTGGTCCCGGCGGCAGGCCTTCCACTTCATAAGTGTTATAAGGACTGTCTATAAGCAAATCCTTTTCATACAACCGTTCCTTCGGCTTATCAAGCGAATATTGAACCGTCGCGTCAATTTGGAGCTTCATGCCGTCTTCAAGGCGGTTATAAATAATGCCGGCTACAAGCGCTCTTTCACCGTCGACTACGACTTCCCGTTCAACGAGCGATGCGATGGTCAGAAGGTCGTGGAATGTCATTTTTTTCTCTTCCAGCACATCCATCCAGCCCTCTGGCAGATCGGCAAGCTTCCGGTCAAGCTCCGACACCATCCGCTTAATAATGTCCTCTTCCGTGCTCCCCTTCTTCATTTCATACGTCTCCGGAAAGAGGTATCCTTCAAGACGCTGGTGAAGCTTCTTGTTGTCTGGAATTGACCGAACAGCCTCCGCGTCGCCCCACGTTTTTTCCGAGGCAACCAGTCCAATAAACTTTTTCTTATCGATCAGCTTCTCCGCCGCAAGCTTGTCGGCCATCTGCAGTACGGTAAAGCCTTCAGGTATCGTGAAGCGAATCGTTTCTGCTGCTACCGTATCGCCGGCGTTCAGCTTTGCTATGATCGCATCATTGTCCATTCCCGGGCTAAGCTCATATACACCCGCCTGAAAGCGGGCCCCTTGGTCATTCAGCTTCAAATAATATTTAAAAATAAACGAGTTCTTGATTATCCCATGCTGCTCAAGTAAATCTGCAACCTCATTCGCCGAAGTTCCTTTAGGAATATCAAACTTTTGTACATCGCCTGCAGCAGTAGGCTGCAAGCTGTTCCATACGTAGAAGGCTATGCCTCCCGCACCTACGATCATAATGCCTAGCAAGCTTAAAATTACCCATAGCGTTATGCGGCTTCGCTTCGTACCGGATGATATCTGCTGGTCGCGATGCTCATGCTGCTGCGGTGACTTGTCCAATCTTAGACCTCCTTTATACTCCCTGTAAGCTTTCCTCTGCCTAATTGCGCAGGCAAAAACGGCTGAGACCATGCTCTGGCGGCTCAGCTTATTTCTCACGGTGAACGGTAAGTTAGATTCTCCTGTGCGAATGTCCCGTAACATGGAACAAAAGAGCGGTTATAAGCCGCTCTCTCGTTCCATACCTATAGAATTGCTGCTCCTTACGGACGTTCGTCGGATGTGAACAGCAAATCATCATAAGCTTCAGACGCCGCTTCCCACTCTTCATCGTCCTCGATGTTTTCCAGCTGCGGTTCTCCGTCAACTTGGATCACGCGGAATAGCTCGACATCTTCCTCGCCGCGCATCGGGTCAGATTGTAAGGCTGCATAAATACGATCTCCCAGCTGAAATTCAGCCATAATATCGTATACCTCTACACTGCCGTCATCCGCTTCGAGTTCAATTTCATTGCCGAATGCGTTTCTTAAGCTATTGAGCTTCTTTGGCGCCTCATGCTCTGTGCCAGACATTAGTTCTCTTCCTCCATCTCGCCAAGGAGAGTATTGAACGTTTCCTCGACCATGTTCCATTCTTCTTCGTCTTCAATCGTGTACAGCTTCAGATCATCTTCTTCTTCTTCATAACGGAAAGCATAAACTTCATCTTCCTCGTCATTTTCGCCATTTAGCGGAACAACCATCATATATTTCTGATCGGAACCATCAACTTCAAACTTCATGATGACTTCGAATTCCTCTTCGTTGCCTTCTTCATCCGGAATATAAATAATTTCCGGCTCTTCGAATTCCAAGTCTTCTTTTGTCATGTTTACCCTCACCTTTTCGCTTTAGAATCGAGATAATTTTGCAAAATAAGCGTTGCCGCCATTTTGTCTATTACAAGCTTTCGCTTCTTCCGGCTGACGTCCGCTTCAATCAGCGTCCGTTCGGCAGCTACCGTAGTCAGCCTTTCATCCCAAAGGTGAACAGGTATGTTTAGTTTCTGCTTTATCTGTTCTGCAAATTCCATGCAAATTTCCCCACGTGGACCGATGGTACCGTTCATATTTTTCGGCAGACCGACAACGATTTCACTAACCTCATGCTCCTTTACCAGCTCAGCTATGCGGTCAAATTCGCTTCCGTCGCGTCTGCGTTCAACTACTCCGGTCCCTTGTGCGGTCCAACGAAAGGCGTCGCTGACAGCAACTCCAATGTTGCGGTCACCGTAATCCAATCCCATCAATCTCATGTCTTGTCCGGCTCCTGCCTACTTTGTTATTGTTTCTTATGGTTTAGATAAAACCGGACAAGCTCTTCAATTAATTCGTCTCGTTCTTTCTTGCGAATTAAACTTCTGGCGTTGTTATGCCGCGGAATATACGCGGGATCTCCGGACAGCAAATACCCAACGATCTGGTTAATCGGATTGTATTCTTTCTCCAGCAGCGCTTCATGCACGGATAGCAGAATGTCCTGAGAAGATTCAACCCCCTCCGCCTTCACGTTAAACTTCATTGTTTTGTCCATGGAACTCATCGCCAGCACCTCGCTTTCCAAACCACTTTTCAATGAGATATACATTTATATCATATCACATTTGTTTGATTAAGAACTAGTTCTTCCGCAAGTTTCAAAGCTTCATCCAATTTTGATGTATCTTTTCCGCCCGCTTGCGCCATATCCGGACGTCCGCCGCCGCTTCCGCCGCAGTGAACAGCAGCCTCTTTTACGATTTTGCCTGCATGGAAGCCTTTTTTAACAAGATCCGCCGAAACCGCAGCGGCCAGGTTAACTTTATCATCAGCGATCGCTCCAAGCACGATAACACTTGACTCAAGTTTCAGCTTCAGCTCATCGACAATCCCCCGCAGCGCGTCCATGGAAGGCGCGCTTACTTTTGCGCAGAGCACCGTAATGCCGCCAACTGTTTTCGCGTTTTGCTCGAGCGAGCCCGCTTCGATGCGGCTTAGCTTCGCTTGCAATGACTCATTGTCGCGCGAGAGTTCCTTCATTTGGCCGTACAAGGCCTCAATTCGTTTCGGCACATCATTCGTATTCGATTTCAGCAGGGAAGCCGATTGCTTAAGCAGCTCAAGCTGGCCTTCCAAGAAGTTATAAGCATGCTTACCTGTAACAGCTTCAATTCTCCGAACGCCCGAGCCAATACCGCTCTCGCTGAGCAGCTTGAAAAGTCCGATTTGCGACGTATTGCTTACGTGACAGCCTCCGCATAGCTCTAAGCTGTAGCTGCCAACCTGTACGACGCGCACCTCATCGCCATACTTCTCGCCAAACAAGGCCATAGCGCCCATCGCTTTCGCTTCATTCAAAGATTTCGTATCGATCGATACGGCCGTACCCAGCCAAATTTGCTCGTTCACACGGCGCTCGATGGCAACCAGCTCTTCAGCCGTAATGCTGCCAAAATGCGAGAAGTCGAAACGCAGGCGCTCAGCCTCAACGAGGGATCCCGCTTGATTGACATGGTCGCCAAGCACCTCTTTAAGCGCTTTGTGAAGCAAATGCGTTGCCGTGTGGTTCTTGATCACATCATCGCGTACTGCTCTCGTAACAACCGCCTCAGCAACTTCGCCCGTGCGTACGGTGCCTGCCGTAACTACGGCATGATGAACGCTTTGACCGTGAGGCGCCTTCGTCACATCTTCGACCTGGAGGGTAAAACCTTTGCCCGTAATCGTTCCTTTGTCGCCGATCTGTCCGCCGCTTTCCGCGTAGAAAGGCGTGCGATCCAAAATAACAACTACTTTGCTGCCTTCAGCTGCAGCATCAACCAGCAAATCGTCGTGTACGATTGCAATAATTTTAGACTCAGTTACCAGTTCATTATAGCCAACAAACTCGCTTTTAATCGTAAAATCGCCAAGCGGACCGCCTTGAACCTTCATGCTTCCTGTGTCTTGGCGTGCTGCGCGCGCACGATCGCGCTGTGCTTCCATAGCTGCGTCAAAGCCTGCGCGGTCAACCGTCATTCCGTTCTCCGAAGCATAGTCTTCTGTCAAATCGAACGGGAAGCCGTAAGTGTCATACAAACGGAATGCATCGTCGCCGTTAATTTCTTTGTTGCCTGCTTTCGCTGCTGCAGTCACCAGCTCGGACAGCATAGCTAGGCCGTCCGACAACGTCTCATGGAAGCGTTCTTCCTCCGTGCGGATAACACGCTCGATAAACTCGCGCTTCTCTACAACCTCCGGGTAATAAACGCCCATTACCTCGCCAACGACGGATGTCAACTCATGCAGGAACGGACGGTCGATACCGATTGTCTTTCCATAGCGCACTGCGCGGCGGAGCAAGCGGCGGATAATATAGCCGCGGCCTTCGTTCGACGGCATTACGCCGTCGCCAACCGCGAACGCAACGGTACGGATATGGTCGGCGATGACCTTGAGCGCAATGTCATGCTCTTCGTTAGCTTTGTAGCTGACCTTTGCAATTTCGCAAGTACGATCGATAATCGGACGGAACAAATCCGTATCGAAGTTTGAATCCACATCCTGCAAAATCGAAGCAAAGCGCTCGAGTCCTGCACCTGTATCGATGTTTTTGATCGGAAGCGGCGTATAGCTGCCATCCTTATTATGGTTGAATTGCGAGAACACGACGTTCCATACTTCAAGGAAGCGCTCGTTTTCTCCGCCAGGCCAGCATTCCGGATCATTCAGGTCGCCGTACTTGTCGCCGCGATCGTAAAAAATTTCCGTACAAGGTCCGCACGGGCCCTCGCCGATATCCCAGAAGTTCTCATCCAGCTTATAGATGCGCTCAGCAGGGATGCCGATCTTTGTATTCCAGAACGTAAATGCTTCCTCATCCTCAGGATATACCGTTACCGACAAGCGATTCGGATCAAAGCCGATCCATTGCGGCTCGGTTAGAAACTCCCATGCCCAAGTAATGGCTTCTTCTTTAAAATAATCACCGATCGAGAAGTTGCCCAGCATCTCAAAAAACGTATGATGACGGCGGGTCTTGCCGACGTTCTCAATATCATTCGTACGGATACATTTTTGAGAGTTCGTAATACGCGGGTTCTCCGGAATGACGCGGCCGTCAAAATAAGCCTTCAATGGCGCCATGCCTGCATTGATCCATAGCAAGGAAGGATCGTTATGCGGTACGAGTGACGCGCTCGGTTCAATTTTATGGCCTTTGCTTTCAAAAAAAGCAAGCCATTTGGCACGAATTTCACTAGCTTTCATTAATATAAGCCCCCTTTAATTGATAAAACACAAAAACGCCCCTGTCATAGACAGGGACGAATAAATTCGCGGTACCACCCTGGTTATTGCACAGCATGCGCAATCGCCTTCATTGGACGATAACGGGTCCACCCGGTGAAGTTCTTTCACACTCCGAAAAGAGCTTTCGGCCACTCTTCGTTATAAAAGCTTTCTCAACCAACGCTCAAAAGCTCCATAAGGAACCATAGCGAAGAAGCTTTCTCTCTGGCTAACGGGCTATGACGTACTTCATTTCGTCAACGTTTTATCCAAATATGATAAACACTTGATTAATTAAAAATTATAGCTACACCCCTTACGCCTGTCAAATAATCTTTCGCCGCACGTAATAAGCAAACATATGCTGAATAATGACCTTGCAAGCGGCAAAGATGGGAACGGCTAAAATCATGCCGACGATACCCGCTATTTCGCCTCCGACAAGAAGGGCAAAAATAATCGACAAGGGATGCATATGAAGCGTTCGTCCTACTACCTGTGGAGAAACGACGTTTCCTTCAAGTATTTGGCATACTGCGTTTACGATGCCAACTAGGATAACCATTTTTATGGATACGGTTGAAGCCATCAGCAGCGCGGGAGCAGCCCCAAAAAACGGCCCTAAGTATGGAATAACATTCGTAATGGCAACGATCCCCGCAAGCAGCAAAGCATAGGGCATTCCGATAAATAAGTAACCGAAATACGCAAGCACTCCCACGATAACGCAGACCAAAAATTGGCCGCGAATATAACTTCCGAGTGCAGTATCAATATCCTTTAACAGCCTGACTGTGTTTTTACGATGCGTTTTGGGCACATACGTAATAACGGTCCGTTCAAACACGTCAAAATCTTTTAAGATATAGAAAGCGAGAAACGGAATAATGAATGTGATAAATATGACATTCACCATCGATCCGATATTATTCACAAAATTAAACAGACTGTCTGAAAGCTTCTTCTCCATATGCATCAACGATTTATTCACGCCGTTGCGAATGCTCTCCGGCAAAAACGAAGTATTGTTTATGTCGGTTACGATATTTTGGGCACGCATCGACAGCTCCGGCGCATGACGGTTCAATTCCTGCACCTGACTAATGAACATCGGAATCAAATTAACGAGCAGTACCGTAATGACCGCGCAAAACACAGCATAGATAAGCAGTACGGCGATCGTCCTTGGCACCTTCCGGTCATGAAGCATCGTAACGATTGGATTCAGAACATAGGATATTATCATCGCGATGATGAAGGGAGCAAGCACGGATTTCAAAAAATCGTAAACGTTAACGATAAGAGGTTTTATAAGCAGCATCAGATAAATGGCAAGTAAGCATAATATAGTATAAATCAGCCAAACAAACAGACGGTTTTTTGTAAATCGTTCCACCGCCCTCACCCCCGAACTTTCTTATTCCAGCCTGCCTCAAATAGGTTAAGCGGAACTAGTTCAGTATATGTACAAGCGGTGAATATCATCCTCGAACAACAAAAAAAAACGGCCAAAGACCGTTTTTCGATTTTCGTTTTTATTGCAAATCACATTAGTTGGCGTGAATCTGCGGTATTTCCTCTTCAAAGAACAAGTCGTCGAGTGAGCTTAACGTGCCATCCTCTTCCACTTGGTAAACCGACATTTTGTCGCCGTTAACCGTCAGTTCAATGAAGCAGCCCCAGCAATAAAACTGGTGGGAACCAATCTTTCCGATATCTTTCGAATTACAATTCGGACATCTCATCATCTTTCATTTCTCCCTATCCTTGAAATTGGAAGCTGCGACAGGCTCCAATTCCGCTTCACTGACAGCAGGAACAATAATCGCGTCTTCCCCGAGTAACACACTATCCGGATCACTCGGCGCCTTCAGCCATTTGCGCCCTTCCATCAGATCCGAAACAAAACCGTCCGTAAGCTCGTATCCTATTATTTGTGTACCCTGTTTTGGGTAAAAATAAACATCCGATATACGGCCAAGCTGCAAACCTTGGACAGTCACGACGGGCAAATCCTTTATTTTAACTAATCCTGTGTAAAAAGAACGCAGCAATAGTTTCGATTTCATCCGAACAATCACAGCTTCGCTTTCTATAATAACGGTGTCCTCGCCGCAGGATAACACGTGAGACCACTCCACTGTTTTCACGGATGAAGCAAACCACTTAGCACAATCGAGTATTAGGCCCTTAAGCAGCCAATGCTCATCGAACCAAGCATCCTTGACTGTTCCGACTAGCTTCCCGGAGTGGATCACGATAACGGGAAGACCAATAAGCTGTTGAAGTTTGATCACGCTCAGGCAGAGGCCTCCTAGTAGTTATTACGAATACGCCTCACGATTGTTCCAACTTTTTGTGCGGCATCTTCTAATTCCTCCAAAGTATTCCCCAAACCGAAGCTAAATCTTACAGCGGATTGAATTTGCTCCTGCGGTAAATCCATAGCGCGCAAAACATGCGAGCGCTCAAGCGCACCGGAAGTACAGGCCGAGCCGCTTGCTGCCGCGATCCCTTCCATATCCAGGTTCATCAGCATCGTCTCCGTATCAACACCGATAAAGCTGATATTTACGATATGCGGTAAATACTGATGCTCGCTGCCATTTATAACGATGGGCACGTCAACATGCGTTTGCAGCAGCTCTATCCATCTCTTACGAAGCTTGTCCATAAAAAGTTGCTTATTTTCCAGCTCGTTCACACAAATGTCAACAGCAGCCGCAAATCCGGCAATGCCGGCGATATTTTCCGTTCCCGCACGGCGCTTTCTCTCCTGAGAGCCGCCATGCTGAATCGCGTCGAGCGGCGTCCCGTTAGCCACGTATAACGCGCCAACTCCTTGCGGACCGTTGATCTTATGCGCGGAGAAGCTCATCAAATCTACGGGAGATTCACTGAGCCGATATCGGGTCCAGCCCAAGGTTTGAACGGCATCGACATGAAATATCGCGCCGCCCGCCTTAGCGATTTGCCCGATTTCTTCGATAGGCTGCAGCGTACCAACCTCGTTATTTCCGTGCATAATGCTAATGAGCCCCGTTTCCGGCGTCATTGCAGCTTGAACCAGCTCCGGCGACGTTCGTCCAGTGCTGTCAATCGGCAGCACCGTTACGGTGAACCCTTCTTCCTTGGCAAGCCATTCGCATGTATGTAGAACGGCGTGATGCTCGCCCGCTGAAGTGATGATATGTGTTTTACCCCGTTTGCGCTGTGCTCGGGCAGCGCCGGTCAACGCCGCGTTATCGCTTTCGGTTCCGCCGGAAGTAAACAATAATTCTGCCGGCTTGCAGCCTAGGGCAGCAGAAATAGAATCGCGCGAACGGTTTAGCTGCTGCTTGGCAGCTCTTCCGTAAGCGTGCATGCTGGACGAGTTGCCGCCAGGCCCCTGCATAATCTCAAGCATCGCTTTCGCGACGTCAGGATGCAAAGGCGTAGTGGCAGCATGATCAAAGTAGTATGTTTTCATAAGTCAGCTTCCTTTAAATGTAGAACATGTAGCTGTCAGGTTTGCCTTCATCCTCAAAGTTGATGAGGTCGGCGAGCGTCGTCGAATCAAGCACTTCAGCGATGCTGTCGCGGATTCGCAGCCACAATTGACGTTTAGCAGGATCATCCTCTTCCGTAAAGTCAACAGGAGAAATCGGGCCCTCAAGAATACGGATAATGTCGCCTGATGTGATCGTTTCCGGATCTTTGGATAAAACATAGCCGCCATATGCGCCCCGAATGCTCTTCACTAGACCTGCGTTGCGCAGAGGTGCTACTAATTGCTCCAAATAGTGTTCGGAAAGCTGATTTCGTTCAGCAATGCTTTTGAGCGAAGTCGGGCCTTCACCAAATTTAGCCGCAAGTTCCATCATAATAGTTAAGCCGTAGCGGCCTTTCGTCGATATTTTCAAAGTGGCACCTCTTTTATTAGTTGTTATGTTCGAATAATGAAATTTCTACCTCTATTAGCTCTTTAAACCTCTGTATTCCCATTTCACTTATATGTTAACATATCACGCGAGCATCGTGTGCAAAAAGGTATACAACTTCATGAAAAAGTTTTCAGCCTATGTTACAATAATAGTTGTTTGATTCGAGCAAGGTGGTGTTTACGATGGATAAACCAAAAGCTTCGACAAGGGTGGTCGTCGGCATGTCAGGCGGCGTCGATTCCTCCGTCACTGCGCTGCTGCTGAAGCAGCAAGGCTATGACGTTGTCGGCATTTTTATGAAAAACTGGGATGATACCGATGAATTCGGTCATTGCACGGCGGAAGAGGACTCGGAAGACGTTCGCCGCGTATGTGAACAAATCGGCATCCCCTACTATACCGTTAATTTTGAACGGCAATATTTTGACAAGGTATTCACTTATTTTCTGGATGAATACAAGCGCGGACGGACGCCAAACCCGGACGTCATGTGCAATCGGGAAATTAAGTTCGGCGATTTCCTGAAGCGCGCGATGGAGCTTGGCGCCGATTATTTGGCGACAGGCCATTATGCAAGGGTCGAGCGTACAGAAGACGGCCTGACGAAGCTGCTTCGAGGAGTAGATTCGAACAAGGATCAAACGTATTTCCTAAGCGCCCTCAATCAGAAGCAGCTGGCGAAAGCCATGTTCCCGATCGGGCATCTTCCGAAGCCCGAGGTGCGCCGCATTGCTGAGGAAGCTGGCCTCTATACCGCTAAGAAGAAGGACAGCACCGGCGTTTGCTTTATCGGGGAGCGAAACTTCAAAACTTTCCTAAGCGGCTATCTGCCTGCTCAAGCAGGCGATATGGTTGATATTCAGAGCGGCGAGAAGAAAGGCCGTCATGACGGCCTGATGTATTATACGCTCGGTCAGCGCCAAGGACTCGGCATAGGAGGATCAGGCTCCGGTGAGCCATGGTTTGTGGCTGACAAGGATTTGGAGCGCAACATTTTGTACGTGGTGCAGGGCGAACGCCATCCTAGCCTTTATTCCGAGAGCCTGACGGCGAGCGGCATGAATTGGATCATGCCGGTAACGGATACCGGCACGTTCCGCTGCACAGCTAAATTCCGCTACCGCCAGCCTGATCAAGGCGTTAGCGTTACAATCTTGGAGGACGGCTCAGCGCATATCGCATTCGATAAGCCGCAGAAGGCAATCACTCCCGGACAAGCGGTCGTCCTCTATGACGGAGAGGTTTGTCTTGGAGGCGGCACGATCGAAACCGTCCAAAAAATTGACACGGCCGCAGCTCTCGCGAATTAAGCCTAACAAGCGACCTGCCCAACAAGGCTGCTTTCACGCGTCCATCCGATGCGTGAGAGCAGCCTTGTTTTTTTCAAAATTTCTGTTTTCAACCCAGATATTGACCGGTATGCCCTTCATTCCGTCCTCCAATTCTGCGGATAATTAGCCTGGAGATGCGAAGATGGTCCATCTCTTCGATTATGAATTCAAACTCGCCCGCGTAATCGACACGTTGGTTATTGACGGGGGGAATTTCAATTTTGGAATAAATCCAGCCTCCGATCGTATCGTAATCGTCCGTCTCAATATCAAGGCCGAAGAAGCTGTTCACTTCCTCAATAAGCATAAGGCCGCTGACCGAGTAGGTATCGTCGTCTTTTTTTTCAAGATGCTCTCGTTCCTCGTCGAATTCGTCTTGAATCTCGCCCACAATTTCCTCCATGATGTCCTCTAACGTCACTAAACCCGAAGTACCGCCGTACTCGTCAATCAAAATTGCAATTTGCGACTTCCGCTTCTGCATCAGCTTCAGCAGCGTGCTAATTTGCATCGACTCGGGCACAGTCGTAATCGGCCTTGTAATTTGCCTAATATCATGGAGGCTTTGCGACGTATCCTTCAGCAGGTCCTTAATATGGACGAAACCGATAATATTGTCCTTGTCGTTCTCGCAAACCGGATAACGCGTTAACATTTGCTCCAGTGCGAGTCTTTTATTGTCAGCAAGTGTATGACTCGTATTTAGACAAATCATTTCCGTCCGGGGGATCATAATCTCGCGGGCATTCGTTTCGGTAAAATCAAAAATATTATCTACGAGCGTAAGCTCTGTGTTATCAATTAGTCCGTTTTTGTGGCTTTCCTTCATCAGTATCCTAATTTCGTCCTCGGTGTGCGCGGAGTCCTTCTCGGTCGCAGGCTCGATTCCGATTCGTTTGAGAAGTTGATTGGCCATTCCGTTCAACACCCAAATGAAGGGATACATAAGCTTATAGAAGTAAACGAGCGGCCCTGCCGTTAACAGCGTAATCGATTCGGCCTTGCGGATTGCTACCGTTTTGGGCGCCAATTCTCCCAGTACGATATGAAGCAGCGTAATAAAGGAAAAGGCGAGAATGAAGGAGAGCGTATGAATGAATACCTCGTTACGAACGCCTATATAGCCAAATAACGGCTCGATCACTTTGGAGATGGCCGGCTCGCCGATCCAGCCAAGACCAAGCGAGGCTAGCGTTATGCCCAGCTGGCAAGCAGACAAATAGACATCCAGATTGCCGGTCACATGAGAAGCCAGCTTTGCCCGCGAATGTCCGTCGGAGGCGAGTGTATCAATTCGGCTTCCTCTCACCTTCACCATCGCAAACTCGGCTGCAACAAAAAAGCCGTTCATAAACACTAAAAATAAAATAAGCGTAAGGGACAAACTAATCGGTAATGGGTCATTCAACGATTTCCTGTCCTTCGCAATATTGGCAAGCCAAATGCGATGACAGGCGCACCTCCTTTTTGATACAAAGATACGGCGATCTTTGTGTAATGTAAGAGCTCTCCAAGATGCCGGGCCGCCGCGTCAAATGGTAACGTCTCAAGGTTAGCTCACTCAAGACTGTAGTTATGTGTATTCGTCATAGGCTAGCCTTTATACGCGGAATTCCAGCCTATTCCCGCGTTTTTTATACAGCTGAAGGGGGCAGCCTTCAGCAAATGTTCATAAAGCCGCAACGAATTGCATCTTTAATGATGAGCTAACGCTTCACGGAATCTGTTATAATGCAATCAGCTTAAGATGCAGGTTGTCACAATAATATGTAGGAGGCTTACAAATGAAACGGATATTGCTAATTTGCCTTGCAGCTTTGTGGCTCGTGCCGGGCGTTGCGATGGCTCATTCCAGACTAGAAAACGCTGTTCCGGCACAGGATGCGACGGTTGCCGTCTCGCCAGAGCGCATTGAGCTGACTTTTAACACAAAGATCGAGAAGCTAAGTAATTTTAAAATATGGAATGCAGCCGGCGAGGAGATGGAAAAAGGTACAGTCGAAGTTGACGGGACGACGATGAGCGGTACTGTTCCATCCGCTCTGCCGAATGGCATTTACACTGTGAAATGGGCCATTATCGGTGCCGATGGCCATTCCGTGGAAGGAGATTACGCTTTTACCGTCGAAGCGCCCGTCGTGACGAACGAGCCCTCGCCAGAACCGGAAGCGACAAACGAAGCGCCTGCAGTGACGTCTTCCCCATCGCCTTCGCCCGAAGCAAGTGCGGATGCAGGCGGAGAAAATAACGAATCGGCTACGGGTCAAGCCGGCACTAACTACACGCCCGCGATTATTATCGGGGTCATTATTGTGGCGGCTGCTCTCGTAATGTTCTTGCGGAGGCGCAAATAATGATATATGTCAGCGAAGGCCTTCTATACGTCTGCTTCGCTATTCTGACGGGGTCCTTACTGCTGCAGCTTGTGCCGGAGGACAAGAGACCCTCCGTTTCGGTGCCGAGCGGCTTGCTGCTGGCGTGTGTAATAGCGATTCCGGTTTTGTCTTACGTCCCGATCCATAAGCTCGCCCTCGTATTCGCCAAAGACTTTGATATGACATACAGCTCTATTCTTAAGAGCATCCTGCTCGATATCAATACCGGAAAGGCTTGGCTGTGGACTACGATCGGCTCAGCAGGGCTCGCTTTTCTGCTTGGGCTTAAAGCGTTCAGGGGCGACAAGCATATGCCTAAGGTTGCTTTGTTTGTCACATTTTTGCTGATCGTTTGGTTCGGCTATGCCGGTCACGCTTCGTCGCTTTACGGGTTTAGAGGACTGATTACGCATGCTTCCCATTTCCTCGCCGTCAGCGTATGGATCGGCATATTATTCGTCGTAAGCTGGTTTTCCAAGGACAATGCCAATTGGAAAGCATTTCTGCGGTGGTTTTCACCCGTCGCGATTGCTTGCGTGCTGGTGACCCTTCTAGCCGGCTTTGTCCTTATGTCGTTCACGACGCCGGAATATGTGAACGCCTGGATGCTGCCTTACGGGCAAATGCTCCTTATCAAGCATTTATTGATTTTGCCTTTGCTGCTGTTTGCCTACTCGAACGGCTTCATCTATAAAAAAATGGCAAAACGCAATCCTGCCTTCAACCCGAGGCGATGGCTGCAAGCGGAAAGCATCATCGCGCTGCTTGTGCTCGCGGCTACCGGTGCGCTTGGACAACAAACGCCGCCGCACACCGTGAAAGAAACGCTGCAGACCGTCTCGCCTTCACCGCTTTTCACATCGGTCTACAAAGGCAGCTTCAGCCCCGACATCGCCTTGCAATTTACGCTGCATATGGAGAGCATACTCATGCTTGCCGCAGCTGTGCTGATGGCCGGAGGATTGATCTGGATGTACCACACGAATAAGCTTATCCCCGCTTTCATCATGGGTATATTGACTGCCGTATTCGGCTATTTCGGCCTAATGTTTTCGATTGCTTAAAACTCACGTTAGAAAACAGGGGCAGTCTCTCGGGTCTTTAGACCTTTTGAGACTGCCCCTTTTCGATGGACTGATACCCGGATGCTTATTTGGTGGGGGCTGGCGCTGCAATAGGTCAATTTTCTAGACTTATTTCTGTGAATGGAGCTAGTTTGACGGAAATAGACCTAGATTTTAGATCTATTATCGATTGAAGGTGCCTAGATGCTCATTAAGTGGGGGCTGGCGCTGCAATAGGTCAATTTTCTAGACTTATCTCTGTGAATGGAGCTGGTTTGACGGAAATAGTTCTAAATTCTAGATCTATTTTTCTATCTTTCCTTAGGTTTCGCACTTCATATTTACAATCCGTTTCTTCTTTTACTGATCATAGCAGGATGAGCCGTCCTTCAAGGTCTATATCCTTTTTATACGAAAATGTATGTCTCAAAAAAGCGCAAAAAGACACTCCTCCATTAAGATCATGAAATTCAAAAAAAATTATTTAAGAGGCTTCGGAGGGTTCTATTTTTACGGAGAATCCCTGAGCCTCGATTTTTTTATCCAATAATCTACAGAAGATGTTGAAGAGGTTAGATAGTCCCAGCCTGCTTCACGATAGGGCACTCTATCCTTAAGCATTCGGTAGATCATACGTAGGAGGAGATGAGCTGTTGCTATTATCGCTTTCCTCTGTCCTCGTCGTTTCTGTATGCGATAAAAGAAAGAAAGCTAGCCGGGTTCCCTTAGATTGGCTTGCTGCCCAAGCAGCTTGGCAAAGCACAGCTTTCAGGCTTTTGTTTCCCTTAGCTATACGCGAACTTTTCTTCTTTCCTGCACTTTCATTATTGCCTGGGCTCAGCCCATCCCAAGCTGCTATTTGTGGATCGCCTCCAAAACAAGACATGTCATTCCCGATCTCAGCTAAGATGACCGCCGCCGCATCTTTCTGAATTCCGGGAATCGTGATCAACAGTTCAATGGATGACAAGTGAGGCTCAAGTAATCGGTCGATTTCAAATTCTACTTTCTCTAGTTGTTTCTCTACGTATGATAAGTGGTCCAAGTGCAGACCTAGCATCAATCGATGGTGTCTTCTCATTCGCCCATCAAGAGCTTCAAGAAGCTCGGGAACTTTTCGCTTGAGAGAAGTCTTTACTTTCTTTCGGACTTCATCAGCTTCTAAAACCTCTCCATTAATAACGGACTCTAGCAGCGCACGACCCGATACTCCAAAAATATCGCTGATGTAGGTGGTAAGCTTCAAATTCGCATCCTGCAATATTTTATGGATTCGATTCTTCTCTGCTGTCGCATTACCAAGCAGCTTCCGTCGATAGCGTGTCAAATCACGCAAATTCCGAATATCCACTGGAGGTACAAAGCTGGGGGAAATAAGTCCTGAACGAAGTAATTGGGCAATCCAGAACGCGTCGGCAACGTCTGTCTCACGCCCAGGCACGTTCTTAATCCTTCTGGCATTCGCAAGTATGAGCGTATACGCCCCTTCTAAAATGTTCCAAACCGGTTTCCAGTACACACCTGTACTTTCCATGGCGATGTGTGTGCATTCCCATTCGCCTAGCCAATCGTGAAGGGCTAACAGACCTTTCGTTGTCATAGAGAAAGTACGGATTTCGTGTTTGGGCTTACGCTCTAATTCACCATAAAGAACACAAGCTACAACGGTCTCCTGATGAACATCCAGCCCCGCACAACGTTCCAAAATCGCCTCCATCCCCATCACCTCATCAATAGATTGAATGCAGGTCATGTATCCTCAGAGTAAAAGAGTTTTTATACACGTGCTCGTCGCACAATTGGCGGTGCTCGTGGGATACAGTCGGCCGGTTTGAGACTCAGAGTGTGTCCTACCAAAAAAGAAACGGCCTGTGACCTGCAATTCCATTATGGAACTTGCAGCGTCACAGCCCAAGAACATTTTCATTCATGGTGGTGGCTGTCAGGCCATGTTAGTTTGAGACAGCCCATTATAGTCATCTTGATTCGGATTCATATCAATTTACAGGAATAAACCTGTAATATGCGTAGCTAATGTGCTCGTTTTTGCTGGTTTTGTTTGATTTTATCTTCCATCCCCTGCTCTGTTGCCTTGTAAAAGGTCATTCCGCCAAGCCTGTCGGGCAAATACTGCTGCTTCACATAATGATTCGGGTAATCATGCGGATATTTATAGCCCTCATGTCCAAGCTGCTGCGCGCCCTTGTAATGAGTATCACGCAGATGTAGCGGTACCTCCGCTCCGCCCGCACGTTCGATAGCCGCCTCTGCATTGCCAATTGCTATTGCTGTCGCGTTGGACTTCGGGCTCTCTACCGCAAATAAAATCGCCTGCGAGATATTGTATTTGGCTTCCGGCCAGCCAATTTTATGATAAGCATCCATCGCGGTAACCGCCTGAATCATCGCTTGCGGATTCGCAAGTCCAATATCCTCGCTGCAAGCAACGATCAGCCTGCGGATAAAGGTCATCGGATCCATTCCCAGCTTCTCGACCGCATATAGAAACCAGAACAGAGCCGCGTCACTCGAGCCGCGCACGCTCTTATGGAATGCCGAAAGCACATCGTATTGCGTAGACAGATCGGCGCGTATCGACGGCTTCCGTATCGACTCCTGCGCTACCTCGAGCGTCAAGCGTACCGAGCCATCCTGCTCAGAAGGCGTTGTCACTGCGGCCAGCTCAAGCGCATTGAGCGCACGGCGAATATCGCCGCCCGCCATAGCGGCAATATGCTGCAGCGCGTCCTCATCGACTTGTAAATCCATAAAGCCGAGCCCCCGCTCCCGATCGGATAACGCTCTCCTCATCGCTTCATAGGCATGCGCCTCGCCAAGCGGCTCTAATTGAAACAGCGTCGAGCGGGACAATAGAGCGCCGTTCACATGATGAAACGGATTTTCCGTCGTCGCTCCGATAAAGATAATGATTCCCTGCTCGACAGCCGGCAGCAGCGCATCCTGCCTTGCCGTATTAAAGCGATGCACCTCATCTAAGAAAAGAATCGTCTTCTTGCCATACATCGCTTTATTCGTGCGGGCCTGATCAATAACCTCGCGTACATCCTTGACGGATGCGTCCACCGCATTCAGCTTCACAAACTCGCCAGCCGTCCGAAGGGAAATGATGTGGGCAAGCGTCGTTTTGCCGCAGCCCGGAGGCCCGTATAACAAAATAGACGACACTTGATCGCCCTCGATCGCCCTGCGCAGCAGCTTTCCCGTACCTACTATATGCTCTTGCCCAATATATTCATCCAGCGTTTGCGGCCGCATGCGATCCGCAAGCAGCCTGGCGCGCGGCAATTCAGCTTCTTGATATGAAAATAAGTCCATCCTTCTCCCCAACCTTCTACCGTCTGTTAACCCGATCATAGCATACAAGCACATTTGTTCGCCAGACAGCGGGTTAATCCCTATCCGCTCACTATCTTATCCCATAAGAAAAATAGCCGCATCGCAGAAAAAAGCTTATAAGCTTTTTTCCCGATACAGCTATCTTCTCGTTCATTATTTGTCGGATGGAGATTTAAGCCCTCTCTCCAGCTTATCAACTGCAGCCGCAACCCGATTCGCACGCGTTTCCTCACGCTTCGCATCCGTAATCCACTTCACGAAGTCGCGTCTCTTCGCTGTAGTCAGACTTTGTTGGAAAAATTGCTCAGCCGCATGAGACGCCTGCAACGCTTTTGCAAAGTCTTCCGGCAAAGGAGTCTCCTCCGCTTTAGAAGCTGCGGGAAGCGGCCCAGCCGTTCCGGCTAAGGCTGCTGAAGCTGTGCGGCGGCTTGTACCGCTCTTTGCAGCTCCAGCGGGCCGGTAGCGCATAGAAGACCATGTATCGTCCATAGCGATCAAAGCGACACCTTCCACATTCAGCGTCAGCATATGCTTCCAGCCCGTATCGCGGTTAATATCCGTCTTGATTTTGGACGAACCCTTCGGATAAGTGATCCAGAGCATACCATCTTCCTTGACCGCCCGAATGGCGGCTGGCGCATGCTCTGCCAGCTCGGCCATATTTAGAACGAATAGCAGTACGAAATCATACTGCTCATCCCCGTCAACGACCGTTGAATCGGCGCTTAAGCCCAGCTCCGCCAAGTAATGGTCAGAAGGCGGCTTTAGCACGAGCGCCTTCATCTCCGGCGTTAATCTCAGCTTTTTGACAAGCGCTTCATTCATAGCTCAATACCGCCTGCAGCAAGCAGATCTCTCACAACGACGCTGACCATGATCAGACCGGCAACGGGCGGAACGAACGCATTGCTTGCCGGAGGCTGCTTGGCCTTACGAATCTCTGGCGCATTTTCCGGAACAATCTTCTTCGTTACATCCTCGCGCGGCTTCATCGGAGTCTCTGTCGAGAATACGACCTTCACGCCGCGCTTAATCCCTTCCTTGCGCAGCTTCGTACGGATAACCCGCGCCAAAGGATCGGTATGCGTCTTCGAAATATCGACGACCTGGAACTTCGTAGGGTCCATCTTGTTCGCAGCGCCCATACTCGAAATAATCGGTATTTTCCGCTCCAGGCATTGTTTGATCAAATGAATCTTGTACGAAATCGTATCCGATGCATCTAACACATAATCGAGCGGATACTCAAAAAACTGCTCATACGTTTCCTCCGTATAAAACATCCGCAAGGCTACTACATCGCATTCGGGATTAATGAGCTTAATCCTATCGCGCATGAGCTCTGCTTTTGGCTGTCCGACCGTTGTCGTGAGCGCATGAATCTGACGGTTGACGTTCGTAATATCCACAACGTCCTTGTCTACGAGTATAATACGCCCAACGCCGGTACGTGCAAGCGCCTCAGCAGCAATGCCGCCAACACCGCCGATGCCGAGCACGGCAACCGTGCTCCCCTTCATTAGCGCAAGCCCTTCTGGCCCGATAGCCAGCTCTGTACGTGAAAATTGGTGAAGCATCAGGCTGCCGCCTCCTTAGCATTGATCGCTTATTTTTCGTTTGTTTCCGCAGCTGCAGCTGCAGCTGCAGCGGCAACCGGCTGCTTTGGCTTAATCACGGTACGGATATGCAATTGCTCAAGCTGCGACAGCTCGACCTCGGAAGGCGCATCGCAAAGCAGATCGGTCGCACTTGCCGTTTTCGGGAATGCAATCGTTTCACGCAGGTTCGTACGGCCGGTGAGCAGCATGACCAGACGGTCGAAGCCGAAGGCAATACCGCCGTGCGGAGGCGTTCCGTATTCAAATGCATCCAGCAGGAAGCCGAATTTTTCTTGCGCTTCCTCCATGCTGAAGCCAAGCGCCTTGAACATTTGCTCCTGTACTTCACGCTTGTAAATACGCATCGAGCCGCCGCCTACTTCGTAGCCGTTAAGAACAAGATCATAAGCTTGCGCGCGAATTTGTCCCGGATCCGTATCGAAGAAGTGAAGATCGTCTTCATTTGGACGCGTGAACGGATGATGTTCCGCAACGTAACGCTTCGCATCCTCATCCCAGCCGAGCAGCGGGAAGTCAACCACCCAAGCGAATTTGAATTTCGATTCGTCGATCAAGCCAAGATCCTTGCCGAGCTTCGAGCGAAGGTTGCCAAGTACATCTGCAACGACCTTTTTCTTATCCGCAGAGAATGTCAGCAAATCGCCATCTTCAACTTGCAGACGCTCTGTAAGCGCAGCAATCTCTTCCGGTTTAAGGAATTTAACGATCGGTCCGCGCCATTCGCCATCCTTCACCGTAATCCATGCAAGGCCTTTACCGCCGTAACGCGCAGCGAACGGCTGCAGGTCGTCAAGCTCCTTGCGGCTCCAGCTCGCGCAGCCCTTAGCGTTTAGCGCTTTTACAACTCCGCCGCTTGCCGCTACGCTTGCGAACACTTTTACATCGCTGCTTGATACGATATCGGTAATGTCTTCAATCTCAAGACCGAAACGCAGATCCGGTTTGTCAGAGCCGTATTTGTTCATTGCATCCGCGTAAGTGATACGTTGGAACGGAAGCTCCAGCTCTACGCCAACCGTCTCTTTAAGCAGCTTAGCCGTAAGCTCTTCCATCATAGCAAGCAATTGATCCTGCGACAGGAAGGAAGTCTCGATGTCGACTTGCGTGAATTCCGGCTGACGGTCTGCACGAAGATCCTCATCCCGGAAGCAGCGGGCGATTTGGTAGTAACGCTCAATGCCGCCAACCATCAAGAGCTGCTTGAAAATTTGCGGTGATTGCGGCAGGGCAAAAAATTCGCCTTCATGCACGCGGCTCGGCACCAGGTAATCACGCGCGCCTTCCGGCGTGCTTTTCGTTAATATCGGCGTTTCTACATCGATAAAGCCTTCTCCGTCCAGGAAATCGCGGAATACCTTTGCTGCCTTCGAACGAAGGAACAGCGTTTTTTGCATTTCCGGGCGGCGCAGGTCCAGGTAACGGTATTTCAAGCGCAGCGACTCATCTACCTCTACGCCGTCTTCGATCGGGAACGGAGGCGTTTTTGCGGCGTTCATCACTTCGATTTTCGTTACGCGCACTTCTATTTCGCCAGTAGCCAGGTTCGCGTTGTAGGTTTCCGCATCGCGTTCTACAACTGTTCCTTGAATAGCAAGAACGAACTCGTTACGGGCGCGGTCTGCGATCGCTAGAGCATCGCCGGAGAAATCCGGGTTAAATACCGTTTGAACAATACCCGAGCGGTCGCGCAAATCGATAAATAGTACGCCGCCAAGGTCGCGACGACGCTGCACCCAGCCGTTTAGAATAACCGTTTGACCAACGTCCGCTTTCGTTAAGCGGCCGCAGTGATGTGTTTTTAACAACATAGTTTTCATGCTCCTCATTTAGTTAGATTGTTTGGAGAGGTGAAGATTAACCTTTTATTTCATCGGCAAGCTTATCTAATGCCACAATACGCTGCTCGCCCCTCGACATGTCCTTGAGGGATATCTCGCCGCGCTCAAGCTCATCGTCGCCGAGAATAGCCGTATAACGCGCCTGAAGCCGGTCTGCCGACTTCATCTGCGCTTTCATCTTACGACCAAGATAATCGCGCTCTGCCCGGATGCCGTTCTGTCTCAGCTGGTAAACCAGCTTCGTCACCTCGCGCTCTGCCGCTTCGCCAAGCGCAACGACATAGACGTCGACTTGGTTAAAAGCCGGCAATTCCGTTTCTTGATGCTGAAGCAGCAAAATCGTTCTTTCGAGGCCCAGGCCAAGACCGACTCCCGGCTGATCGGGGCCGCCGATTTCCGAGACGAGACCGTTATAACGGCCGCCTCCGCCGACGGTATCGATCGTACCGATGCCCTCAGCCTTATATTCAAAAGCCGTATGGGTATAGTAGTCGAGCCCGCGAACGAGCCGGTGATTAATTTCATAAGGAATGCCCATGTCGCTCAAGTACATTTTAACCTTGTCAAAATGGTTTTGGCATTCCTCGTCCAAGCTGTCCAAAATCGATGGCGCGTCTGTAAAATGCTCCTGATCGACCTTGCAGTCAAGCACCCGAAGCGGATTGCGGTCCATCCGCGACTGGCAATCCTTGCAAAGCAGCTCGCGCTTCGGCTCAAGGAATGCAAGCAAGCGCTCGCGGAATACCGCGCGCACCGCAGGTGTGCCGACCGAGTTGATTTCCACGCGCACGCCCTTTAGTCCTACCTCCGTATAAAACGTATAACCAAGTGCGATAACCTCTGCATCAATAGCCGGATCAACTGATCCTAAAGCCTCAACGCCAAACTGATGCAGTTGGCGGTAACGGCCGGCCTGCGGCCGCTCGTAACGAAACATAGGTCCGATGTAGTACAGCTTAGACACGTCAGGCTCGCCATACAGTTTATTTTCCACATACGACCTTACAACGCCTGCGGTTCCTTCCGGACGCAGCGTTAGGCTGCGGTTACCGCGGTCTGTGAAGGTATACATCTCCTTCTCAACGATGTCGGTCGTTTCACCGACTCCGCGTTGGAATAGCTCAGTAGATTCAAAGATCGGTGTGCGAATTTCACGGAAGTTGTAACGCTGGCAAATATCCCGCGCCTTCTGCTCGACATACTGCCATCTCTCTACCGCGCCAGGCAAAATATCCTGTGTGCCCGGCATTTTCTGAAATGCCATTGAATAAAACCTCCTGTCTGCGTAATAAACTCGTTAAAGCCGGAAAACGCAAAAAACTCCCGTTCCTAACGGCTTGCGCCATAAGGGACGAGAGTGAATCTCCCGTGGTACCACCCACATTTCGAGCCTGCATCCTATGCATCAGCCCGCTCCAAGACGGTTAACGTCCGTCATCCGCAGTCCAGCTACTTTACGCTGTTAGCCGCAAGCCTATTGCCTGCTACCTTCAGCTGTTCACTGTCTGTTCTCCGGGAAGTCTGTTCATTCAGCCGATATAAGGACGCTTGCAGCCAAGTGGCGTCCCTCTCTGGATATAGCGCGAAGAATTACTTTGTCCCATCCGCGAATCGTTATAATAAATATAAGTATGTAAAAAGCAATCCTTTTGTCCCATGCTTATATTTCACCGCATAGCGGGATCTCATCCACATCAAATGGATTCATCCTTTAATGCTAGTCATACTGAGGATTAATTTTACCTCTGACAAAGGTTAAAGTCAAGATCGATCTGAGCCCGCAGCAGCCGCTGCCGAAAATGGGCAGAAAAAAACCTACAAAACGTGTTTGTAGGTCCAAAAGTAAAATATATTTTTAAAAAGGGGGTCGAGATTTATTATAGGTTAGCGATGTTAAAAGAAAGTTAGAGATTGATTACAGTAATATTACAATTTCGTAAGCGTTTTTACGGCGTGACTAGAAAACCGTCCGGGCATATACGCTCAGACGGTGATCATGTTAAAGCTACAAATGACCCGGATTGCCGCGGCGAGGCTGATGCGGAAAGCCCGCCCATTCTTCAGCCGCTTCAATATCATCCTCCAGCTCTGCAAATACCTTAGCTTCTCTACGGTCCATATGCAGCAGCCTCCGGGAAGCCCGTTCCATTCCTTGCTCCTTGCGTGATTGATGCATTCGTAGTATTCCTCCAATATGGCATACTGCTCGCGCATGGTCTGTTGCTCACCCGCACAGCTTAATGTATATTGTTTCCCACGAACGCCATATTAAGCGCCGCTCTCCAAAATTAACGTAACTGGACCTGAATTAACGAACTCCACATCCATCATCGCACCGAAGCGGCCGGTCTCCACAACAAGGCCCGCTGAGCGAAGCGTTTCGTTAAACTTATCGTAAAGCTGCTCCGCTTGCTCAGGTCTAGCCGCTGCCATAAAGTTCGGCCTTCTTCCTTTTCGGCAATCGCCATATAACGTAAACTGCGATACCGACAGCAGCTGACCACCGATATCGGTAACCGAATGATTCATTTTGCCGGACTCGTCCTCGAAAATGCGCAGGTTAGCCACCTTGTCCGCCATCCATACAATGTCCGCTTCTGTATCCTCGTGAGCTATACCGACCAGCAGCACAAGTCCAAAATCTATGGCTCCTGCCGTTTCGCCCTCAATGACGACCTTTGCCTGCTTGCTGCGTTGTACGACTACCTTCACTGCCTTTAACCCTCCGATATACAACTCGTCCGTTATACGCCTTGAGCCAAATGTCTATTGCATAATACGTTGGACGGAATAGATGTCCTGAACCCGTTTGATTTTCTCTACGACCGAAGTCAGATGCTCGATGTTTCGGATGAGCACCGTCATATGAATAAGCGCCATTTTGTTTTTGACCGAACGTCCGGTAACGGCAGAAATGTTGGTTTTGCTCTCCGACACAGCCTGCAGCACTTCATTTAGAAGGCCTCTGCGGTCATTTCCTGTAATCTCGATGTCAACGCTGTAATTAGCCTCGATGGAATCTTCCCACTCGACCTCTATGACGCGTTCGCCCTCTTCACCTTGATCGCCGAACGGTATGTTCTGGCAATCCATCCGGTGGACGGAGACGCCGCGGCCGCGCGTAATATAGCCGATAATCGAATCTCCCGGAACAGGGTTGCAGCAGCGCGCGAATCTGACAAGCAGATTGTCGATGCCCTTCACTGTCACGCCTTGATTCGGTCTCGTCTTCCGGTTGCCGGGCGATTTAATTTCCTTTACTTCAGCCGTCAGTTCCAACTGGCTGGCGAGTTCAGCTTCCTTGCGCATCTTCTCCGTAAGCTTCGTACAAATTTGCGCCGCTGTAATACCGCCAAATCCGATTGCGGACATCATATCTTCAATGTCGTTAAAGGCGAATTTGGCCGCTGCCTCCTGCAGCTTATCATCATGCAGCCAAGCAGACGGCTCAAGTCCGAGCCGCTTCAGCTCCCGCTCCAGCAGATCCTTGCCTTTCGCAACGTTCTCCTCGCGCCGCTCCCTCTTGAACCACTGCCTGATTTTGCTGCGGGCATGGGAAGACTGAGCGATTTTCACCCAATCCTGGCTTGGTCCGTAAGAATGCTTCGACGTTAAAATCTCGACGATATCCCCGGTTCTCAGCTTATGATCAAGCGGTACGATCCGACCGTTCAGCTTCGCACCGATCGTCCGATTTCCGATCTCCGTATGAATCCGGTATGCGAAATCAAGCGGCACTGAGCCGGCAGGCAGCTCAATAACTTCACCGCTCGGCGTAAACACGAATACGAGATCGGAAAAAAAGTCCATCTTGAGCGACTCCATAAACTCAGACGCGTCGCGCGCCTCATTCTGAAGCTCCAAAATTTCACGGAACCAGGACATTTTGTCCTCGAAGCTGCCGCCCGGCACAAGCGATCCCTCTTTGTACGCCCAATGCGCCGCGATACCGTATTCCGAGGTCCGGTGCATTTCCCAAGTTCGAATCTGTACCTCCGTAGGCTCTCCATTCGGCCCTATAACCGTCGTATGCAGCGATTGATACATATTCGCCTTCGGCATTGCGATATAATCCTTAAAGCGACCTGGCATCGGTTTCCAAAGCGTATGAATAATTCCGAGCGTCGCATAACAATCTTTAATATTATCCACGATAATGCGAATCGCAAGCAGATCGTAAATTTCGGTGAACTGCTTGTTGCGGTCGGTCATTTTTTTGTAAATGCTGTACAAATGTTTCGGGCGTCCGGAAATATCGCCCTCTATGCCCATTTCCTCAAGCTTCTCCGTAATGCGGGAGATGACATCATCAATATACTGCTCGCGTTCCGCACGCTTCTTCTTCATCAAATTAGCGATGCGATAGTATTGCTGCGGATTCAAGAAACGAAGCGCAATGTCTTCCATTTCCCATTTGATAGCCGAAATACCGAGACGGTGTGCGATTGGGCAAAAGATTTCCAGCGTCTCATACGCGATACGGCGCTGGGCTTCCTCCGATTGGAATTTGAGCGTACGCATGTTATGAAGACGATCTGCTAATTTAATTAATATTACGCGAATGTCCTGCGCCATAGCGACAAACATTTTACGATAATTTTCGTTCTGCTGCTCTTCCTTCGAACGAAACTGAATTTTTTCAAGCTTTGTTAGACCGTCTACCAGCATCGCACAGGTTTCGCCAAATTTTGCGCGAACCGTCTGCAAATCTACCGTCGTATCCTCAACAACATCATGAAGCAATGCTGCAATAATCGACAGCACGTCCATTTGCATATCAACAAGTATATCCGCAACCGCTACGGGGTGCAGAATATAAGGCTCTCCCGATTTCCTAACTTGTCCATGATGGGCTTGCTCCGCAAAGTTATAGGCTTCCTGGATGCGTATAAGGTCCTGCTCTTTCATATAGGCGGATGCCTTCTCGAGTAAATGCTCAATGCCCATGAAACGTCCCTTTCTGATTACACTCCTGGCGGATCCCATTCATGCGTTTTCCGATTTTTATAATATTATGCCTGTAATAGCGGTACCACGTCAACTACCGGAGGCCTCCAATAATAAAATAAAACCGCCTGCCCT